>DATEGI010000334.1:0-24449 GCA_035280205.1 Terriglobales bacterium | reverse complement strand
AATCCAGTCCACACTTGCCAGCCGGCTCAAATCATCTTCGAAATTGCCGGTGGTAATCAGCCGCGCCAGGCCGGGCTCAAAGAAAGCCGCGGGCTTGGATTTGCGCGCCCCTTCCAACCCCATATCCGCCACGCCATTGCGCGGCCCAACACCCGGCGCCACGATGTCCAGCAACAAACACTGAACTCCTGCATTGGCCAGGTGGGCCGCTATGCGGGAACCCATGGTCCCCGCGCCTAGAACTGCAACCTTCTGAATATTCTTTCCCATAATGGTCCACCACCGTGCTTCAACGCTCTGGGAAGCTCTTACTTTTTACCACTCCCAGCTGATTTTTGTCCGTGACTTGATCTTTCTCCTCCGCAGCTGCCAAGCACTAGTTGCCGATAAAACGACGCAGTTGCACCCCCTTTCCGCCCGGTGCAGCTACTGTCGCAAAAAATCGTTAGTGCCTCCTTCGAGTTCTTTGTGCCCTTTGTGGTGGAAGCTCTTGAGGTCGGCGGCGTGAAGCGTCCAAAAACAGACCGGGCGCGTGCCGTAATAGATGTGGGGTGAGGATGGCAACGGCACGCGCCCTATTAAGTTGATTTAACTGTAGTAAAGGGATCCCTGCGCGTCAAGCAAAATCTTACAAAAATTATTCCAGCAGTTCCAGTTTGAGAACAACAATCCACCGCAAAGCGCAAGTGCATGGATCACATATCCGTGTGATTAGAAATGGAGGACCGGTCCGGTGGAGAAACGGAAATTATTCTGCGTCGGACCGAAGAATTGATCGCGCAGGAAATCGCCCTGCACCCGCCAGCGCAGCGGCCCTAGCAGGCGGTAATCAAGGCCTCCGCCCAAGGCATAGGAAAACGCCGTGTCGGACGCCGAAAAAGGCCGCGCCCTGGCGCTCTCGCTTAGGTGGCCGGCGCCGAACAAACCGTGCGCAAACGGCCGCACTCGACCCACGGTAAAGGATAGCTGCGGCCCAACCATGAAATGGTAAACCGTGCTGTCCATGTTTTCCCGGATGTTCACGCAAGGAGCTATAAATCCACACACTGCGGTCACTGTCTGCGAGCCGTAGTGGCCGCTGAAATCGGCCACAAGTCCAATGAGGGGCAAGAACTTCATTTCCGCCGATGCGTTCCAGCCGTTCAGTCCCGTGCTGCCGGAGGCCACAACTCCGCCCACATCAGGAAGTAGCGCCGGAGTGGCTGCCGTGGCATGGTCGTAGGAGTAGCCGAAGAAAATGTTGCCGCCGCCTAGTTGCGCCATGGCGGCCGATGTTCCCAGGCAAACCACCACTGCAATTTTCAGAATTCTGCTCACTGATTTCTCCTGTCAACAATAGATTTGTGAGTGACGAAGGGGGACACAACAATTATTGAGGAATCAGTTGGGACTCTTGGCCCGGGCTGTGTAAAAAGTCCAGCCACTGGTCAGGCGAAGTATGAGCGCCAGCGCCAGAGGAACTGCCATCAGCCGCAGCGGTTTCACTGCATTCTGCGCAAAGGCCAGAAAAAATACCAGGAAAAGCACATAGAGCGTGAACGTATGCAAGGTGCTGTAAAAGCGCGAACCGCGCGGCGTGGCGGTAAGTCCGGCTCCTACTACCAGCGAGAATCCGAAAACCAGGATGGCTGCGGAGGCAATCGGTTTCTGCACCAGGTGCGCGGTTTCAAAGCTCGCGATCAGCGCCGCGACCACCGCAAAGTGCACCAGGTGCGCGGCCACGAACGCCTGCACCAGGCGCGCTCGCGCCGGAAAGCCTCGAACAAGGCGGCCCAACCCGGGTGCGGCAAACGCCACCATGAACCATAATGAGGAAAAGCGCGCCGTGTTGCGTGCCGCGGCGTGGGCCCCCGCTGCATTCCATCCCAGGAACACGAGGGTCGCCAGGGCCACGCTTAGGTTGCTTGCGGCCGCAATGCTGAGGAACCCTCGCATGCCCCACCCCCAAAATGATTGCGCCGATTATGGCACACTCAGGCGCGCTCGCACGCCCGCCGCGGTTTAGGCCCACTTTCCTGCAGTTCCGGATGCGCCCGCAGGTATTCCTGTGCCTTCTTCACTACTTCGCGTTCCCCTTTATAGGTGAGGCGCTCCGCGGCTTGACCGAGGGGCACCCATAGCGCGCGCTCCACTTCGATGCGCATCTCTTCGCTGATTTCGCCGATTCGTCCCGAACGGTAGAGCAGGAGAAAAAAGCTCACAATCTTGAACACCCGCTGCCGGTCGCCCCAACTGCGCACGTAGAAGTACTTGATATCAGCCAGCTTGTTAATCAGCGTGGCCTCGACTCCGGTCTCTTCCCGCACTTCGCGAATGGCGGTTTGTTCCGCCTTTTCCCCCTGGTCCACCAAGCCTTTTGGCAGTGCCAAAACGGGGGTAACCTTACGCTTGGAAGGAGAATTCTTGTCAACTCCGGCGTCCCTTCGGGGCTCAATTACCGCCACAGTCCACTCCGAATCCTGCAAATAGAGGACAACGCCGCCGGCTGAGAACTCACGCACCATGACTCAATCTAAGTTACCAGAAACACGGAAGTTAGTCACCGAAACCCAGACCCAAATGACGGGTTTATAAGAGCTGGGAATACAGGAAATGCAGCTCATTCCCTGGGACTGGCATCGAAATTGCTTAGACAGGTTGTATAAGTGAGCCGGTCCCAGGGCTCTGCAGGATGTGGGGTCGAACTTGGGAAAATTCAGTAGATTGCGCCGTTCGTTGCAGGCCTTTAAGCGCGAACTGATCCGTGTTTCCCCTCCGCTTTCTACCTCCGCTCATATTCCCGTTCCACAAATTGGATTGGCGTTAGGCGGCGGTTTTGCGCGTGGCCTGGCCCATATCGGCGTGCTGAAGGCGCTCGAGGAAGAAAATATTCCGGTGGCCTGCGTGGCCGGCACCAGCGTAGGCGCGGTAATCGGCGCGGCGTACTGCAGCGGCATGTCGGCGGCGGAGTTGGCGGAGGTGGCAGCCCTGGTGCGCTTCCGCGATTTTGCCCGCTGGACAATTTCGCGCTACGGCTTTGCCAGCAATGAGCGCATGGTGGGCTTCCTGAAGCGCGTCCTGAAAGTGCCTATTTTCGAGGAACTGCGCATACCCCTGGCAGTGACTGCCACCGACTTCATCAGCGGCGAAGGCGTGGTCTTCCGCTCCGGCCCGCTCATTGAGCCCGTGCGCGCCAGCTGCGCTTATCCCGGAATGTTCCTGCCGGTGCAGATCAATGGCCGCCTGTTGGTGGACGGCATGCTGGCACACACTGTGCCTACCGTGCCTCTGCGGGCCATGGGCGCCAACAAGATAATCGGGGTCTACCTGCGCTCGCACTGGTGCGATGCCAGCGGCCCGCGGCATGTGTTTGAAGTTATTTCCCAGTGCTTCTCCATCGCCCAGGAGCAGATGAGCGGGTTGTGGAAGGGAGCGGCGGACGTGGTGATTGAGCCGGACGTGGCCGGCTTCGGCTATGACAGTTTTGAGCGCGCCGCCGAACTGATCCACGCCGGTGAAGTGGCAGCCCGAGCCGCCCTGCCCCAGATTCGAGCCTGGCTGCAGCCCCAGCCTGCTCTCGCCGAGGACAACAAGGAACGCCAGCCGCTGGCGCCGCACACCTCGCCTGTGCCCGCCGACTGAGCGTTGACCGGCGGCGAAGCGACAGTTAGACTTCCCCTGATCCTCCAATCCCTGTCCAGGAAATTGCCGTGAAAACCTACCGCACTCCGCAAGAGCTCGAAGCACGGATAGAAACGGCGCTGGCCCGCAAAGCCGGCTTGCACAATACCCCGCTGGATGAAGTTGCCGAGATCATGGGCGACGGGCGCCATTACTCATGGATTGGAATTTACCTGGTGGCCGGTGAGGTACCGAAGCCCGGTCCGTCGAGGGCAAAAACCGGTTCGCGTGCGACGCAAACCCACGCGGTAATTCCGGTGGCGCTGGGGCAGCATGTTTACGGCGCTATGGAAGTGCAAAGCGAAAAAGGCAAGGCTCTGAGCCAGAAGGACCGCATTCTGCTGAAGCGGGTGGCGGAGCGGCTGGCGAAATACCTGCACGGTCCCGGAGCCTGGCTGGTGCGCAAGGCGCGGGAAGCCTCGGCCGAGCCGCAGCCTGCGCCGCAGGAACGTGGCCATCAGCCGGCCTCAGAAAAAGCGCCGGAACGAACCCTGGCCGCCGCCGGCGAAGGGCGGCGGTAGAGTCCCTTCCGGAAGGCCACGCATCCGTTTCATTTGTGGAAACTACCTGCTACCAGGAAAGCCGACCTTTCAATAAAAAGGCGGCCCGTGAGGCCGCCTTGTTGCTGCTCGAATTGGTAGTTTAGTTCACGCAGCGCGCGCCGCGGTTGCTGCCGGCCGATAACCCGTTTGGCTGGCTTTCCTCATCGCTTCAACGGCCTCCTCGGTCGAGAGCAGGGGCGTGGTGTGCACCGCCTTGCAGGCTCCACCGCCGGCGAAAGCCATGGCAATGGCAGCTGCGCTCACGTTATCGGGCATTTCGCTGATCACCACCACGTCGTAGTCCCCGAAGGCGAACCATGCGCTCTTGATCTTCCCTCCCAGCCGCTCGATGGCTGGCCGGACGGCCTCCACTCGATCCTGGGGCTGTTTTACCAGGGCCTCCCAACCTTCCCGTGAATAGGCAACTTGGTGCAGGTAATGTGGCATAACGCCTCCTTTGTTGCGGATGGGTGCGCATGTTGACAAAGGCCGGCAGGAAAGTCAATTAGCTGAAAAATGCTTTTTCGAGCAACGCTGCCGAATCCCAGGAAGTATCCGGCAGTGCGGCCGGATCAGTGGCTGCCCGCAACGGCACCGGCAGCCTTAGCCGACCCCGCGTAAACCGCGCGCTCAAATTGCTCGGCCACGGAGTAGGCGGCATCATCGCTGAAGGGAAGTATCTGCATCAGGAGAACGGCGCAGGTTTTACGCGCCGGGTCAATCCAGAAGTAGGTGTTGTAGATGCCGCCCCAGGACAGCGAACCGGCAGAACGGCCGCCCTCGACGGGCTGGCTGTTGATGGCAAATCCCAAACCAAACTTGTCCAGCGACCCGGGAATGCGAATGGGATTTTGGGCCGTCTGGGGCATCATACTCCGCAGTACCACGAGGTGCAGGTCGCCAATCTGGTTGCGGCTCATCTGCTCGATGGTTTCGGGGCGAAGGATGCGCGCATGGCCTGCCCTCCCCCCGTTCAGCACCATGCGCTCGAACTTCATGTAATCGCCCGCGGTGGAGTAGAGTCCGCCGCCACCGCTGAAGAATCTCACCGGTTTAAAAGGCTGCGGCGGAACCTCTGTCAAGCTGCCATCGGGCTGCCGCTGCTCAAGCCCGACCACGCGCGCTTGCTTTTTGGGCGGAACATCGAAAAATGTGTCGTTCATGCCCAGTGGCTTGAAAATGTGCCGGCGAAAGTAGGCCGCCAGGGTTTGGCCGCTGACTTTCTCCACCAGCTTGCCCAGCCAGTCCGTGCTGATGCCATATTCCCAGCGGGTTCCAGGATCAAACATCAGCGGCGCTTTCAGAAAGCCATCGTCACCCTGAGATATCGAAGGAACCGCCCCGCCGGCCACATAGCGCTGCATATCCGGATCGAAAATTTCATAAACGAAGCCGGAAGTGTGCGTAAGCAGTTGCCGCACTGTGGGAGGAGTCCGGGGAGGGCGGAGTCGCGCTTTTCCTGTCCCAGCGTCGAATCCTTCAAGTACCTGAATGTGGGCAAGCTCCGGAAGATAGGTAGCGGCGGGCTCATCCAGTTTCACGCGTCCGCTCTCCACCAACTGCATAACCGCCACCGAGGTGACCGGCTTGGTCATGGAGGCGATGCGGAAAATCGAATCCAGGGCCATGGGAAGGTTCTGGGGCGTGTCCCGTTTTCCGTATGCACCCCGATAACTGACTCTGCCTGCTACGGCGACCACGGCCACAATGCCCGGAATCTTGTTTTGACTTACCGCCTCGCGCAAGACCTGGTCAATCTGATTGGCGGAACTGTTTGAGCCCTGGGAAAACGCGGCGAGAGTTGCCGCTGACACCAGGATCGCCACCAGAACGCAGCGCGCAAGCCGAATTCCCAACCGCAACTTACTTTTTCTGCCAAGGGTGGGCATAGCGAATGAACCTCGCAGCAATTTGTGCTGCGGAGTATAGCGCAGGCATTTGCCGCTGCTCAGAGCATGGCCATGCACACTCTACTGCGCTTCCCGCCCGCCTCCCTGCTGCAGCCAGGACGCGAGGTGGGGCTCCTGCTGAGCTTTCAGGTCCACGCAGTTGCCGATGAATTCCAGCGACTGCTGCAGGGTGCGCTGGGCCGAAGGAATCGGGTGCTGGCTGAAGAATGCCTGCACCTGCTGCTTGTGCCCGGCATCGCAGAAGCTGCCCGCTCCATCCACCACCACGCCGGTGGAGAAGTTGGTCAGCTTGGCTTCCACCTGGCTCCAGTGCTGGCGTACCCAGTCCCAGGCCTGGTCTTGAGTATCGGGATTGCCAATCAGGCGTCCGACGAGAAAGGGCGCGTCCTGCGCGCGCACTTTGGGAGATACGGCATACTCCAGGCTGCGCTCAACCAGAGCCGGTTTCTGGAAGTTACCCAGCGCCCGCAGAAAGCGAAAAGATTCTTCGGGCGAAGTCGCGGATTGCGCGTGCTTCTGGATAGCGTCGTAAAGCCCGGCATCGCCGTTGCGCGTAGCGATATTCAGAGCGGGATAGAGCAGGGTTGGATCCACCGCTTCGCCGCGCAGTGCCTTTTCGGTGAGCTGGCGGGAGATTTCGGCCAGCTTCGGATCGTGGCCTACTTCGCCCACCAGGGTCAGCAGGTCCGCGCGGCGAGCGCGCTGCTCTTCGCTGTCTTTGGCCTGGGGCATCCAGCCTAACTGCTCGCCGATGGGAGCGAAGGTCTGCCGCACCCAGGTTTCATACTGCTCGTGGTCGGCGCCGGTTGTGAGATGCTGGTCCACGTATTGCAAATCCTGAGCGAGTTCGTCGGTAACGGCGCGAGTGGGATCATTCTTCAGTGCTTCCGCCAGCGCCAGGAAATCGCCCACGTGGATGCGGTCCACGCGCACTTCCGCCCAGGCATCATCTATAAGCTGAACGCGTTCTGCGGGAGAGAGGTCCTGCTCGGCGCCGGCTGCCAGGCGGTGCAGGTCGGCGGCGTCGTAGCCAGAGTGATAGTAGCCGCGCGCGCCGGAGTTGGCGTAGACCGGCGCGCAGCCAGTCAGTTCCATCGTCTGCGACTTGCTGGTCAGCAGCTCGCATTTTTCGCGGTTGCCTGCTTTCAGGCAGACAGGAATCTGCCACAGCTCCTTGCTGCCGGCATTTAGCAGTTCCCGATTGCGGAAATAGCGGGTCTGGCTGACCTCAACTTTGGTATTGCCGTTAGAGCAAGCAGCGGAGACGGACACCAGAGGCACGCCTGGCTGCATGACGAAAGTGATCATCACCTTGTCGGCAGGCTTCTTAGCGGCCGCCGTAATGGCGGTCCAAAAGTCCGGAGCAGTGGTGTTCCCGTAGGCGTACTTGGCCAGGTAGGCATTCACGCCTTTGCGGAACAGGGCGGGCCCAACGTAGCCCTCCACCATGCGCAGCACGGCTGCGGTCTTGTTATAGGAAATCACGTCTGCCAGTTCCAGAGCCTGGGCCGGAGTTTCCACTTCCTGGTGGATGGGGTGCGTGGAACTGAGCGAATCCACGGCCATGGCCTGTGCTGCCGATTGCACATCGTCGGTGGCCAGGTTCCACTCCGGCTTCCAGGCGGCGATGGGCTTGGCTGACATCCAGGTGGCGAAGCCTTCGTTGAGCCAGAAGTCGTCCCACCACTTCATGGTCACCAGGTCGCCGAACCACTGGTGGGCCATCTCGTGGGCCACACCGTCCTCGGCCACCGCTTTCTGCAGGAAGTAGGAAGAGGTCTTAGGATCAACGAAGTACAGGATGTCGCGCCCGATAATGCAGCCCACGTTCTCCATGGCCCCGGCGGAGAAGTCGGGCACGCCGATGATGTCGAGCTTGCCGTAGGGATACTTGATGCCGAAGTAGCGGTCGTAATAGCTCAGCGAATATTCAGCGGCCTGCAGAGCAGAGTGCCCGCGGCCTTTCTGTTCGGGCGTGCCGCACACACGAATGGGAATGCCGTCAGCCTGGCCGGCTTCGCACTGGAACTCGCCCACCGCTAGCGCCAGCAGGTAGGAGGACATTTTCGGCGTGGTGGAAAATTTCACCGTGTGCTTGTCCGTTCCGGGGCCGGGCGTGTCGGAAACCACCTTGCCGTTGGAGATGGCCATATCGCCCTTGTCCACTACGACGGTGAGGTCAAAGGTGGCCTTCATGTCGGGCTGATCGAAAGAAGCATATGCGCGACGCGCGTCAGCCGGTTCAAACTGGGTGACCCCGTACTTGCGATTGCCCACCTGGCTCAGATAAAAGCCGCGGAGCTCATTGTTGAGGATGCCGGTGTACTGGATGTGAATGGTGGCGGGTCCCGCGGCGAGCGCTTGTGGAACTGTGAGCGTGGCCGTTTCCGCCTTAGAATCGGTGGCCACCTGCGCCGTCTGAGTGGAGCCGTTCTGCGTGACAGTGGCCTCGCCGAACGTAAGTTCGGCAGCATTCAGCGTGATCTTGGAGGTAGACTGGGCCACCTGCACCTGAATGGTTTCATCGCCCTCAAACTTATCGGTTTGGAAGTTGGGTGAGAGCGTGAGCTGGTAATTCTCCGGCAATACCGTGCGGGGTAGCTGCTGAGCTCCCGCCAGCATTCCCAGGCAGACCACTAACAAGGCGGCGATGTTCTTCGTCATATTGTCTCCGACGCGCGACAAGGCAAAAAGGTTAGCAGGTGATGGTACGCGAGAAGGGCGGGAAAAGTTCAGACCCGAAGGCATGCTTCATCCGGAGAATTCCTGGCGTCGCGAAGGAGGCAAATTTCCCGGCGTATAATTAAACATTTAGGTAATGCTATCAGTGGGGGAACATAATGGAAGTCAGCAATGGCACCAGGCAGAATAGCGTCAACGGCAACGGCTTTGGTCCGGCTGGCCAGCCGCGGGCAGAGTGGATCGCCCGGCGCCGGGAAGGAGCGAACCGCACCGGCGACCAGAACTTCTCCCAGATGCACTATGCCCGCCGCGGCGTGATCACAGAAGAGATGGAGTACGTGGCACGGCGCGAGAAGCTCACGCCGGAACTGGTGCGCGACGAGGTGGCCCACGGGCGCATGATCATCCCCGCCAACATTAACCATCCCGAACTGGAACCCATGGCCATCGGCGTGGCCTCCAAATGCAAGATCAACGCCAACATCGGCAATTCGGCCGTCACCTCCAACATTGACGAAGAGCTGGGCAAGCTGCACACCGCCGTGCATTTCGGTTCCGACACGGTGATGGACCTCTCCACCGGCGGCGACATTCCGCAGATTCGCGAGGCCATTCTGCGGCATTCTCCGGTGCCCATAGGCACCGTGCCCATCTACGAAGCGGTCAGCCGGGTAAAGCGCATCGAGGATTTGAGCGCAGAGGTGATGCTGGAAGTAATCGAAGAACAGGCCGAGCAGGGCGTGGACTACATGACCATCCACGCCGGCGTGCTCATCCAGTACCTGCCGCTGGTACACAAGCGCATTACCGGCATTGTTAGCCGCGGCGGCGCCATCCTGGCACAGTGGATGGCCCACCATCGCCAGCAGAATTTTCTGTATGAGCGCTTCGATGACATCTGCAAGATTTTCAAGAAACACGACGTGTCATTTTCGCTGGGTGACGGCCTGCGCCCGGGCTGCCTGGCCGATGCCAGCGACGAAGCGCAATTCGCCGAACTGCGCACCCTGGGCGAACTGACCAGGAAGGCCTGGGAGCACGATGTGCAGGTGATGATCGAAGGCCCCGGCCACGTGCCCATGCACAAAATCAAGGAGCAGGTGGACAAGGAAGTGGAGTACTGCTTCGCCGCGCCCTTCTATACGCTGGGGCCGCTGGTTACTGACATCGCGCCCGGCTACGACCACATCACTTCCGCCATCGGCGCGGCCATGATCGGCTGGTACGGCGCTTCCATGCTGTGCTATGTGACGCCCAAGGAGCACCTGGGCTTGCCCAACGAAAAAGACGTTAAGGACGGCATCATCGCCTATAAAATCGCCGCCCATGCCGCCGACGTGGCCCGCAACCGGCCCGGCGCGCGCGACCGCGACGACGCCATCAGCTTCGCCCGCTACACCTTCGATTGGGACAAGCAGTTCGCGCTTTCGCTGGACCCACAGACCGCGCGCTCCATGCACGACGAGACCCTGGCCGACGACTACTACAAGAGCGCGGCCTACTGCTCCATGTGTGGGCCCAAGTTCTGCTCCATGAACTACTCGTCGAAGGTGGACGAGTACAACAAGCAAGTCCACGGGCTGGATAAGACCGACTACTCTGCGCTGGTGGAGAAGTTTGTGGCAGAGAAAAACGCATCGTAATACCTTCCCGAAGAACAAACCACAATTCACCAACCAAGCCCCGTGCGTACCCCCTCGGGTAGTTGGTGTCAGGGCATAGCTTCAGCTATGCCGACTGGCAGATCGAAAGCAGCGCCTTCAGGCGCCGTCTGACTCGGCACGCATGAAGGCGTGCCTGATACGAACTTTTCTTAGGAAGGACTCCACAGGGGAAACTACAGGTCGTCAACTGAGAAGGAAGATGAAGACGGCTCTAAGCCCCAGTGAGGCTTCATTCTATGTCGGAAATCTGCTTCACTCCGCTGCTAGTTGCGCTGATGGGAACAGCCGTGGCAGGATGACGCACCGTCTTGCCACGGATTGCCGAATTAAAATGGCGCACGGTTACGTCGTCAGCGACGTAGTCCACCTCGTGCCCATCCACGCGCACACGGCGGAAATCGCTGCGGAAGCTATGCCGTTCAGGAAGCGGAGCGGCTTCCGGCGCTGCCTCTGCGGTGGCCTGCTCAATCGGGAGTGAAACTGGCTCCGCGGCAGGAATCACAGCCGGGCCGAATGGCACTTTCTGTTCCACGCTATTAGACCGTTGCAGTACAGAAAGCGGAACAGGCGAGGCTGGGCGGCGGTGGGCGTATCCCACCAGTACCGCCGTGAGCAGTACGCTGGTAATTCCCGCAAGCGCCATGGCCGGTCGCAGGCGGTCGCTTCTTTTTTGGCGGCTGAAGCGCACCACCGGGACGAGTTTCTCGGCGGCCGCGAACGACTCGGCCGGCACGGTCTGGAATTCCACCGGCACGGCCTCGTCCTCCGGTGTCGCGGCTTCCGGCAGCGGCTGGGCCGACTCCTCGGTCGCTCTGCGCCGCAGTATCTGTTCCACAAACCAGCCGCGGCGGACCGCCTCTTCCTCTTCCGCTTGGCGCTGCACTTCCTCTTCCGCTGCCTGCTGTTGCAGAATCGCTTCCTGCTCCGTGAAGGCGGCCGCTGGCAGAGGTTCTGGAGGCTGCTGCACTTCCGGGGTGGTAACCGGCAGTTCCGCTGCCACGCGTGCGGCTGCCAATTGCCGTGCTTCCTGCTCCCGCCGCTCGCGTTCGAACCGCAGCGCCATCTGCCGCTGCCGCATCTGCTCTTGTGCCAGCTCTTCCTGCTGACTTTGTCGGATTTCCCTCAGCAGCGCGCGCACCGCCAGCCATTGCCGCAACGACTCGCGGGCGCGGCCCAGCCAGTTCAGTTCTTCTTCCGGCACAGCTTCGCCGGTGTGTGCCTTGTGGGTCCCAGAGCCATTTGAGCCCACCGCAGTTGCCGCCGCGGCGCTGGCCTGGGCGATGGCAGCCTCCACTTCATGGCCGGCGCTGTCCAGTTCCGAGGCTGCTGCCATTGCCGGGACCTCCCGTTCGAAACCAGCCAGCGATTCCGGATCTTCGGCTGCGGGAAACAGGGTGCCGGGGGCAACAAAAATCTCGCATTCCTGCTGTTGGCCTAACTGCGCGATCTGCTCCCATGCCTGCTCCGGGGTGCAGAGTTCCAGGTTCACTTCCAGGTCCGCCGGAGTGTCGTTGGCGCGTCCTGGCTGTGCGATTTCAACCGTGTCGTAGAGAGGCCGTAAGTAGTCGGCAAACCGGAGCGCATCTTCGAAGCTGGTGGAAATGATTCGGGCGACGGGCATGCTCTCCTCGAGATGGTCTGGAGGTGGACGGCTACCTGAACGAACGAGGCAAAGAACTTAGACGCGCTTCAAGCCCACCCGGATGGCCAGACCAACGGCAAAATATCGTTATGAACAGTCCGGCCAGAGGACCCTAGTTTAGCTCTTTTCGGTCCACTTAAGGCGGTTCCGCCCCGATTTTTTTCGCTCAGCGAAAATTGCGCAGCATTTTCGCTGCCAGATTCACGGCATTGGTTAATTCCGTCAATTCCTGCCTGGTCCGCTCGCCGTCACCCGTGTCCACAGCTTCGTTGACCCCGGGAATCACCACCGCGGCATAGCCGGTATAGACTCCGGGGGCATAAATGGCGTGACGGTACCAAGCCCGGTTGGGCAGGCCGCGTGGCAGAAGGAAGGCGCGCTCTGTGCCAAACAGGAGTTTATTCAGCTCTTTTTCACGGCCCTGTGCATTTTTTTGCGCTTTACTGATAGAACTTCCAGCGGCTTCCAGGCGCGCGGCCGCAGCGATGGCAGGAGCGAAATCGACTGCACCCTTGCCGAATTTGCTTTCCGCCTTGGTCTGCGCCGCTTTCAGATAGGCCCCAATCTCCTTGCCATATTGTCCATAGTCATAGGGCAGAATGTCGGCGTCAGCAAGCCGCAGCATTTCCAGGCCATAGATGCGGGCCATCTCCTGCTCATACTCGAAGGTGGGATCGGTGAATCTTCTGAAATAAGCAAAGTTGTCAAAAGCTGAGTGATAGACGCCATACGGGCCGCTGGACCCGATATCTACCGAGGGCACACCCAGATGCTGCAGAAAGGCGGTGTAATCGGAGCCGCTGCCCAGGTCGCCCACCGGCGGCCCCGAACCTTCGGCGGCGGGTGGCCGGATCTGCGAGCCGCTCAACTCGGCGGAATTGGGCTGCTGGGTGGGCCCGGTGCGCTTTTCCGGCGCTTTGCTCCAGGCATCGTAAACCGTTCCTCCTTTGGGACTTGGGACAGCCATGGCGATTTCCCGGATAAACTGTTTCAGGCTGGGAACAGCGGAGGCCCCGAAATTCGGCCCCGAAACTGCCACGTCCACATTAAGATAAGCGGCGGCGCTGGCCAGTTCGGAGGCGTGCTGCTCAGCCCACTCCGTGGAACCGATCAGGCCCTGCTCCTCTCCGTCCCAACTGCCCAGCACGATGGTCCGCTTCGGCTTCCAGCCCGCGTGCAGAAGCTCGCCCAGGCCCCGCGCCGCCTCCAGCATGGCCGTAGTTCCGCTGTTGGGATCTACTGCCCCATACACCCAGGCATCGCGGTGGTTGCCCGCCACTACCCATTGCTCCGGTTCTTCGCTGCCAGGAATTCGCCCAACCACGTCCCAAATGGTGCGGTATTGATAATCCTGCTGCAGGTACAGGCGCACGCGTACCGGACCCGGCCCCACGTGGTAGGTGAAAGGCAGCGCCCCTTGCCAGTCGCGCGGCGAGACCGCCCCCGCCAAATGAGACAGGATAGGCTCGGCATCGCCGTAGGAGAGGGGAGTGGTGGGGATATGCGGCATCGCCGCCGACTTCTCCGGCGGTATGCGCTCCGAATCAGCGAGCCCGGTCACCGACGCCACTCCCGGCGTAGTGGGATCGCCGGCAAATTCGAACATGTATCCAATAGACCCACGTTGTACCCCGGTGGCCGGACGCCACGGTCCCTCGGGATAGGGATCGCCTTTAAAGTAGCCGTCGTCCATCGGATCGGAGTAGATGATCAGCCCGGCAGCACCATGCTCCTGGGCCACGTACGCCTTTACTCCGCGAAAATTCTGCCCATAGCGCGCGATCACGATCTTGCCGCGTACGTCCACGTGCATCTGCCGCAACTTGTCGAAATCTTCCGGGCGTGCGTAGTTGGCGTAGACCACCTCGGCCTCAGCGTCGCCCGACGGCGAATACTCCGTAAAGGGGGTGACCACACGGGCATCATCCTGGTAGCGGTCGTCGCTCACATGCTCGCGGGTAGGGCCGTGCATCCTCACTCCCTCGGGCGCGACCACATCCACGCTGATTTCACGCGGATAATTCATCCACACCTTGTATTCCACGATTTCAGTCTGAAGGCCGTCCTGCTGGAATTGCCGGGCAACATAGTCGGCGGTTTGCTTGTCTTCCGGTGTGCCCGCCATGTGCGGCGCCGAGGTGAGGGTACGCAGGTGCTCTTCCGCTTGCTTGGGGTCGGGAACCGCCAGGAAGAGCTTCTCCCATTTTTGTTCCGGGGCCGAATCGTAAAAGCCGGTTATGGCGGGAGCGGAGCTTCGAGGTTCCGCAGCCTCGGCCCGATGTCGTTCCTGGCTGGCGCCAAAAATCAAAAAAACTGTGGTCAGAATCAGGACCGCCGTGGCCCGCCGCTGCATGCTCGCTCCCCGCTCCCGTCGTGCAAAGGGAAAAAGCTTACACCAGGGGCGCACCGGGATGGAAACCGCGGCAACAAAATTCCACTGGATTAGGGCGGGGCTTGTGTGCACAATACGCAGACCAAAAGGCCGCTCTTCCCCCGGGGCGCGGATGAGGCTTTGTGATCTTCTGCCGTAACTGTGGACTTGACCTTCCTGACGATTCCAAATTCTGTGTTCGTTGTGGCAAACCGTGCCTGGCACTCCCGCCGCGTCGCAGCCCGCTCTCGCCGCGCGCCCGGCGGTGGCTTCACTTTCTCCTGTTGTGCCTGGCCATCGCGCCTCTGACTACCGGCGTCGTATCCGCCTATCGTCACTTCGGTGAGCTGCGTTCTTCCGTCATTTACCGCGATGCTCTGGAGCACGCCTCCCGTTCCGCGGAAGTCACCGCAGCGATGGGTGGTTCCATTCGGGGCACTGGCGTTGTCCTGGGTTATCTCAATTCGCGCGGCAACGACGGGTCAGGCTTTCTTATGACGCCCATCCTCGGACGCAACGGCGTGGGCATGCTGAAGGCGGATGTCTACCGCAGCGCCGGAGCGTGGCGCTATTCATCGCTCTCTGCCATGGTGCCCTTCAGGGGACATGCCATTGATCTCCTGGTGCCACCCGCTTACCACACGGCTGATCTGCAGCCCCGTGGGCGCGTTTACCTGGTTACATTCGGAACGCCGGCCAATCTTTCTCTCAAGGATCTGGCTGATTACTGCCAACAGAAGCTGGGAGTCGCGGCGACCCTGTTGCCGCCTCTGCCCCTCGATGAGTCAGTGATTGATGTCCATCGTGATCAGGCGGTGACAGAAGAAATCCTGGAAACCATGAAGCGCAAAATCCCGGCCGCAGCGGAACCCCACGCCATAGTGATCGCCGTTATCGACCGTGACATGTACGCCAAGGATTGGCCTTACGCATTCAACTACTGGCAGGACAACCTGGTGGTGATTTCCACCGCCCGCCTCGACCCCAAGTTCTACGGCTATTCCTCCAGTTCGCAGTTGCGCGACCTGCGCTTGCGCAAGTTGCTGGCGCGCGAAATTGGCAGGCTTTATTTCCACCTGCCCGAAAGCGTGGACCCGAGCAGCGTCCTCTATTGGGACTACTCCGGGATAGAAGATGTGGACAACATGCGCGAGAGCTTTCGCGGGCTGGAATCGCGCGGAACGGTGACGCTCTACCCCAGCACGGCCCCGGTACCGCCGCTTCAGCCTCTGGTCCGCAAGCAGGTGGCTGCCGTCCAGCCGGCAACTTCCCAATACCCCTGCCTGGTGGTGGAACCAGAATCGGGGTCAGACGAACGGTTACGGGGAGAAGATTCAATCTGCGCGCCCCACCTGACCGACAGCGCGCCCGTGGAGCGCTACGAAGTGGACCTGCGTTCGGGATGGTTTGTGCTTCGTCAGACAGATCTGTTCCTGCCGGACACGGTCCCCCTTGCCTTGACCCGCACTTACTCCTCCTGGGACAGGGGTTTCCGTCCTTTCGGTGTCGGCACCAATCACCCTTACGACATCGGCCCTTACGGCCGGCGCAATCCCTTCACTTATCTCAACCTGATGCTGGCGGACGGAAGCATTATTGATTACCCGCGCGTTTCCGAGGGCACCGGCTACCGCGACGCTCTCTATGAACACACCAGCACCTCGGGAGCTTTCTACGGTTCCCGCATTCGCTGGAATGGCGACGGTTGGGATTTGACCTTTCCCGACGGCAGCGTGGACCGTTTTCCCGAAGCTTATTGGGCGCGGAATACGCAACAGGGCGCGCTCGTGGGCATGCGCGATGCTCACGGCGACGAGCTAAAGTTTGAGCGCGATGCCTCACGCCGCCTCCTTCGTCTCAGTTCCCCGCACGGCCGGGAGATACGCTTTGCCTACGATGAAGGCGACCGCATTGTTTCCGCCTCCGATAATACCGGCCAGCGGATGGATTACTCCTACGATGACGGGAGCAGGCTGCGGCAGGTGCTGCGCAATGGCAAATTGTTTCGGAAATACTCTTACGACTACAACCGCCTGCTGAGCATCGAGGACGGCAACGGACACGAACTGCTGGTCAACCAGTACTACGGTAATTACCGGCTCAAACAGCTTTCGTTGGCTGACGGATCAACCTGGCGCTTCGATTACGTTTATGACAAGAAGTACAACGTCACCGCCGCCGAAATGATAGATCCCGCCGGTCACCACAGGCGGATTCCGGTAGCGGTGACCCGCCAAAAGAAGGAAGAAGATTAAATCGGTTGAGTTGGAAACCCGAAACTACTTCAATTTTTCCAGCACGCTGAAGAGTTCCGCCGTCTCCGGCACCTGCTCGATGGGATAGACCTTGCTGAAGGCGATGTTGCCCACCTTGTCCACCACGAAGATGGCGCGCTCGCTGATGCCGGCAAACTCGCCTTTGTCGCGAAATACTCCGAACTTCTGCGCTACTTCTCCGTGCGGCCAGTAATCGGCGGCCAGGGCATAGTCCAGCGGACCAATCTCCTTTTCCCACGCCGCTGTGCTGTAGATGGAGTCCACGCTAATGCCCACGACCTGGGCATCGTAAGCGGCGAACTTCGCGAGGTCCGCGTTGTAGGCCGCCATCTGCTTATTTCAAACCGGCGTCCAGTTGAGCGGGTGGAAAGCGATTACCACGTTGCTCTTGCCGCGGTGATCGCGCAACCGGAACCTCTGCTTGATGCCGCCGATGAGCGCGGGCACATCGAAATCAGGCGCGGCCTGTCCAACCTGGAGCGCAGCCATGTATTTCTCCTCGCCATCAAATGTATCTCACGGCTGCGCCATCAGCGCAAATCGCTCTGCCTGCTTTCACCGCCCCCTTGCACCGTCATTCTGAGCGAAGCGGGTCGATTCGCTTACGAATCGGCCCGCGGAGTCGAAGAACCCCTGCGCTGCTTGCACCCTCACAACCGTCCGCGGGCGTCCTCACATTCTTTTCTCAGTGCTTCTGAATTCCCTGGGACGGTTCAGCAAAAGTACAAATCAATCTCCCGCCGCCATCTGCCGGGGTGGGCGCATGCTTTCCCGCAGGTGTTCGAGCAGCGCTCTGTGCGCGCGCGTGGGAAAGTGCTGTTTCAACTGCACAATGCCCACCCTCCTGCAGGCGCTCTCATCGGCCACGCGCACGAACTTGCAGCCTTTGCGCGCTTCCACCGCCATGGCCGGCACCAGCGACACTCCCATGCCGGTGGCCACCATGGCCAGGATAGTGGCAAACTGGCCGCTCTCAAAAACCACGTTGGGCTGCAGGCGCGCCCGGCGGCAGGCGGCGATGGTGTTGTCGCGGAAGCAATGCCCCTCCTTCAGCAGCAGGAAACGCTCGCCCTCGATTTGCTTGAGCGAAACCGCGGGCTGTGCTGCCAGGCGGTGCCGCTGCGGCAACACCACGTAAAGAGGCTCACGAACCAGTTCTTCGCAGAGCAAGCCTTCGCCCGGCACCGGCAGCGCCACCAGCGCCAGGTCAATGCGTCCTTCGTGCAGATGCTGCAACAGCACCGCCGTGATCTCCTCCACCACGCTCACCTGCACCTCGGGATATTTGAGCGCGAAACTGGTCAAGCGATCAGGCAGGAAGTAGGGGGCGAGCGTGGGTATAGCGCCTACCACCACCGTTCCCTTTTCCAACCCAGCCATCTCCTGGATCTCCAGCTTGGCTGCGCCTAATTGCCGCAGGATGGCCTCCGCGCGTGGCAGAAAGGCCTGCCCGAACTGGGTCAGCCGAGCGGTGCGACCCAGGCGGTCGAAGAGCTTGGCCCCCAGTTCATCTTCCAGTTTCAGAATCTGTTGCGAAAGCGAGGGCTGGGCCACGTGCTCGTGCTCGGCAGCGCGGGTGAAGTTTCCGGTTCTGGCGACGGCGCAGAAATATTTCAGCTGGTGAACCTGCATAAAAGTCCTGAATTCTTCGTTGCATTTATTTGCAATCGAGAAGCGCTAGAGCTCAGTCGTCCCGACGGGACTCCCCGTCTTCCGGGGATGATTCCCGCCAGTAAACTGGCGGGCTATTTTCATTTCGCCCCGCCGGGGAGAGGCGCATGCCCACTCGAGAGTGGCTCGTCATGCGAAAGCGACGGTCCGGAGGACCAGCATGAAAGTAGCCCGCCACCTTCAGTGGCGGGTCCTTGCCGGCATGTTCAACAGTCCCGTCGGGACGGCTGAACCTGGCGCACTCATTATGGCGAAGGTCGTTTCCTTACGAGCTCGGCCATCGGCAAAAACTATCGCAACTATAGAATCCATATCTTAGACCTCTGCGACTCCGGCGCGCTAGACTGCCGGCCAGGAGGAAATATGCCGGAAAAGCAAGACAAGATAACCGTCAAGCACGGCGACATCAGCCAGCGTGTGGGAGTGGAGGTCATTCGCAACCGCGGCGTGGATGTGGACAAGCTCATCAAGATGCTGATCGCCAATGCGGGCGCCGAATTTGCCAGCACTTACTACTACTACACCATTCTCCGCATGCACCTGGCCGGTCACGAAGACTACAAAGAGATCTGCGAGGACGCGCGCCTGGAAGACCGCGCCCACTGGGAATTGATTGTGCCCCGCATCTACGAACTGGGCGGCGAGCTGCCCAACGATCTGAAGGCGTTCCACGACGGCGCCGGCTGCGCCGCCGCGAAGCTGCCCGATCCGCCTACCGCCACCAACATTCTGACCCTGCTGCTGGAGTCGGAACGCTGCGCCATCCGCAGCTGGCAGGCGGTGTGCGACATAACCTTCGGCAAGGATCCGCGTACTTACGACATGGCCGCCCGCATCCTCAACGAGGAAATCGAACACGAAGCCTGGTTCATAGAATTGCTGGGTTGGGAACGCGACAAGAAGAGCATTCCCTCCGGCCACTTCCGCCGTGGCGAGCCGGGCGAAGCGCCCTACAGCAAGAACAGCCGCTTCTACATCGGTTCCTAGTCCCCGCTGTTCCTGTCCGGCCGGGCGCTCTCCTGGCCGGGCAGGAACACTTCTCTCCGATAGAATCAATGTGTGGACGAATCACCACCCCAACCGTCTTCGAAGGTCTTCCGCGTCACCCTTCTGACGCCGCAGGGCGAGCACACCATTGTAGTTGAATCGGAACAGCACATCTGGGACGCGGCGCTGGCCGCCGGTATCACCCTACCCGCACTTTGCCACCAGGGACGGTGCCTGACCTGCGCCGGCCGTCTGGAAGGACCGGGCGAGGTGGATCAGTCGGATTCCGACGCTTTTTATCCGCAGGACCGAGAAGCTGGCTTTGTTCTGCTCTGCACCGGCAAGCCGCGTTCCGACCTGCACATCCGCACCCACCAGCAGCACGAAATGCGGGCCTACCGCCGCAGCCTGGGCCTGCCCGCGCCGTATTCGTGAAATGCGGGAGTCAGTAGTCAGGCAGGCAGGCAGGTGGCCCAGGTTCGCGCCCCGCTTTTGGGCGCTAACCTGGGATCAAAACCCTTCGACTACGCTCAGGGCAAGCTCCAGTCCTGGGTACGATGCGCACTCGAAGATCTGAGCCGCGAGGGGCGACACCGACTCCTGCCGGTTCAGGGCATCTAAGTACCCCGCCTCCAAGCCCTTACGTTGCTTGACCCGTGTAGGCCTAAGGGTTAGAGTTTTCGCAAGGGGTGTTCCCGTCCATGTCTACCGTGCCGATGTCGCATAGCAATAAGTACGTGAAGTTCGGCATCGCTACCACCATCATCGTGGTGGCGCTGGGCTACCTGGCATACACCGGAGTGCAGCAGAGCAAGAGTTATTACGTGACTATCAAAGAGCTGCGCGGCATGGACAACACTGTGTACACGAAGCGCCTGCGGGTAGCGGGGAACGTGGAGCCGGGCTCCATCCACCGCACCGGCCTGCACGTGGAGTTCACATTGGTGGAGCAGGGCAACAAGCTTCCGGTGGTTTACACCGGAACCGAAGCGCCGCCGGACACTTTCAAGGACAACGCGCAGGCGCTGGCCGAAGGCAGCTTTGGTCGTGATGGCGTTTTCCATGCCAATGAACTCCAGGCCAAGTGCGCCTCCAAGTACGCACCCCAGCAGCAGAACGCTCCCGCGGCTCCGGCCAAGGATATGAGCCAGGCCGACCCCGGCGCTACCGGTCTTCCTAAGTGAGTTTTTCCTCTTCGCCCGCCAACTCGATCAATAACAGCCCAAGCCAGCCCGCGCCCGGCAAAGCCGTTGCACTTTCTCACGTCAGCAAGATTTTCGGCCGCTTTGCCGCTCTGCGTGATTTAAGCGCAGAGTTTTCGCCGGGCAAGCTCTACGCCATCCTGGGCGATAACGGCGCCGGAAAGACCACGTTGCTGCGCGCCATGGTTGGCCTGGCACGGCCCACGCGAGGAACCATTACCCTGCTCGGCAGCGAAGACTTGCGCGCCGCCACACCTGAAATCGGCTACATGGCCCACCCCACGCTGCTCTATGAAGAAATGAGCGGCATGGAGAACCTGCGCTACTTCGCAGCGCTTTACGGCATTCGCGAAGACCAGCCCTGCGAACGCGCCATTCGCGCCGTGGGCCTCGATCCCGCGCTGACCCGCCGCGTGGGCCAGTATTCCCAGGGCATGCGGCAGCGGCTGTCGCTGGCCCGCGCCCTGGTACACGATCCCAAAGTTCTTTTTCTCGACGAGCCTTTTTCCAACGTGGACGTGCTCTCCGCGCGCGAAATGGCGCACGTGCTGGCGCAAATGCGCGACTTCGGCAAAACCATTTTCATCGTGACCCATCAGGCGGCTCTGCTGGAAGGCGTGGCCGATGAATTCGTCTGCATCTCCGCAGGACAGATAAGCGCTCGCAGCCGCGAGCTGCCCGCGGGCCTGGCGCACGGTGCGCCTCCGGCGAGGGCGACTCTATGAGCCTGGGCGAAATCACGCGCGTTTCCCTGGCCAAAGATTTGCGCCTGGAGTGGCGCTCCAAGGACGCCATCAACTCCATGCTGTTTTTCGCCCTGCTGGTGGTGGTGATCTTCAGTTTTTCCTTTGACCCCACGGCGGAGGAATCGCGCCACATTGCCGGTGGTATTGTGTGGGTTGCGTTTCTGTTTGCCGCGGTGGTGGCGCTGAACCAGACTTGGGCCCGCGAACTGCGCAACCAGGTGCTGGACGCCTACCGGGTTTCGCCCGCTCCCGCCAACGCGCTGTTCATCTCCAAGGCGGTGGGCAACTTCATCTTTGTCGCCGTGCTGGAGGCGCTGATGGCGCCTCTGTTTATGGTCTTCTACAACCTGCGCTCCATCGGGCCGGCGTATGAGTTAGTAGTTGTGGCCGTGCTGGCCACCTGGGCCCTGGTGGCCAATGGAACATTCTTCGCCGCAATGTCCATTCGCACCCGCAGCCGGGAAGTCATGCTGCCCCTCATCCTCTTCCCCATTTCCATTCCCGCGCTGCTGGCCATGGTTTCCGCCACCACCGCCATCCTCACCGGCGAAGGCGCCTATCGCTTCTGGCTGGTGTTGCTTGTGGTCTACGATGTGGTGTTTACTACTGTGTGCCTGCTCCTTTTTGAAACGGTATTGCACGCCGAATGAGACGTACCTTTGTAATCCTCGCCCTGCTCACCCTTGGACTGCTGAGCTATGCCCTCTATGAAGGCTTGGTGGCTGCGCCCACGGAACAGACCATGGGAGAGGTGCAGCGCATTTTCTACTACCACGTGCCTTCGGCGGTGACCGCCTTCACCCTGTTTCTGATCAACTTTGCGGCTTCCATCATTTACCTGGCGCGGCGCAGTCCGACGGCGGATGCGCTGGCCGTGAGCACCGCCGAGGTTGGGGTGGTCTTCTGCACCGTTGTGCTGGTAACCGGCCCGCTGTGGGCGCGTCCGGTGTGGGGCATCTGGTGGACTTGGGACGCGCGCCTCACCAGCACCCTGCTGTTGTGGTTGATTTACATCAGCTACCTGATCCTGCGCCGCTACTCCACCAGCGGCCAGACCCCGGTGATTGCCGCCGTGCTGGCTGTATTCGGCTTTCTCGACGTGCCCTTCGTGTACGTGGCCAACCGCCTGTTCCGTACCCAGCACCCGCAGCCTGTCTATTTTGGCGGGCCCGGTTCGGGCGCCGACCCGCGCATGACCCATGCCCTGCTGATGAATATGGCGGCGTTCTTTTGCTTCGCCGCCCTTGTCGTGTGGCTGCGCTTCCGCCTGGAGCGCGCGCGGCAGGACTTTGATGAAACCGAGGCGCTGGAAGCGTTGCTGCAGCCTGATGCGAGGTCCCCGCGATGAAGTTCCTTTATGCCGCGTACGCCGCCACTTGGATAATCCACATCACGTATCTGGCCTTCCTCAGCCGCCGTTATCGCCGTCTGCGCGACGAAATGCACGACCTGCGCAAAAAATAGATCCAAATCCACCGCCGATTTGCACGGATCTTTACGGATCAAAATTCAACCTCTTCTGATTTGGTTTGGCCGTGGGCGGAGCCCGTCAGGAGATGACAGTTGAGGAACAATCGAGGAGAAATCCGCAAAATCCGCGTAAATCCGCGGCAAAGGAAGTTATTGGGTGAAGAAGTCCTTGAACAGCTGGAACACGTTGCGGGCGCTCTCTCCGCCGGGGCGGAAGAAAATCCAGCACAGCCACAGAGCGGCGCCAATCATTCCGATTTTGCTGAGCCAGTCGGAGGCGGTAACGTTGCCCCGGGGATGCGAGCCTACGCCCACCGCCGCCATCACCGCGAATAACACCAGCACCACAATGTCGAACGTGCTCACTGACTATTCCGTTCGGGCTCTGTGCTCTCTTGCAGGTCTTCCAGAGAATAATTGCGGAGAAATTCGTAAGCTTCAATAGCAGCGGCGATTCCCACTGGCGCCCCGAACACTCTGTGCGGCTCTACCCGGATCACGCGCGCGTCAAAGCGCACGCGCACCTTTTCCGTAAGAGTCACATGTGGGGGAAAGGTTAAGGTCACCGCCAAGCGGTCGCCCAACTGCAGCGGCCGCGGGAGGTGGAAGAATACTCCGCGGGCGCTGACGTTGTCGGTTTCGGTTGCTATTTCGGCCCCATTATTACTGGCCATCCGCACTGCCGCTGGCAATCGCATGTCGAAACGCCGCATGGCGCGGCGCTCGGGAATGGCTTGAGTCATGGTTACTGGTCGTCCTAATAGCATTCGGGGCCGGTTTCCGCAAACTGATTTATGATCCCTGGTTCGAAGGTTACCGACAACTCGCATCCCTAGGGGTAAGCTCAAGGAGCAGGGGTGCACGGCCCAACTGTCACACTTACTAGACCTTGCCATCGGATTGCAAGCGCAAACATGCGCCGCGCACTTGGCTGATTACCCGCGGTTGGAGGCGCTATCGCAGGCCGCTGCCCGAACCCTGCGCCCCCAGGGCCTGGTTCTCTCCACCCTATGGTTCGATCCGTCCAGCACACAGGCCAGATTGAGCAACGAAGGGCTGCCGCAGACGACGCAACGTCCGTTCTTGCTGTCGCTGACCACCTCGCAATTGGCACACAGTACGGCCTGCTGCAGGGGGATCAGGTTCCGCGGAACAAACACTCGCACGGCTGCCGCCATGGGTACGCTCCTACGTTGCTCCAATAAGTGCAATTGCCTTTCCATCGGCATTCGGCCGGGAAGCCCTGTAACTCCATGGGATATCGCCAGTCGCACGGGGGCGAGTGGTTTCCAACACCCACGTGGTGAAAGGAGTTGCAGCTTTTTTCGCAAAATGGCCCTTAACCCCCGCTTCACGTCAGGCTGGCCGGTCGACGCCCGGGAACCTGGTAAGTAGCTCCAACCGTGGGGGTGCCACCCGGCCGGGGTGTGTTTTTCTTGGAAATTTACATAAGGAAAATCGAATTTCATGGCCACGCGGTCACGCCGCCCTGCCCTTGACCGTTGTAGCTGCCGGATGATAAGTATCAAAGGCTTCTCCCAATCGGTTGACAGGTTTACCGGCTTCACGCCTGCGCTTGTCCGCGGGAGCGCGTGCTCGGATTTTCCCTGGAAATCTCGCTGCGTG
>DATEGI010000333.1:0-10834 GCA_035280205.1 Terriglobales bacterium | reverse complement strand
TCTTTTGCAGGGCTACGGCATTCTTCTTGAGCGCAGCGCGCTGGGCAAGCGGTGGGGGCTGGGCTCCGGCGTGCGCGGCTGGCTTTTCATGGCGGTTTGGGCCGGCGGTCCAGCCTGCGTCCTTTTCCATCCCTGGTTCGTGGAACGCGTAATGGTGCCCTTCCTGGGGGCCATCGGTGCGCGATAAACGCTCGTGATGGGAGGCAAATGATGACGCCCAACTTATCAGCTTGGTACTTGGCTTCGTTCGACGTGCAGAAGTTCTTCAGTCTCATCCTTTGGTTGGCGGGCGTGGGGCACTTCTGCGTTCTGATTGCCAGCTTTCAGGTGCCGGGGCGATTGCACTGGAACGAGGATCTGAAGCAGCTCACACCATTCAATCGCAAGCTGATGTGGGTTTACAGCGGATTCACCGTATTCACCATCATCGCCTTCGGAATTCTGACGCTGGCGCTGCACTATGAATTTCTGCATGGCGACCGGGCAGCACTGGCCCTGGCGCTGTTCATCGGCGTGTATTGGACGTTGCGCATCGTGGTGGAATTCTTTTATTACGATCTGGCCGACTGGCCTCGGGGACGGGGCATGGTGGCCGGCCGTATTCTGCTGACCCTGCTTTTCATCTATCTGGCCGGCAGCAACCTGGCCCTATTTGTCTGGAAAGCTTTCGCTCAGTAATTTCTGAGAACAAGAATCCTGAGGGGCTAATCGGCGGCGTGGGCGGAGGCGCGGCGCAGGGGGAGAAAGACAGTGACGGTACTGCCGTGGCCCAGTGTGCTTCTCACTTCAATGCGCCCGCCGTGCTCTTCCACGATGCGGCGGGCCAGCGAGAGCCCCAGGCCAGTGCCGTTGCCCTTGGTGGTGTAGAAGGGGCGGAAGATGTGGGGCAGGTGCTCGGGAGCGATGCCGCGTCCGGTATCGGTGACGGCAATAGTGGCAACGCCGTCATGGCGCTCAACGGTCACCGTAATTTTCCCTCTGTGGTCAATCGACTGAATGGAATTCAGCAGCAGGTTGAGCAGCACCTGGTTCACCTGGTTGCTGTCGTGCTCCACTTCCAGCGGCACGGACTGGTGGCGGAACTCAATGTCAATGGATTTTGAAAGCGCCTGCTGGCGGGAGAACATGACCGCATGTTCCACGGTGGCGTTAATGTCGGAGAGGCGGGTTTCCGGCGGCTTGGGACGAGCGCACTCCAGCAGGTCGGAGACGATGCGGTTGATCTGCAGCACCTCCTGGCGCACCTCTTTGACCACGGCGCGCGCCGGGCTGCTGGCGGGCAGGTCGCGGCCGATGATTTCTATTACCCCGGCGATGCCGGCCAGCGGATTGCGGATCTCATGAGCCAGGCCGGCGGCCAACTCGCCCATGGTGGCCAGGTGTTCGGCGCGCGACATCTGCGTCTGGTGCAGGCGCTGGATCTCGTCGCGGCCTTCGCGCAATTGCCGAACCATCTGGTTGAAGTTGCGGCCCAGGTCGCCGATCTCATCATTACGGTTGGCAAATTTGACTTCAGTGTCCAGTTCGCCGGCGCCTACGCGAGCGATCTTCTCCTGCAGTTCGCGCACGGGACGGTGAATCAGCAGGGCCAGCACGACGATCATCACCGCACAAATGGCCACGGCGCCAGAACTGGCCACCAGCAGCACGGCATGGCGCTCGGTTTGCTGCAACGATACCGTGGCCAGCACGAACAGGATGAGGCCGTTGAGCAGCACCACCGCGACCGGCAGCACCGCCTTGATCTCCCAGCTAATGCGCACCGAGTGGCGACGCGGCGACTGTTCAGAAGCGGAAATGGCCGCAGCGTTCGTGGCCGTTCCGACGGTTTGGTCAGAACTCGTCTCAGGCATAAGCGTGCAATCCGGGCAACAGGTAAGTGACCCCAAAGAAGGTGAACATCACCACGGCAAAGCCGAGAATGGCGAAGTAAGCAGCGCGGCGCCCGCGCCATCCGCGGGTGATGCGCATGTGCAAATAGCCGGCATAAACCAGCCAGGTAATCGCAGCCCAGGTTTCCTTCGGATCCCAGCTCCAATATGCGCCCCAGGTGCGGTTCGCCCAGTAAGCGCCGGCGGCGATCATGAGCGTAAGCAGGGGGAAGGCGATGCCGATGGTCTTGTAGGTGACCTGATCCAGAACCTCGGCGCTGGGCAACAGGCGTTCCAGGTCAGTCCGCCGCCATAAGAGCAGCAGGTAAAGCAGCGAGATGAAGATTCCGCCTACCAGGCCGGAGAGGATGAACGGGCTGGCAGCGAGACTGGTCGGGAAGAGCCCGTCAGCGTCGAGAGACGGATAGCTGCCGTTAGCCCGCGCCAGGAAAGCCGCCAGCGCGAGCACCTGGGCCAGAATGCTTACGAACACGGCGCGATTGCCGATGGCGAAGAAGCTCTCATCGTTGCGCCAGCCGGCCAGCAGGTAACACACGAACGGAGCGGCCACGGCTAGCGCCACCAGGCAGAAGAGCCAGCCCAGGTCGGGAATGGTGACGAACAGGCGCACGCCGCGCTGCAGGAACATGTCCTGCTTTTCGGCCGCGTCCCAGGCGGCCACGCTCAACCCGCCCCAGCGCTCAAAGCGAGTCAGGATGCCGATGTAGCCGGCGGTCACCGCCAGGCTGGTGGCAGCGAGGAAGGTCTCGGTTTTCATTTTGTCCTGGATCAGAAACATCAGAGCCAGGGCGAAGCTTAGCGCACAGGCGGCGTAAGCCAGCATGGCCAGGCTGACGTGAACATGCAGCCAGGTGGATTGCAGGGCGGGCACCAGGGGGTGGACATCGGTACGCAGCAACTGCATGAGCACCACGCCTACAATGGCCACCGGCATGGTGACCGTGCCAATCACTTTCACCCCGTACTTCTTTTCCGCCACCAGGGTGAGCGCCGCCAGGGTCCATACGAAGCTGAGCAGCATCTCATAAACGCTGGCGAACGGCGGGTGCCCGGCAACGTACCAGCGGTGCGCCACCGCGGCGGTGTTGGCCAGCAGGCCCGCCCAGGTAGCCAGCGAGGCATAGCGCACGTAGGAATCGGTGCCGGTGACACCGAAGCCGAGGTACAGGGCGCCGGCGCCGCCGTAAAAAATGAGCGCGGCGTAGAGCAGGTTGGCTTCGGTGAAGAGATTGCCGCTTTTCACCACATTCAGAAACGCCATGAACAGCAGGAAGGCAATGCCCAGCCCTACCAGCACCACCAGCAGATTGGCGGGGGCTGCGGTTTGCCGTTCAACGCGAGTGCGAGCCATGATTGTTCCTCCCTCAGACGCTGGCCAGCGAGGCCTCACGCGCAGAGGCGCGGGCCTGTGATTCTTCCTGTTTCAATTCGGTTTGCACTTCCTCCACCAGCTTGCGGAAGCGCAGCTCAAAAGCGGGGCGATTCTTGTTGCATGCCCCACCAATCCACAGCGCCGCGCGCGCGTGCTCATCGCGTACCACCATCGCCCAGAAGCGCATGTGCACCAGGTAAAACGCGGTAAACAGTCCCAGCGCCATCACCAGGCAGCCTGCCCACACCAGCCACTGCCCGGGCTCATGCGACACCTGCAGGCCGGTGAAGTAGCCCATGCGCAGGTCGCGGAACTTAAAGTTGTAAGGCGATTTGCTGTCGTGCGCGACGTTGGGAAACTGGGGAAAAATCCAGACCAGGGCCGGTTCCTTGGCCTTCTTGCTGGTCACTTCCAGCTGGATGGCGGGATTGTCGGGCTGATTGGAGCGGGCATAAATCTGGTTATCCTGGACGACGAAATCAGGAATGAAGCGCACCAGGCGAACCGACGTTTGCGGGTCGAGCTGAGCCGTTTCGTCCTGACCCAGCGAGATGTCCTGCCCCGCGCCCGAACCATTCGCGGGCGTGGCGGTCAGCATGACCTTGTCGAGTTGGCCGGTGGAGCCGTAGCTCGACTGATAAACGCGAATACCGCCGTAAACCAGTGGATCGTTGACCACAATCTGCTTGCGCTCCGCCTCGCGCCCGTCCTTCAGCACTACCAGATTTGACCACCAGCGCTTGGGGGTGCCGTCGGAGTAATTTTCCTGGCCTGCGCCATCGCAGCGAATAGCGAAGGGCAGTGCGCGCGTAGTCCCGTTCTGCAACTGAATCTGGCTGGCCTGCTGGCCGTTGGTGAGCGCCAGAAAGCCACGATAGCCCCAAACCGCGTCCACGATGCCGCCCAGAAAGATGAGCAGCAGGCTGGCGTGCACGATGTAAACCGCCAGCAGGGAGAAGCGGTTGCGCTCGGCGAAGAGGGAAACCTGGTTGTCCTCCACAACGTGCTGGGGGCGGAGGCCCTGCTTCCGGAAAACGCGGTGAGCCGCAGCCAGTGCCTGCTCCGAATCACCCGCCGGAAGTGTCTTCTGTATTGGCAGCGCGGCGCGGAAGTGGGAGTCGGGGCGGCGATAGGGACGTGCGAAGAAGCGCCACACGTTGGGAAAGCGCTCGATAGAAGC
Organism: Terriglobales bacterium; assembly: GCA_035280205.1. Lineage (GTDB taxonomy): Bacteria > Acidobacteriota > Terriglobia > Terriglobales > Acidobacteriaceae > JAICWP01. The sequence continues at coordinate 6,390 of DATEGI010000333.1, read as the reverse complement.
GGCAACGATGGTCAGGCACACCAGACCCATGAGCAGCACGAACCACCAGGCATGAAACACGTCGGTCAGCCCCAGGCGGTCGAGCCAAGCCAGCGTTTGCGGCGAATAGGCGCGCTGCATTTGATCCGGACCGGTGGTGGGCCGCTGCAGAATGAAAGTACCGGCGGCGGCAGCGATTACCACCAGGATGAGCAAGATAATGCCGGTGCGCACCGCACTCAAGGTCTGCCAGATGCGGCGTCGGGTCGAGCGAGTATTTCCCGCCATAGAGCCTTCCTTCCCCGCTATCACAGAAGCACGCGGCACGCCATCGCAGGGCAGAACGCCAACAGCTTGCAAACCAGCGGCTTGCGCGTAACCAGGCAGGCGAAACCGAAGTGTGGGTGGGCTATATCACGCAGTGCGCCGCCAGGGTGCTGGAATTTCACGCATTTCGTGCGCGAGAGTGTCGGCGGTCACATACGCGTGTGACGCGAGTCCTATGGGCTGTGGTTAGAGGCAGGGGAGCATAGTTCCAAACCGGAACAGTTCCAAATTGGGACAACTGGAGGTGTCTCTTGCGGGCCTTTTCCTGTGCTAAACCGGGGTTGGGGCATTTCACGTGCCCCGCTGTGGAAGATAGCCCATTCGGGCAAGAGCAAAGTCTGCTCGACTCCTCTTCGATTTTCCGATCTGCCAACGCATTCGCCGTTGATTCAGCAGCTTACAAGCAATCTGCCGCCCGCTGGCAGAATCCTGCGGTCGCGGTCAGGCGCGTGCACAACAGTAATTGGAGGCTGAAGTGAAGTACACCGGCAAACGCGTGATGTTTCTCCTCCTGCTGGTTCTGGCATGGGGCCTGCCTGCTTTCGCTGCCGAACATCCAGTGCCGCTGCCCAAGGATGTGCAGGACAAGAATTGCCTGGAGTGCCACGACGACAAGACCAAGGGTAAGGCAGTGCACTCCGCCATGCAGATGGGCTGCAGCACCTGCCACAACATTAAGACGGACGGCAACAGCACCACGGTAGAGCTGGTTTCGCCCAAGAACGAGCTGTGCTTCACCTGTCACGAGAAGAGCAAAGAAGAGGTGCTGCACAAGCCCTACGAACAAGGTCAGTGCACTACTTGCCACTCGCCGCACAGCAGCGACTTCGCTAAGCAAACGCGGGCGGAAGGTAACGCTCTGTGCCTGGCTTGCCACGCCGATCGCAGTGTGACCGGCCAGAAGGTCACCCTGTTTGAGGGCCAAGGCATTTCGGCAGAGGAATTCGCGGAAATTCCTAAGATTTTGCCCAACGATAAGGCGCAGATCGGCCATCCCTTCGCCAGCCACCCGGTGAGCGGCATGGCCGACCCCACGAACCCAGCGCAGAAAATTTCCTGCCTGAGCTGCCATGAGCAGCACGCCTCCAGCCAGCGGTCCATGATTCGCATCGCCAAAAACGAAAAGAATGGCGACGTCTGCAATGCCTGCCATCAGGCTTACGAGGCGCAGCAGAGGGCTTCAAGTTTGAAGAAGTACGGAGCCACCGAGGAGCAGAACCAGAAAGACTACCAGGACAAACAACGGCGCCAGAGCCAGGACCGGCCGCCGGAGCCCAAGAACGGATCGGACAAACAACAATGACCCCTCGCAAACACATCACGCTCATCTTCTGGCTGGCGGCGCTAAGTTTCCTGCTGACTGCAGCACAACCGGCCACGGCGGGCAAGAAGAAAGATGACAAGCAGGTTGCGCCCACGAATTTGGTGTGGCCGCTGCCGCCGGACAAGCCACGGGTCAAATTCCTCACAGCTTACTCCAGCAATTACGACATTGAGCCCAGGAAGAAGCGTTCCTGGGTGGACAAGATGGTGGGCAACGCCGACCCCAATGTGGCGGAGATGTTCGACAAGGCGGCAGGCGTGGCCAGCGATAGCAAGGGGCGGATCTACATCGTCTCCAGCCAGCGCGCCATGCTCTACATCCTGGACAAGGAAAAGCGGCAGGTCACGCGCGTGAACGGCGACCGCGGGCTGCAGTTCCGCACACCCCTGGGCGTGGTGGTGGACGCAAAGGACAACTTCTACGTCGCCGATGCGCAAATGCACATGGTGTTTAAGTTCGGGCCCGATGCCCATCTGCAGGGCACGATCGGAGCGGAATCAGGCCTCAAGAATCCGACGTATATGGCGCTGGATGAAGGCCGCCGTCGCCTGTTGGTGGTGGATTCGCGGCTGCACCAGGTGTTGATCTTCAACCTGGATACGCTGCAACTGGAGAGCAAGGTCGGCAAGCGCGGCGACAAGAAGGGCGAGTTCAACTTCCCTATCGCAGTAGCGGTAGCGGCTGACGGCAGCCTGGCGGTTACGGACACGGGCAGCTGCTCGGTAGAGGTGTTTTCGCCCGAAGGTAAGTTCGTGCGCCGCATCGGACGGCAGGGTACGCGTCCCGGTGAGTTTGTCCGCCCCAAGGGCGTGGCCTACGACCAGGAAGGTCACCTGTGGGTGGTGGACGCCGCCTTCAACAATTTCCAGATCTTCACCCCTGACGGCAAGGTGCTGATGTTCGTGGGCGCCTATGGGCAGAACCCGGGCGAGTTCAACCTGCCCATAGACATCTACATTGACAAAAACAATCGCGTTTACGTCAGCGACAGCCTGAACGCGCGGGTGCAGATTTTCCAGTTCCTGGGAGGGAACTGACATGAGTTCTGACGCGCACATCACGTGCCGGCAGATGTTTTACCGCAGTACTGCATGCAGTAGCTACAAGAGTTGCAACTCATTTCTATCGGGAGGTCTTATGAGAACAGCTAAAGCGCTCGGCCTGGTAGTTCTCGTTGTGGCGGTAACGACCACAATGGGCTTTGCCAAGGTCGGCAAGAGTGCGATTGTGGGCGGGCCGCACGATCTTCGGACCGAATTAAGCGGTGGCACCTACGCACTCTGCAACTACTGTCACATTGCGCATAAGTTTTCCAATGTGACGGCCCCGGCCACGGCTGGCCCCTTGCTCTGGAACCATACGCTATCGAGCAAGGCGACGTACGGGGTTTACACCAGCTCGAGCTTTTCGGGCTATAACACGGACATCACGGACCTGGGTTCGGTAGCCACGCCCACGGTCAGCAACCTGTGCCTCTCCTGCCATGACGGCACAATTGCGATCGATTCGTGGTATTCGGCGGTTCGTGCAACGCAAAACTCGGTGTTCATGCCGGCCGACCGGACTGTCACCGACCTGACGCAACAGCACCCGGTGAACTTCACCTACAACGCTGCTCTGGCCAATGCCGCTGGATTGCTGGTTCCGGCGAGCACGACCTCGGTGGACGGCGCAGGTGAAATTCCCCTGTTCGAGGGCAAGATGCAGTGCGCCACCTGCCACGATCCGCATAACGCCAGTGGCATCATGACGCAGGCGTTCCCGACCCAGACCAGCGGGACCTTCTGTACCTATTGCCATAAATAATCACTTCGGGAGAGGCGCAGTAGCGCCGTTTGGCCTGGGCCTCTCCCCTCTTTCGAATATGCAAGACCGGCGAGGCAGTGATGAAGTGGGCGAGCACAACCCGAAAACTGGCCATCCTGGCCCTGCTATGGGCTCTGCCCTGCGTCGCGCAGTACGGCTACGAGGAGACCGAGCGCTGGCACATGAAGGGCACGGTTGGGATGGACGTGTTCAACACCGGCTACACGCCGGTGATCAATGGAGTGGGCGAGCCTTCCTCGTATAACGATGTGGCCGGTGACTTCGGCCTGGATCTGAGCGGTTTCCTGAAAGACCCCAAGCTGCTGCAGTTCGATACCAACTTCAACACCCAGCGTGGCGCGACCTCGCTATCCGGTGGTGACTACAATAGCGACCTGCTGGGGGGCGGTATTTCGCTAGCATTTTTGCCAGTCAGCCGCTATCCCTTTCACTTGGTGTACCGCAAGAGCGCTTTCGACACCACTGGCAGCCTGTTCGGCTCCAATAGCAATTTCTCGCAATTGAATGCCGATTGGACGCTCGACATTCCCAACCTGCCGCGCTTCAGCTTCAGCCATCTGAGCAACAACAATGACGTGCGCCTGGCGGAGTCGCTGACGGACACGGGATTTGACCAGTCAGACTGGGGATTTCGCGTCCAGGATACGCGCGCGGGATGGCACCTGAACGCCGGCTACAACTTCGGCCGGATCACGTCCAGCGCCGGCGGAGTGCTGAGCTTTATCTCGGGATTAAAGGAGAACTATAAGACGCTGTCGGCCAACGGCTGGCGCTCCTTCTGGGGCGACCGGGCGGTGCTGCAGATTGATAACCGCGGCGAAATGTTTCATTACTCCCTGCCCGGAGATGGCAGCAGCGACAACAAGAGCTGGCTGAGCCTGGCCACGCTGCATATCCAGCACACGCGCAAACTGATGAGCAGCTATTACTACTCCTTTTCGCGGGTGAACTTGAACAACCAGGAAAACGGGCTGCTGCCGGGAGTCGCCTTTCTTACCGTGCCCCGGGTGGATACGCATAACACGGGAGCGCGAGTCGAATATCAGTGGTTCGAGCCGTTGCGAGTTTTTGAAGAAGTCCGTTATTACCATAACTCGCCCTTCACCACAAAGTATGAAAACCAGACCTCGCTGACCGAGTCGCTTACCGGCTTCGCCGTCCAGAAACGGCTGCTCGGCTTCGATTTGAACGGCAGCTATGCTCTGCGCTACGACTTCATGGGCACGAACTTCAACAATAACGCCCACACCTGGTCGAATGACGTGAATGCGCGGCTGGGTTGGGGAAACGTGAGGCGCGTGCACCTGACCGGCAGCTATCGCTACGACAAATACAATTACGTCCAGCAGATCGGCGGGTTCAGCACGGACAAGCGCTACGGAGTGGAAGCAGAAACCACTGCGCTGCCCGGATTTCGTCTGCGGGGCGGGGTAGAACGCGGCAAGCTGGAGCTGTTGAACATCTCCGGCGACATCAACAACCATTACACGAATTACACGGCCCAGATCGAGACGCGCAAGATCATGATTAGTGGGGCGCGCGGAGTGAATGACGGGGCCGGCGCTTTGTTTCCTACGGATGTAATGCAGCAGCAATTTGTGACCGCGCCCTTGCCCCTGGCCCAGTTGCTGGCCACGCCCCTGCTGGGGCGCTTCACTCGTACCAGCAGCGTGGGAGCGACGGCACGCCTGCGGCGAAATTTCGACCTGGGGGCGGACTGGCGCCGGGAGAATGATCTGCTTTCCCGGGCCCTGCAGAATTATCGTATTTGGGAAGTGCGCGGGGAATATCGCCTGGGCAAGGTCACCCTGGATGCCGGGGTGGGCAACATGTTTACGCAGGTGAATACCAACATCAATACCAGCGGCTTGAAGATCAATCGCTACTACGTCCGCATCAGGAGGGATTTCAACTTTTTCTGAGGTGGGGCTTTGAAGAGGATGGCAATGTCTAAAAAAGGGATGGCCGGAGTGGGGACCGGCCTGGCGCTCCTGATTGTCCTGATCGGCACCTGGCCGAGCACGGAGGCAGAATCCAAACCGCCGGCCGTGCTGCTTCCGCCCCAATTGCAATGGGTGGGAATGCTGCGCAACGCTGCCGACGTGAATCCGAAACCAGGGCGATTCAAGAAGATCCTGAAAAAGATCGTCGGCCTCGACGACCGGCAGAAGGCCATGCTGCTGCCCAACGGTGTGGCGGTGGATGCGCAGGGCCGCGTGCTGGTGGCCGATACCAAGGAGCGGGTGGTTCACGTTTTTGACGCGGAGCACAAGAAGTACAAAACGCTGCGCGCCCCCGATTCCGATCCTTTCCTCTCGCCGATTGCCATCGCCACCGATGCCGAAGGAAAAATCTATGTAACTGACTCCGTCCGCGCACGGCTGTTTGTCTTTCGGCCGGAGGGCAAGTTTGCCCGCACCATTGGCGGCATCACCAAGGACGAGAGCATTTTCAAACGCTGCACCGGACTGGCCATTGATAAAGAGCGCGGGCGCATTTACGTGGTGGACACACTGGCGATGAATGTGGTGGTGCTGGGGATGGACGGTAAAGTGATCCAGCGTTTCGGCAAGCCGGGTGAGGGCGTGGGCGAGTTCAACTATCCCACCCACATCGCGGTGGCCAGCGACGGCAGCCTGTGGGTGATGGACTCGCTGAACTTCCGCGTGCAGCACCTGGACGCGAACGGCAAATTCCTTTCTGGCTTTGGTCACCTGGGCGACGCGATCGGCGAGTTCGACAAGGCCAAGGGAATCGCGCTGGACGGCCAGGGCCACATCTACGTGGCCGAAAGCCGCACGGACCGGGTGCAGGTCTACGACCACGATGGCCGCCTGCTCTTCTTCTTTGGGCAAACCGGCGCCGCAGAAGGGCAGTTCTTCCTGCCTGAGGGTATTGCCACCGATGCTCAGAACCGCATTTATGTAGCTGAC
>DATEGI010000332.1:0-4943 GCA_035280205.1 Terriglobales bacterium | reverse complement strand
AAGCCTTTCGCACAGCCGGTTCCCATGACGGAGAACCGCTATGCGGTGCTCAGCGGCAACACTGCGATGGCCATGGGGGGTGCCGCGGCAGGTGTGAAGTTTTACTGCGCCTATCCCATGAGCCCTTCGACCGGCGTGCTGCACTGGATGGCGGCACATGCCCGCAAGGCCGGCATCATGGTGCGGCAGGTGGAAGACGAGATTGGGGTTGTCAATATGGCGATTGGAGCTGCCCATGCCGGCGTTCGCTCGATGTGCGCCACCTCGGGCGGCGGTTTCGCCCTGATGAGCGAAGGTCTCGTTATGTCGGCGATGATGGAAACCCCGGTCGTCGTGATCGACTGCCAGCGGGCAGGCCCCTCCACCGGCGTTCCTACCAAGACCGAGCAGGGCGACCTGTGGCAGATGCTGGGCGCAGCATTCGGCGACTACCCGCGGGTGATTGGCGCACCGCTCGACATCGAAGACTGCTTCAAAATGATCCCCGAGATATTCAACGTTGTAGACCGCTTCCAGTGTCCCGGCATCGTGCTTTGTGACCTGTTGTTGTCGGAAGGCCGGCTCAGCGTGGATCCCAAGGACCTGGACTTCAACACCGTAATTGAACGCGGCGAGTTGATCACCACCGCCGATGGCAATGGATTCGACGGCGACGGAACTTACAAGCGATATCGCATCACCGAGAGCGGTATCTCTCCGCGCGCCGTTCCCGGGGTGCCGGGTCACACCCATACCGCAGCCAGCGACGAGCATGACGAAGATGGAGTGCTGATCAGCGACGAGTTTACAAACACCACCAAGCGCCGCGCCATGATGGAAAAGCGCATGCGCAAGGTGGCGGGCATCGAAGCCATGGTCCCTCCGCCCACGCTACGCGGGCCGCGGGATGCCGATGTCACTTTGATCGGCTGGGGATCCACCAAGGGAGTGATCGAGGAAGCCTGCGAATTGCTCAGCGATCAGGGCATCTCGGCCAACCAACTGCAGGTGCGCTGGCTGGTGCCGCTGCATGGCGATGCCATTCGCGATCTGCTGCAGGAGGCGCGGCACACCATCATCGTGGAGAACAACTACAGCGGGCAGTTTGCCCGTTATCTGCGCAGCGAAACCAGCTACGTGCCCAATGGATACATCCGCAAGTATGATGGCGAACCCTTCATGCCCCACCACATTGTGGAGGCGGTAAAGGAACAGTTGAAGGGCGAGACCAAACTTTCAGTTCCGGCCCACGAGATCATGGTTTGAGGAGAAGAGAAGATGGCGACGGTAGCAGCCCCTAAGCAACAGATGATGGCCGATCTGAAGGGCAAAGTTGATCCCGACTGGTGTCCGGGTTGTGGCGATTTCGGCGTGCTGGCAGCGGTGCAAAAGGCCCTGGTTGAACTGCAGATTCCCAATCATGAAGTGGTGACCATCAGCGGCATTGGCTGCTCCTCCAACTTTCCTGGCTTCATCAACACTTATGGTATGCACACCCTGCATGGGCGGGCGTTGGCCGTAGCCACCGGGGTGAAGCTTGCCAACCATGCTCTGACGGTGATGGTCACGGGCGGCGATGGCGACGGCTTCGGTATCGGTGGCAACCATTTTCTACACACCATGCGCCGCAATGTTGACTTGGTCTACATCGTCATGGACAACCAGATTTACGGGCTGACCACCGGCCAGACCTCGCCCACCAGTCGCATTGGCATGAAAACCAAGAGCATGCCGTTCGGCAATATCGAATCGCCGGTGAACCCGGTTTCGCTGGCGCTGGCAGCCGGGGCCACATTCGTCGCCCGCGGCTTCAGCGGCGAACAAAAACACCTCACCGAACTAATCAAGCAGGGCATCGAGCACCAGGGTTTTTCCTTCCTCGATGTGTTCAGCCCGTGCGTTACCTACAACCATGACAATACTTACCAGTGGTTCCGTCCGCGGGTGAAGAAGCTCGAGGATGACCCCGCCTATGACGCCGGCGACTGGATGGCCGCGATGGAGAAATCGCTGCTCTGGGGAGACGCCATCCCCATTGGGAAGTTTTTCGAGCGCACTGACCTGCCCAGCCTGCACGCGGCCGAACCGGTGCTGAATCCAGGCCCGCTTGTGAACCAGACCGCGCGCGTGGACCCTGGAATCGCGCGTTCCTTCATTGAGGAGTTGATGTAAGCGGGCGATTTCCAGTGTGGGTTGGAATCGTCGCGCGAGAATCGCCTCCCGTCAACAGCCGCCCATCAATCTGCATCTCACTTCTTCATGGACGCCCTTGCGCCCCTGCTGGGGAGGACGCTTATTCTTATCGCCCACCCCGATGATGAAGCCGTGGGCTGCGGCGCGTTGCTGCAGCGCATGAAAGAACCGGTGGTGATTTTTGCCACGGATGGCGCACCACGCGACCGTTACTTCTGGGAAAAGACTGGCTCGCGCGAAGCCTATGCCGAGTTACGCCGCCGCGAAGCCCGTGCGTCCCTTAGCTTGGCCGGCGTGCAGCACATCGAATTTCTGCAAGCCGGCGAAGGCTGGTTTACCGACCAGGAGCTGTTTCGCTGCCTAACGCCGGCCCTGGAGAGCCTTTCCGCCCTGATGCGGCTCTACAGTCCGCAGGCTTTGCTCACATTGGCCTATGAGGGCGGGCACCCTGACCACGACAGTTGCAGTTTTCTCACTTCGGTGCTGGCGCGCAGTTTGTCCCTGCGGGCATGGGAGATGCCGCTTTACTTCCGCCGCACCGACGGCGCCTCTCTTTGCCAGCAGTTCCGGTTGCTGAACGGCACGGAAGTTGCTTTGCAGCCGACTGAGCAGGAAGAGGAAACCAAACGCGAAATGCTGGCCGCCTATGCCTCGCAGGGGGAAGTGCTGAAGCAGTTTAGCGCGGCCACGGAGTGGTTCCGGCCGCAGGCTGCCTACGATTACTCGCAGCCGCCGCACACCGGCGTGCTGAACTACGAAGCCTGGGGATGGCCCATCAAGGGCGGCGAAGTCAGCGCCGCTTTCGCGAGTTTCCTGCAATCGGCGGAGCTTTCGCCCATTTCGCGCTCATGAACTCAATGCGCATTCTTTACATCTCTTACCCCCTGCTGCCGGTTACGGAGGCGAGCGCCGGCGGCGCCGAGCAGATGCTGCGTGTCACTGAGCAGCAGATGGCACAACGAGGTCACAGCACAGTGGTGGCCGCCTGCGACGGCTCCCAGGCAGCAGGCGAACTGCTGCCCACCGGGGCTGCTGCCGAGCGGGCCGATGGCTTTGCTCAGCGCGATTCTGAGCACAGTGCGCGCATCCTGCAGTTCCTGGCTCGCCGCCAGAGAACGCGTCGGCGCTTTCATCTGATCCACGACATGAGTGGCACTTTCTGGCCGCAGGCCGCAGTGCTCAGCCTGCCGGTGCTGGCCACGCTGCACCTGCCGCGAGCGTTCTACCAGCAACGAATGTTCGAAAATATTCCAGCGAACGTCTGTTTCAACTGCGTTTCGGAATCACAGGCTCGCAGCTTTGCCGGCCTGCCACGACTCATGAGCGTGGTGCCCAATGGCATCGAGTTGGAGCGTTTTCCGCTCACGACGCGCAAGAATTCCTACTTGTTGTGGCTGGGCCGATTCTGCCAGGAAAAGGGCGCCCACGTGGCGATTCAGGTGGCAGCGAAGGCTGGACTGCCGCTTGTTCTCGCCGGGCAGGTGTATCCCTTCAGCTACCACCAGCAATATTTCCAGCGTGAGATCTCGCCTCACTTGGACAACGGGTCGCCTGTCCGCTTGTGTGAAGCTCCCACTCCGGCGCAGAAAATCCGGTTGTTGAGTCACGCCCGCGCTCTGCTGGTGCCCAGCCTGGCCCACGAGACCAGTTCCCTGGTCGCGATGGAGGCCGCAGCCTGCGGCACGCCGGTGATTGCCTTTCTCCGCGGCGCACTGCCGGAAGTGGTACGGCATGGCATTACGGGATTTCTGGTGGATTCGGTGGAGGAGATGGCGCAGGCGGTGGCACGGCTGGATGAGATCAAGCCAGTAATCTGCCGTCTTCAGTCCGAGCAAAAGTTTTCTGCCACGCAGGTGGCGGAGGATTATGAAAGCCTGTATCGGCGAATACTGGCAGAGAACGGTGCGCCACGCAATGCAGCATAACCAGCCGCTCCGCATCCCGCGTGGCGGCACTACCCAGTAGGATCGGCAGCGCCAGTCAGCAATATAATTATCGAGACGCGCCAATCTCGTTCTGTGCTACCTTATGCCGCGATAAAGGCCACGTCTGGCAGCCGCTCTTCAGTCCACTGTGTTACCGGAGGAGTGAGATGAAGCTCACGCCGCGCCTGTTCATCCTCACTTCCGCGTTCTTGGCGGTTTCTCTTTGGGGCACGACCACGACGCAGGAATCCCCCGGATTCACAGTGCGAGCCACCACTCATATGGTCCTGCTGGACGTGGAAGTCCTTGATCGCAAAGGCAGTCCGCTACGAGACGTTAGATCGCAGGACGTGAGTGTCCTGGAAAATGGAAAAGCGCAGGCCATTACCGTCTTCAATGCGCAAAGCTCTCCGCTCCAGCCAGCTGGTTACGTGCCCACTCCGCCCGCCAACGTTTACACCAATCGCCCAGAATATGGCATGCCTCCCGGGCCGCTCACGGTTATCCTGCTCGATCTTCTGAACACTCAGGCGCAGGACCAAACCTATGCTCGAGGCAAGCTGTTGCAGTACATCTCCACCCAGTTACGCCCTGGGGAGCAGATTGCTGTCTTTACTTTGGGCCGTTCCCTCCGCCTCCTGCAAGACTTCACCGACAATGTCCAATTGCTGCGCACCGCCATCGGGAGCTTCAATCCGCAGGTTAGTCCGGAACTGCAGGCTGACCAACTGGGGAAACTTCTGCCTCGGCCGCACGAGAGTGGAGGCACCAGTGAGCGCACTCGTGAGCGCCTGATGAACATGCTCAGCGGCCTGCGCGACTTCTACGGCGAGCAGGCAGAGACCG
>DATEGI010000331.1:0-9492 GCA_035280205.1 Terriglobales bacterium | reverse complement strand
CTGTGGGCGTGGCCGGCCCGCAGCAGATTCGCGAACTCCTTTCCGCGGTGCTGACCAAGTACGCTTACCTGGAAATTGGCGTTCACCTGCACAGCCGCCCGGAACAGGCCGTGGACAAAGTCTTAGCCGCCTACGATGCCGGCTGCCGCCGCTTTGACTCCGCCCTGGGCGGCCTGGGAGGATGCCCCTTCGCCCAGGACGAACTGGTGGGCAACATTCCCACCGAAAAGGTGCTGGAAGCGCTCAAGCAGCGCGGTGTGGCGCCGCCCATTCAGCGCTCGCTGGAGAATGTGCTGAAGGCTTCGGCCGAGATCGACGTGAAGTTTAAGACCTAGCACTTGGCATTTGGTCCGTGAGGGGTTTGCCGCACTCAGCACGACACGTGGCTGGCCAAATGCGAACTGCCAAGTGCCAGTTGCTAAATTGCTTACAAATTCACTCCCATGCCGAAGAATCTTGAACTCGCTACCCACGGCCCCCTCGCCACCATCACCTTCAACCGACCCGACAAGCGCAACGCTCTCAGCTTTGAGCTCCTGGATGAACTCATGGCCGCGCTGGATGAGGTGGAGCGCGGTCCCGCCCAGGTGCTCATCATCACCGGCGCGGGCAAAGCGTTCTGCGCCGGCCTCGACCTGGAAGGCTTGAAAGTCCTGCTGGGCAAGACCCACGACCAGAACGTGCAGGATTCCGCGCGCATGGCGCAAATTTTCCGCCGCCTCTACGATTTTCCCAGGCCCACCATTGCCGCCGTGAACGGCGCCGCCATTGCCGGCGGCACTGGCATCGCCACCATGTGCGACTTCACCCTGGCCGTGCCGGAAGCTAAATTCGGTTACACCGAGGTGCGCATCGGCTTTGTGCCCGCCATCGTCTCTTCCATCCTGGTTTGGCAGGTGGGCCACAAAATTGCCCGCGACCTGCTCATGACCGGCCGCCTCTTCGATGCCGCCGAGGCCTACCGTTTCGGGCTGGTAAACGAGGTGGTTCCGACGCACCGGCTGATGGACCGCACCCGCGAACTAGCGGCGCTGTTGCTGGAAAACAGCCCCTCTTCGGTGCGCCTGACCAAGAAGCTGATCAACAGCTTCATTGCCCGTTCCTTGGATGAGCAGATCGCGCAGGCCGTGGAGGACAACGCCCGCATCCGGACCACTTCCGACTTCCGCGAAGGCATCACCGCTTTCCTGGAGAAGCGCAAGCCGCGCTGGTCGGGGAGATAGCTGACTGGATCGCTGGCTGGCGAACAAGCACTAGCACTCCGCAATCAGCACTCAACTGGCACGCTCCGCTCAGTAAATAAACTTCAGCGAAAACTGGATCTGGCGGGAGGAACCGGCGGTCTTGCTGATAATTCCGAATCCGCTACCGCGCAGGATGTTGGAAGGCAGCCCAAAGTTCACCAGGTTAAAGACGTTAAAGAATTCGGCGCGGAACTCCAGGGTTCCAAGCTCAGCCTGCCCGCGGTGGCCAAAGGTGGTGTCCTTCACCAGCGCCAAGTCGAAATCGCGGTACCCCGGCGCGCGGAAGGTGTTGCGACCCAGCGTGCCAAAAAGACCGTGGTTGGGGCCGGTGCCGCCGGGAATGTTTATCGGGATGGAAAAGAACGAGGCGTTATCGGCGCCGCGGCCGAAATAATCCTCATGCACCGGACGGCTGGTCGAAAGGTCAGGATGAGCGATGAGGTCGGGCCGGTCAGCGCCACCTGCACCTGCGCCTGTCTGCAGCACTCCCGAGTACACGGTAAAAGGAGGGCCGCTCATGAGTGTGGTGATATTCAACAACTGCCAACCGGTGGTAAGCCGCCGGCCGAGTGGTTGAAGAAAACTTACGCGATCCAGGGGAAGCATTTGTATGACGCTGACAGTGAACACATGCGTCACATCGAAGGTGGAAGGGCCCTTTTCAGCTTTTGTGTTCCAGGGGTTCTGGGGAAAAGTTTGAAGCACGGCGCCGGCCGTGGTGAATCCGCCGCCGAGCACGGCGCTGGCATCGTCCAGTGACTTGGAAAACGTGTAGCTGCCCTGAATGCCCAAGCCGGCGCGGGGCGAGTTCTTGGCTACGCTCGCCTGCAAGGAGTGATACGTAGAATGCGAACCGCTGGTCATCAGCAACTCGGGGCCAAAGCCTCCCACCGCACGCCCGGCGGAGTCGAACCGGGTAAAAGGAGCGAACGCCGCATCGGCGCCGCCATAGCTATTGGGTGAAAACACCGTGCTGAGGTGAACTCCAGCGGTACCGACGTAGGAGAGCGTCAGCTTCACGTCCTGAAAGTCGTGTTCCAATCCAGCGGTATAGCTGGCGATGTAACCGTTGCGGAACTCGCGGGCGATGCCTTCCACTGAGAGCAGCTGCGGCTCATGCCCGGGCGTGAGCGCCGTCAGGTCATTCTGGAAGCGATCCAGGTCTAGTTGTGTATTGGGCGGCACCACCGTGCTTCGACCCTGCGGGAAAAGCAGGTTTCCAGCCGTGGTGTACACGGGAGGAAGATTGAGGGGCACCACGCTGTTCTGGAAGGGGACAGAAATGCCGGGAAGAGCGTTGATATACGGGGTAAAGATAAAAGGCATTGAACCGGTGAGGAAGTTGACCTGCCACAAGTTGGGAACGAGGGAGGTAATGGCGCCGCCCGCGTGCAGAACGGTGTGGCCGGTAAGAGCGTAATCCAGGCCCAGCCGCGGTCCCCAGCCGTTCCAATCCTGCTTATAGGGAGGCTGCGGATCGAAGAGGAAGATCTGCCGGGCGGAGTGGTCCCAGTAGGAGACCGGCTGGCCGTCGGCTCCGATGAACTTCGGCCCCGAGGTGCGCTTCTGCGCTTCGTGGATGCGGCTGTTGGCTTCGTAGCGCAGGCCATAATTGACGGTCAGACGCTGGCTCGCCTTCCAGTTATCCTGAAAATAGAACTCATAAGTCTCGCGGTGCGTGGCCGCCTCGTCGAATTTATCGCCAGCGGGTGTGCCGTTTGCCGCAACCGTGATGGTGTAGGAGTAGGGGGTTGCGGTCAGCAATCCGGTAAGCGAATCGGGCAGAGGATCGCCCACGGCAATATTGTGCAGGCCGCTGGCGGAAACAATGGGCACGGGAGAATACGCGGTTCCGCCGCCGAAGGAGTAAGCTCCGTTGGGATTGGTGCCGAAAACTGTGGAGTCGCGATTGGCGCGGATCTCGACGCCCCACTTGAAGCTGTGGGCGCCGCGCACCCAGGAAGTGTCGTTCTTTAATTGGTACAGATTGCTGAACGAGCCGATGATGGAGCCGTCGGCCGAGTTGAATGCCTCGAACAGGCCGTCGCCATAATTAATTGCCGGCTGAGTACGGTTGGGGCTGGGGAAAAAGGGAGTGCTGCGGATGTAACCGATCTGCGTGTCGGAGGTGAGGTGGGGAGAGAAGGCGCGCGTGTACTTCACCATGGCGTTGCGCTGGTGGTCGAAGAAGCGGATGCCAAAGCTGGGGTCAATGGCGGTCTGGTCGGGATTGGTGAGCGGCCCGCTTACCTGATTCAAGCTGAAACGCGTTAGCAGCGAGGCTTTGCTGGAAATTACGTGGTCAACCCGGACCGAGAATTGGTCGGTGTCGGTGGTGACTTTGGACGATGCCTCGTACGTGCGGGCGCCATAGGCCCCGCGGGGATTATTAGGGAGAGGATAGCCAGCCAGTATCGGCGCTACCTCAGGATTGATCGGGACTTTGAGAGTGTCGCCGGGAAAGGCCGACGTGTCGAAGCCTTGACGTTCGGCGGCCGTAGGCACGGGAAATACCTGCGTGGTACCCAACACCTGGCGAAATCCCTGGTATTCGCCGAAGAAGAAGCTACGACGGCGGCCGTCGTAGAGATTGGGAATGACGAAAGGTCCGCCGATGGTAGCCCCAAACTCATTGCGCACAAAGGGCGGGATGCGTCGGTGGCTGAGGGGGTCAATATGGTCAAAATAATTGCGCGCGTCGAAAGCGGCGTTGCGCACAAACTCAAAGAAACTGCCGTGTATCTGGTCGCTTCCTGATTTTGATACCACGTTGGTAAATCCCGCAGCGCCGTGGCCAATCTCAGCTGGCATAACGCCGGAACTGGACTGCACTTCCTGGATAGCATCCACGTTGAAGTTCGAAAAGGTGGCGCCCCCCATCTCGGGATCGGTGGTATCAGCGCCATCAATGGCGAATACGGCCGTCGAGCCCCGTTGTCCGTTGACCGCGAACTGCTGAGTAAAGTTGGCAGCACCGTTGGTGTCCGTCATGGTGCCCGCGGCCAGCAGGAGCAACTTGCTGAAGTCGCGCGCGTTAAGCGGCAGGGTGGAGACTTGCTGACTGGAAAGGCGCTCGCCGCCGGCAACCTCAGCTGGCGATTCCTCCGGCGTCACCACCCGCAGGGGTTGCCCTTCAGAACAAAGCTGCAGGCCGGCAGTAAGCGTCAGTCCTTCCCTCAAGGTTACTGTTCCTGGCAGATTACAGGTCTGGCCGTTGCTCACAACTGAGAGGCCGTATTGCCCCGGAGCAAGGCCGTGAAACTCAAACTCGCCCTTGGTGTCGGTGCGGCTGATGTAGTCTTGCCCGTGCGCCGCCGAATGCAATCCTACCGCAGCATTTGCGACAGGAACCTTTGCGGGGCTTAGCAAAATGCCCCGCCAAGCCGCCGGGGAGGTCGCGCCCGCGTGGCCGGCAAGGGTCAACAGACAGACCAGGGAGAGGATGCGACTTGGAATGGTGAACCTGCCTTCCCGTTCTAGTTGCCGGTTTGATCCGGGGCCAAGGCTCAATGTTGATTGTTATCCGGGTCCCGAACTCCTGTTACAACAACCATTTAGCAGCAATCCAGTGGCAGCGGGCGCTTCCGGTTTGCCCCTCTCCTGACGGCGCTTCTCGGCCAGGTCAAGGTCACTATTAGACAAGTCTTGCCCTGCGAAATACGGGTACTATGTGCAAGTTTAAGAACCCGAGTCACGCGCAAAGCTGGCAAAAACAGCTAAGTGGCGAGCTGCGAATATAACGGCACCAGATTACCACCCGGGAGGTTGCTATGAAGCTCCTCAGGCGGTTTGCCCTTCTGACCGCTGTCTGTTTGACAGTGACCAGCCTTGTATTTTCCCAGACCGGATCCACGTCCCTGCGAGGTACCGTGACCGATCCCAGCGGCAGCGTCGTGCCCGGGGCGACGGTCATTTTGACGAATTTGGGATCAAACACACAGCGCAGCGTCACGACCAGCAGCGTGGGCGAGTACCAGTTCCTGCTGCTTCCGCCGGGAAACTATTCTCTAACGATCACCGCTCCCGGATTCGAACGCTACCAGCAATCCGGGCTGCAGCTTCTGGTGAATACCCCGGCAGCGGCAAACATAAAGCTGAAGCTGGGTCAGACCACTGAAGTGGTCAATGTGACCGGCGAAGCGGCGCTCTTGAACACGGTGGACGCTTCCCTGGGAAATTCGTTCGATAACAACCAGGTGCGGCAGATTCCTCTGGAAGGCCGCAACGTTCCCGACCTGCTAAGCCTGCAGGCCGGCGTGACCTATACCGGCAACCGTCCCGACATTGACAAGGATCAGGATACGCGCAATGGCGCCGTAAACGGCGCGCGCAGCGACCAGAGCAATATCAGCCTGGATGGCGTGGATGTTAACGATCAATCAAGCGGATATGCGTTTACCTCCGTGCTGCCGGTGACGCTGGATTCGGTGCAGGAGTTCCGCGTTACCACCAGCAATTACAACGCCGACCAGGGCGTGGGTTCAGGCGCACAGGTAGCGTTGGTGACCAAGAGCGGGACCAATGCCTGGCACGGCTCAGCATACGAGTACCATCGCAACACCATCACCAGCGCTAACGACTATTTTGTGAAGCAGGCCGAGGTCTCTACTGGCCAACCCAACACGCCCGATAAGCTGCTGCGGAACATATTTGGCGCCTCGGTTGGCGGCCCCCTCAAGAAGGACCGGCTGTTCTTCTTTGTGAACTACGAAGGCACACGCCAGCGGGAACAGCAGAGCACGGTTCGCACCATTCCTACGCCGAGTCTCTGCCGGGGTCTGATCCAGTACGTTAACGTGAACGGGGGAACTACGGTACTGAATCCAGCTCAGTTAAAGAGCCTTGATCCTCTGGGCCTCGGTATCAACCCGGCAATTGAGAACCCCAGCCATACCGGCTATTTCGACAAGACGTTCTGCACCGGCCAGTTTGCGACGAATGATCCGTCGGTGGGCGACGGGCTGAATTATTCCGGATTCCGCTTCCGCGCGCCCTGGAGCCTGAACAACAACGCTTTTATCGCCCGCCTGGACTATCACCTGACCGCGGATGGCAAGCACACGCTGTTCTGGCGCGGCGCCCTGCAGAACCTGTTCAATCCCCAGGCGCCCTTCCTGCCCGGTGCGGCGCCGGAGCAGACGGTGAGCGATCACAGCAAGGGTTTTGTGGTGGGCTACACCGCCATCCTCAAACCCACGATGGTGAACACATTTCATTGGGGCTTTACGCGGCAAAGCACCGGCATCGTTGGCAACAGCAACCAGTCGTGGAACGAGTTCTACGGCCTAGACCAGGGGATTTTCTACAGTCACAGCGCCCAGACTCCACTGCATAACCTGCTGGACGACTTCTCCTGGACGAAGGGAAAACACACTCTGCAATTCGGCGGCAACATCGGTTTTGCCCGCGATCCACGGGTCAGCTCCGAGCACTCGTTCAGTGTGGGCAAAGGCGCCACCAACTGGATGTCGCCAACCGGATTTGCCAATACCGGTGGCTATCTGGATCCGGCTAACGGTGGCTTCGCCGAACCCGCCTCGACGCCGCAGTACGACCTCCCGGTCCTGGGATTGTTCGGCATGGTTTCCGACATCGTAGGCAACTACAACTACGACAAGAACGGGACTGTCTTGAACCCGGGAGTGCCGGTGAAGCGCAAGTACGGACTGAACTGGTACGAGTTCTACGGGCAGGACGCATATCGCCTCAAGCCCAACCTGACGGTTACGTATGGCCTGCGCTGGTCGCTGTTCCCGCCGCCGTGGGAGGTGAATGGCTTTCAGGCATCGCCGGCCTGCGTGGCCAGCGTGAATCCAGGGCTCGGATGCCCCGCAGGCAGCGGCAATCTGGGCAGCGAGTTCGCGCAGAATGTTGCCAACATGCGGCAGGGCGTCGGCTACAGCGGCACTCCCCTGGTGTCGTTCATTCTGGGCGGAGCAGCCAATCATGGGCCCGGGTTTTACAATTTTGAGAAATCTGACTTCTCGCCGCGCATTTCCTTTGCGTATTCACCCCGGCCGGAAAGCAACTGGCTGCGCAAACTCACCGGCGACAATGACAAGACCGTTATCCGCGGCGGATTCAGCCGGATGTACGACCGCCCCGGGCTGCAATTGCTTAGCACCTTCGACGCCAACGCGCCCGGCGGCCTGGCCGCGACCGTGCAGAATCCCTGCTGCAGTCCGTCCTACTTCCCCTTCCCGGGCCAGGGCGGCGTTCCCGGCAGTAACTACGACAATGCCGCCGGAGTGCCGCGCATCACCAACATCAACCAGATTCCCAGCGTGAATCAGTTTGGCGACGTATTCTTTGAGCCTGCGCCTCCGGGAGCCTTCCCCCAGACACCGCCTCCCTTCGGCCAAGCTATCACCTGGGGTGTTGACCAGTCGCTAAAGACACCTTACTCGTGGGCGGCGGACTTCTCGGTTGGCCGTGAGCTGCCGCAGCACTTCTCGCTGCAACTTTCTTACGTGGGGCGCTTCGGACGTCACCTGCTTACCCAGCGCGACCTCCGGCAGCCTCTGGATCTGGTGGATCGGAAAACGGGAATTGACTATTTCGCGGCTGCCACCCGCCTGGCGCAGCTGGCCAACCAGGGCGTTACCGCGGACAAGATCACAGACAAGATGGTTGGGCCTACGGCTGCCTTCTGGCACGACATGCTGCCACCGCTGCAGCCGGGCGCGACTCAGTGGACGAGCTTTTCCGGCTTGAGTTTCCCCAACCTGATTCAAGCGGTGTATGACCTCTACTACGACCCCTTCCTTTCCTATGTCGGCAACGAAGTGGTTGGCCTGGGTGACATAGACATCTACGGCGGGTTGGGCGATAACTCGGGAAACGGGAACGTCTACTGGTTCAAGAGCCCCAAGTGCCCGCCGGGAAGCACGCTGGGCTGCGCCGGCAACATGCTGAACGAGCAGGCCACCAGCATGTTCGGCTGGAGCTCCATCGCCAATTCCAATTACAACGCGTTGCAGGCCAGTGTGAGAAAGCAGCTGAGCAGGGGTGTGCAGTTCGATTTGAACTACACCTATTCGAAGTCACTCGACATTACCTCTTCGGCCACGCGGCTGGGCTTCAGCTCCAGCGTCAACGTAGGAGCCCCGGGAAGCCGCCTGGTGAATGCGTTCGACCCCCGCGCGCGCTATGGCGTCTCTGATTTCGACACCACTCACCAAATCAATGCCGACTGGATTGCTGAGCTGCCTTTCGGGAAGGGTAAACCGATTGCGAGCACTGCCGGAGGAGTTCTCAACGGCCTGATTGGCGGCTGGCAGCTTTCGGGCCTGGCGCGCTGGACGAGCGGCTTCCCCTTCACAGTTGATAACGGCAACTTCTGGCCGACCAACTGGGACGAACAGGGCATCGCAACCATGATTGCGAAACCGGCCACCGGCCACTACAGCCAGCCCAATGGCGCGGTCAGTGTATTCCCCAATCCGGCTGCCGCTTTCAACGATTTCGTTCATCCCTTCCCCGGCCAGAGCGGCTCGCGCAACGTGGTGCGCGGCGATGGCTACATGGGGGTGGACATGGCCCTCGCCAAGCGCTGGGCAATCCGCGAATCGCAAGGGCTGCAGTTCCGGTGGGAAACGTTCAACGTGTTCAACCAGGTGCGTTTCAACGCCTTGTCTGGCCTGGGAACGCAGGCGTGCGCATGCATCGCGTCGCTGCAGCAGGTTCCGAACACGTTTGGCAATTACACCGGCTTGCTGACTCAGCCCCGCGTAATGCAGTTCGCACTGCGCTACGAATTTTAGTCCGAGAAACGATCACGGGGCGGCCGTGCGGCACAGCCGCCCCCATGCTCTACATTGCCCGCTTTGCCGTTAGAACGCCTTCCTGACCATGGTTACACTTGCCCGCAAGCTGCGTCTGGTTGATTACTTCGTCCTCGCCTTCGGCGTGATGGTGGGCACCGCCTGGCTGGTGGTGATGGACGACATCCTGCAGCGGGGCGGCCCGCTGGGAGCCATTCTGGGCTTTACCGCCGGCGCGTTGATGCTGCTGCCCATCGGCTATGTGTACGGCCAGCTGGTCCGCGCCATTCCGGATGCGGGCGGCGAGGCGGCGTATGTTGCCAGATTCTTTCCGCGTTCGGTCACGTTCGTGACCGGCTGGATGGTGCTGCTCAGCTACTTTCTGACCTGCCCGTTCGAGGCGCTGGCGGCAGGGCGGATTGCTGGATACTTGTTCCCTTCTCTGAACACCTTTTCGCTTTACCGCCTGGGAGGACGCCCGGTTT
>DATEGI010000330.1:0-5606 GCA_035280205.1 Terriglobales bacterium | reverse complement strand
TCGAGACGCAGCTGGCAAAAACGCGGCAGCTTGCCGAGACCGCCCTGCAGAAGAATCCGCATGATGCCAACGCGCAGTTCGCCCAGGTGTTGCGCTTGGGACTGCTCGGCGACTACACCGCTCTGGTTGAGAAACATTACCTGAGGGGTTTGGGATATATGAAGGATGGAACCGAGCTGGCCCGTCAGCTACTGGCAAACAATCCCAATTATTACGATGCCTACCTGGCGGTGGGCGTGGAAAACTACCTGCTCAGCCTGAAACCGGCGCCCGTGCGCTGGCTGCTGCGGCTGGACGGAGCGGAAACAGACCGGGACGCAGGCGTGCAGAAGCTGCAACTGGTTGCCGCAAAAGGGCACTACATGCTTCCTTATGCCCGCCTCCTGCTAGTAGTTGCCGCCTTGCGCGACAACAACCGCGAGCAGGCGCGCGGCCTGCTGCAAGGCCTGGCCCAGGAGTTTCCCAGGAACCACCTATACAGCGAGGAATTGGCGCAGTTGGAGAAACCGCTGCCTTGAGATGGGCGATGCTGCACAACATGAACCACCAAAAGAAAGTTGACGTTCGTCGAAGTGCGGTAAGGCGGTTCATGGCTGTTGGCCCGGTGTTGCTGGGGCTGACGTTATTGATTCCCAACGTCTGCGCGCAGGAGGTTACCTTTCAACTTGATCCAGCGCAAAGCCGGGTGCAGTTCACTTTGGGGGCCACTTTTCACGAGGTGCATGGCACATTTCAGCTGAAGGGCGGGACAATCCACTTCAATCCGGCCAATGGCGAGGCCAGCGGTTCGCTGATCGTGGATGCTACTTCCGGCAATACCGGCAACGAAAGGCGTGACCGGCGGATGCACCGGCAGATTCTGGAAGATCAGAAATACCCCGAGATCGTTTTTAGCCCCCAGCACGTCAGCGGGAAAATCGCGCCGCAGGGCACGTCACAAATGGAAATGCAGGGACTTCTGACCCTGCATGGTGAGCAACACCCCATCACCTTCACAGCACCAGTGCAAGTCAACCAGACTCAGGCGTCGGCAGAGGTTCACTTCACCTTGCCGTACATGAAGTGGGGCCTGAAGAATCCCAGCACGTTCGTTTTGCGGGTAAGCGACAAAGTGAGCGTTGATGTGCACGCAGTAGGCCGCCTTTCATCAGTTGGCGGCGCCCATGGCCATTCCGGCACTTAGCAGTGTCGTCCCGGACTTAACGTAAAGTTTTGTAAAGAACAAGTTACACTTCTTTACAGCCACCCACCCCGCAGTCCTGTAAGAATATTCAACGTGAACCGTGGATTAGCTTCGGTAATGACCTCGAGCGTGGAGTGGCCGCTCGCCTCTGACCAATCCAACATCGTCCGCGTGGGCGACATTGAACTGGACACCAGTACTCGCACGGTGCGAACCGCCGAGAAGTCGGCGCGACTCACGGTGGTCGAGTTTACGGTGCTGGAGCTGCTGTTGCGCCGCGTCGGTTACGTAGTGAGCCGGGAAGAGCTGGTGCGTGTGGCTTTGCAGCGTTCCTTTTCTCCCTACGAGCGCAGTATTGACATGCACGTCAGCAATCTGCGCAAGAAGCTGGGCGTGCCCGGCCGCAGCAGCGGTTACATCAAGACCGTGCGCGGCGCCGGGTACGTGTGCGCCCCAAAAGGCTGAAGGCGGCGCCACTCGCTTGGGGAGGATTGGTCCCGGTATCATGGCAGAAATTCGCCGGCTTTCCGCCGGCGGACTTCACACTCCAGGTTTCAGGTGAAACTTCTGACTCACGCCCGTATTCGCAGCCTCTTACCTGCGGCTTTATTTCTGCTGATTTGCGCCGGTTTGGCCAGCTGCGGCAAAGTTGCCTCGGGCGCCAACGCTTCGCAAAAACACTTTCAAGGCGCACAACCCATTCCGGTTTCAGTAGCCACGGTTCAGCGCCGGGACTTTCCGGTGTATCTCACCGGCTTGGGCTCGGTCACCGCGTTCAACACGGTAGCGCTTAAGAGCCGGGTAGACGGCCAACTGGTTCAAGTAGCTTTTCGCGAAGGCCGGGAAGTGAGAAAGGGCGACCTGCTGGCCGTGATTGACCCTCGGCCTTACCAGGTAGCGCTCGACCAGGCGCAGGCCACGTTGCTTAAAGACCAATCGCAACTGAAGAACGCGCAATTGGACCTGGAACGCTATAAGGGCCTGGTGGCTGCAGGGGTTGTTTCCCATCAGCAAGTGGACACGCAAGACGCGCTCGTGGGGCAACTGCAGGGCGCGGTCGGCGCCGACAAGGCGGCCATTGAAAATGCCAGACTGAATCTTTCGTATTGCCATATCACGGCGCCGGTGGATGGCCGCATTGGACTGCGCCTGGTAGATACGGGAAACCTGGTCCATGCCACCGACGCAAATCCGCTGCTGGTCATTACCCAGCTGCAGCCAATTGCTATTATTTTCACATTGCCGGAGGACAGCCTGCCGGTGGTGGCGCAGCACATGCGCTCCGGAACGCTGAAAGTGGAGGCCTACAACCGAGACGATCAGACCAGGCTGGCAACCGGAAACCTGCTCACGATTGACAACCAGATTGATCAGACCACGGGCACGGGCAAGCTGAAGGCCATCTTCGACAATCATGAAAGGGACTTGTGGCCCAATCAGTTTGTCAATGTCCGCCTGCTGCTGGAAGTGCGCAAGAATGCCACAGTGCTGCCCGCCGCCTCCCTGCAGCGCGGGCCCTCGGGCACTTTCGCTTACATAGTTAAGGCAAATAATACGGTGGAAATGCGGCCGGTGACGCCGTCCCTCACCCAGGGCAATGTCGCCGCAATCGCACAGGGCATTTCACCCGGGGAAGTCGTGGTCACCGACGGTCAAGACAAGCTGCAAAACGGCAGCAAAGTCGTGTTCCGCAATCGCAGCAACCTGAACGCGGAGTCCGGACCAGGTCCCAAGGCGGAGCAAGACCTTGCGCCATGACTCCCTCGCGGCTATTCATCCTTCGTCCGGTCGCCACCACGCTGCTGACCATAGGCCTGCTGCTGGTGGGCCTGGTGGCTTACCAGCAGCTGCCAGTCTCTGCCCTGCCCGAGGTTGATTACCCGACAATTCAGGTGCTGACGTTTTACCCCGGAGCTGACCCGGAGGTGATGGCTTCGTCAGTGACGGCACCCCTGGAACGCCAGTTCGGGCAGGTGCCCGGGCTGAGCCAGATGACCTCCACCAGTTCGTTTGGCAGCTCCATCGTTACGCTGCAGTTCAACCTGTCGCAGAACATTGACGTGGCGGAGCAGGAGGTGCAGGCGTCCATCAACGCGGCCAGCACGTATCTTCCCCGCGACCTGCCCAACCCGCCCATCTACAGCAAAGTAAATCCGGCTGATGCTCCCATTCTTACTCTCGGCCTGACGTCGCCAAGCTTGCCGCTGTCGAAGGTGGAGGACCTGGCCGACACGGCGCTGGCGCAGAAGATCTCGCAGTTGCCGGGCGTGGGCCTGGTTTCTATCAGCGGCGGGCAGAAGCCCGCGGTGCGGATTCAGGCGAATCCCACGGCCCTGGCTTCCTACGGATTGAGTCTGGAGGATCTGCGCACGGCCCTGGGCGCCGCCAACGTAGACCAAGCCAAGGGTCAACTCGACGGCCGCCGGCAAGCGTTCACAATCGGAGCGAATGACCAACTGCTCTCGAGCGCTGATTACCGGCCCATCATAGTCGCTTACCGTAATGGCGCTCCGGTGCGCGTTTCCGATGTGGCCACAGTAACTGACGGAGCGGAAGACACCAATCAAGCGGCGTGGATGAACCTGGATCCCGCTGTCATCGTGAACATCCAGCGGCAGCCCGGCGCCAACATCATCAGCGTAGCCGACAGCATTAAGAAACTGCTGCCGATGCTGCAGTCTTCCCTGCACTCCTCCGTGAAGGTACACATCCTTACCGACCGCACGCAGACCATCCGCGCCTCGGTTAAGGATGTGCAGTTCGAACTGATGCTGGCCATCGCCCTGGTGGTAATGGTGGTGTTCCTCTTCCTGCGCAATTTGTCAGCAACAGTGATTCCCAGCGTGGCCGTGCCGCTTTCACTGGTGGGAACGTTCGCGGTGATGTACCTGCTGGGCTACAGCCTGAATAATCTGACGCTGATGGCGCTCACCATTTCCACCGGTTTCGTGGTGGATGACGCCATCGTGATGATCGAAAACATTGACCGGTTCCTGGAGCATGGCGATTCACCGCTGGAAGCGGCGCTCAAAGGATCGGGACAGATTGGCTTTACGATTGTTTCGCTGACGGTGTCGCTGATCGCGGTGCTCATTCCGTTGCTGTTTATGGGCGACATTGTGGGCCGCCTGTTCCGCGAATTTGCCGTGACGCTGGCGGTCACCATCCTGGTTTCCGCGGTGGTGTCGCTGACCCTGACGCCGATGATGTGCGCCAAGCTGCTGCGGCCCACCAAGGACGTACGGCACACAAAGTTTTACCGCACCTCGGAGAATTTCTATGACCGCGTAATCCACTTTTACGGCCGCACTTTGACCTGGGTGCTGCGCCATCAAACCGCTACCCTGCTGGTTACGGCGGGCACACTGGTGCTGACGCTGTGGCTTTACGTAGTCATGCCTAAAGGCTTTTTCCCCGTGCAGGACACGGGAGTAATCCTGGGCGTTTCGGAAGCGCCGCAGACGGTTTCCTTTCAGGCTATGGCGCAGCGCCAGCAGGAACTCTCGCGCATCATCCTGCAGGACCCGGATGTAGAGAGCCTTTCCTCGTTCATCGGCGTGGACGGCATCAACGCCACGACTAATAGCGGCCGGGTTCAGATTAATCTCAAGCCGCGCGACCAGCGAACGGAGACAGCGTCTGAAATCATCCGCCGCCTGGCGCCGGAGCTGGCCCAGGTTTCCGGCATCACGCTTTACATGCAGCCGGTGCAGGACCTGACGGTGGAAGACCGCGTAAGCCGCACGCAATACCAGTACTCCGTGGAGGACGCGGAGCCCAACGAATTGGCGGTGTGGGCGCCCAAATTGCTGCAGCAGATGAGCCAACTGCCGCAATTGCGCGACGTGGCCAGCGACCAGCAGAGCGGCGGGCTGCAGGCCCAACTGGTGATTGACCGCGATACCGCCGGGCGGCTCGGCATTTTGCCGCAGACAATTGATGACACACTGTACGACGCGTTCGGGCAGCGCCAGGTGTCCACCATGTTCACCCAGCTCAACCAGTACCACGTTGTGCTGGAGGTTCAGCCACAATTCCGGCAGGGCCCGGATTCGCTGGGGAGCATCTACGTTCGTTCCAGCAATGGAACCCAAGTACCGCTGGCGGCGTTTACCCATTTTTATCCTGCGAATGCGCCGCTGGCGATCAATCACCAGGGGCAATTTCCAGCAGTAACGCTCTCTTTCAACCTTGCTCCTCATACTTCCCTGGGTGATGCCACGCGCGCCATTGAAGATGCGGAGCGGGCGATTGGGCTGCCTGCCAGCATTCACACCAGCTTTCAAGGAACGGCCGCAGCCTTTCGCAACTCGCTTTCCACCGAACCGTGGCTCATCCTGGCCGCGGTGGTTACGGTTTACATCGTGCTCGGCGTGCTTTACGAGAGCTACGTACATCCCATTACGATTCTTTCCACGCTGCC
>DATEGI010000329.1:0-10085 GCA_035280205.1 Terriglobales bacterium | reverse complement strand
TGCAGCGTGGGGTCTGAAGGCAAGCTGAGGCTGATATCCTCGCGGCGCAAGGCGCCCTGCTGGTCATCGGCCACGTACAGAGCAACGGTGAGCGGAGCGCCAGCACTGGGCGGGGCTACCGGCTGCTGCAATTCCGTGCTCTGGGGGGCCTGCCGAGCATGGCGCTTGAGGAGCCATACGTAAGCTCCGGTAAGCAGGGCGGCGGCGAGCAGCAAGGCGAAAGTAATCTTCAGGTGACGGGGAATCATGGCGTGGCCCCCTGCTGAGCGCGGGCCACGCCAGCCGCGATGGCGGCAGCTACCTGCTCCTGGTAGGCGGGAGAATTGAGCTGGCTCACATCTGTGCCCGGCGGAACCACTTCCACGGCCACAGCCGCACCAGCAATGTGGTTCAAGGGCGGCAGGGGCGCGGACATCTGCCTGGCGGCTACATTAACTTTCGCCAACTCAGAGGCGATGTCGCCGGACAAAGCCTGGCTGGAGGAAAGAAATGTGGCTTGCGCCGTATCCCAGGGAAGAAAGAGCCCGCTAGCGGGGGTGATGGGCGGCAGCAGCGCGGTATAGAGGCGCACGCCCGTGCCCAGGCTGCCGGCGTGAATACTGATATAGAAGCGGGCGCGGGAGCTGTTGGCCATGGTGGCGCGCTGGTCCAGGCTTAAGGCGGCATCGGAATTGCGCAACATCATGGTGCGCAGGCCACGATTCTCCAGGTCATTGTGCAGGCGGAGAGCGATGCCCAGGGTGACATCCTTTTCCGCCAACGTATCGCTCAGGGCGGCGCCCGTCTCGGTGCCGCCGTGGCTGGCGTCCACCACCACGATGGGAGGAGGCGCTGAGGGTACGGGAGCTGCGGTTACGGGCGCAGGTTGCTGGCCGGGAGGGACTGAGGGTGGCTGACTGGGCACCGAAGAAGATGGAGCAGGCGTAGGAGAAGGTGCGGGCGATGGCGCTGGCGTTGGGGCCGCAGGCTGGGATTTAGCCTGGGCCACAATTTCAACCACCGGACCCACGGTGATGGTTTTGCGGTCGGGGCTGAAGCGCGCCAGCAGCGGCACGCTGCTGCTCAGGGTCAACTCGGCCACACCGTCGACTTCGCGGTAGCTTAGGGAAGGGATGGACTTGTTCTCCAAGCTGATGGTGCCGGGGCTGGGATGGAGCAGGGGCTCGCGGGCGAAGGTCATGCGCAACTGGCCGGGCTCAGTGGCGATGGAGGGATTCACGGGGGCGGAAAAAGCCAGCACCACGGAATCGGCGGGCGTATGCACCGATTGGGCCGTGAAGCGCACTGCCACTCCGCCCACGAAGAGACGGCGCGAGCTTTCATGCAGCTCGACGGGCTGACGCAGAAGAGATAGAAGCGGCACAATGCCGGCCAGGGGGACCATGCCACGCCCGTCCTGAAAATAAAACGGAGAAGGCAGATCCAGGCGTTTGTTGCCAACCTTGACCCCGCTTTTTCCGTCCTGAAATTCGACCTCTGTCCCGTTGAAGCGCACCTTCCACTTGCGGCCGTCCTGGCGCGCGCTCAACTGGCCGAGGGGATCAAGAAGATCGAGAATGCCGACGTAGTCCCGGCCTGCGTTCTGCTGCAAGGGCACATTAAAGCTGCCCCGGGGCGCGAACACAGAAAGGCGTTGCAGGGAAGAGGCGGGCTGCGGCTGCAACGGCCCAATGAGCACCAGGAGCAGAGCTAATACGGGACCGACGCGATAATGGGACGGGGCGGAGCCCCGTCCCCACACGAGCCACCGTCCCCACACGAGCCGAGTGAGTTGTCTGCAGCGGAGACGGTCAGTCCAGCGCATAAATGGCAAGCCCGCTCAGCAGCTTGGGATAGAAGTCGGTGGATTTTTGCGGCATTACTTCGCCCGCCAGTGCAATGGAGGTCATCTGCTCAATGGGCACCGGATTGAGGAGAAAGGCGACATTGGCGCCGCCGCTGCGCACGCGCTGCACCGCCTCGCGCGCGTCGCGCAGATACTCCAGATTGCGCTGCTCGCGGATGGCTTCCTCGCTGATGTTGAGCACGCTCTCGAGCACCACTTTGTGCAGGCGCACCACGTCCAGTTCCGCCTGGCGCGGCGAGACTGCGTCCAGGGCGGAGTGTTTGGTTCCGGGGTTGGCGAGAAAGAGGAAGGCTTGCTTGGCGGTCACGGCCAGCATGGCGGTTTCGATAGGTGAGGTGCGGGGAAGCAGGGTGAGCGGATTATCAGAGTCGAACTCGCGGCTCACGTCGCGCACGCCATAGAAGAAACGGGAAGCTGCCACCATGGGGCCGGGCTCAAAGTTGGGCAAACCAAATACCAGGCGATGAGTGGGCAGAATCAACATTCCCGGGGAATGCGCGTTTACCAGGGTCATCATGACCCGCTCGTAGGGCGCCTCAGGATCGGGCCTGGCGGGGCGGCACTCGTTACGGTAGTTGAGAGCTGTTTCGTAGCGGTGGTGACCGTCAGCGATGATCAGCTTCTGGCCTGCCATAAAGCGACTGACACTCTCAATTACTTTCGGATCAGAAACCTGCCACAGCTTGTGCGCCACGCCGTATTCGTCGGTAACACAGATTTCGGGCTCGCGAGGCGGAAAGACTGTAACTTCCAGCGTGCCCGAAGGGTCGTTATAAAGTATGAAGATCTGACCAAAGTGGGCGCGGGTAGCGCGCAACAATTCCAAGCGGTCGGCTTTGGGTTTGGAGAGCGTCTGCTCATGGCGGAAGACCACGCCGGCCGAGTAATCCTCAATCTGGCCCAGGGCGATGAAGCCGCGGCGCTCGTAGCGGCGGCCCCCAGCTTCTCCCGGAGCCGTGAACTCCTGGGCGTAAGCGTAAAGCGAGGGCTGGGCATCCTGGCGCAAAATGCCCTGGCGGCGCCACCCAGAAAAATCGCGGGCTGCGCGCGTGTAAACATTGTTGCCGTCGCTGTCGCTGGGGTCGCGCTTACCGAGAATAATGCGCACCAGGTTGTAAGCGCTGGCCTCGTAATAGCGCGTCTGCATGGCGGGCGTAATTTTGTCGTAGGGCTGGGTCACGACCTGCTGCAAGGGGACGCGCGTGAGGTCGTAGCGCAAGGCTTGAAAAGGGAAGATCTTTGCCATGAGAGTTTTGCTGGTGCTTGGAATTGTAACAAGATAAAAAGAGGCAGAACTTTCGCTCGCCTACCACATCCCAAAGACAGGGGGAATGCATCGTTAAGCCGGAGCCAAGCTGTGGTACTATCGCCTCAAAAGAGGTTGCTATGGCCCGCAATCCTAACGGCGGGCGGGGCTGGTTCGTTATCCTGGGTCGAGTTGTGAACCTACCTGTCGTAGACCGTAACGCTTTCCACCCTGTGGCGAAAGCGCGCCTGCTGACGTTTGTGGTTGCCGTTGTGCTGCTGTTATTTTTTGCCGCACCCCGTCTTAGGGCTCAGGCTGGTACGGAAGATGACGTTCACATCACTCCCCGGACCAAGTCCCCGGAAACCAAGAAGCCGGCCATAGATCCCGCCCTGAATACGCATACCCGGCCATTCCGCGCCCGCGTGGACCTGGTACTGGTTCCGGTCACCATTACCGATCCCATGAACCGGCTGGTCACGGGGCTGGAGAAGGATAACTTCCAAGTCTTTGAAAACAAGGAAAAACAGGAAATCCGTCACTTTTCCAGCGAGGATGCTCCCATCTCCCTGGGGGTGATTTTCGACGTCAGCGGCAGCATGAGCAACAAGATAGACCGCTCCAAGGAAGCGGTGGTGGAGTTCTTCAAAACCGCTAATCCCCAGGACGAGTTCTTCGTGGTGAGCTTCTCCGATGAGCCGGAGCTGCTTTCGGATTTCACCAACTCTGTAGAGGACATCCAGAGCCGTCTAATAACGGCCTCGCCCAAGGGGCGCACCGCCCTGCTGGATGCTATCTATCTGGCGGTGGCTAAGTTGCGCAACGCCCGCTACGACCGCAAGGCGCTGCTCATCATTTCCGACGGCGGTGACAACCATAGCCGCTACACCGAGGGCGAGATCAATTCCCTCATAAAAGAAGCGGACGTCCAGATTTACGCCATTGGCTTGTTCGACCAGACGCCTCGTACCCAGGAGGAGCGGATGGGCCCCACTTTGCTGGCCGAAGTGACGGATGTGACTGGCGGGCGGACGTTTACCATAGATAATCCCAATGAACTGCCGGACATAGCCACCAAAATCGGCATAGAGCTGCGCAACCAATATGTGCTGGGGTACCGTCCAACCAAAGCAGTGCACGATGGCAAGTGGCATAAAATAAAGGTCAAGCTGACTCCGCCCAAGGGATTGCCGCCGCTGCACGTCTATGCCAAAACGGGATACTATGCGCCGTCGGAATAGCTACCTGCTTTTGCCGTGGCTGGTGCTGTGCCTGAGCCTGTGGACCTGGGCGCAAGCGGCGCCCAACACAGCACCGCCGCCGAGTTCCACTCCAGCGGCGCCCCCGCCTTCGCAGGCGCAGCCACAGCAGGGTGGCGCGGCCGGCGCGCAGCAAGGCCAGCGGCCGGGCCAAACGCCTGAAGGCGAAAACAACGGCGTATATGTCTTCCGCGCGCGTGTGGAAGAAGTCGTACTTCACGCCACCGTCTACGACGACCACGACCACATGGTCACCAACCTTGATAAGAGCGCTTTCGAGATTTTTGAGGATGGGGTACCGCAGACCATCACTTCGTTCCGCCGCGAAGACATTCCAGTGGCCGTGGGCATTGTGATTGACAACTCAGGGTCCATGCGCGACAAGCGCCCGGCGGTGAACCAGGCAGCGGTGAACTTTGTGCGCTCCAGCAATCCTCAGGATGAGGTATTTATTGTCAATTTCAACGATGAGTACTACCTGGACCAGGATTTCACCTCCAGCGTCCCGCAGTTGAAGGCCGCGCTGGAGAAAATCGAGGCCCGCGGGGGCACGGCTTTGTATGACGCGATTGTGGCCTCCGCCGATCACCTGAAGAAGAACGCCCGCCTGGAGAAGAAGGTGTTGCTGGTGGTGACGGATGGCGAAGATAACGCCAGCCGCGAGTCGCTGGAACAGGCGGTGCGGCGGCTGCAGGCGGAGAATGGGCCCACGGTTTACACCATCGGACTGCTGGGCGGCGAGAGGCAACGACGTGCCCGGCGGGCTCTGGCCACCGTTGCGGAAGACACCGGCGGAGTGGCTTTCTTCCCTAAGGACCTCAGTGAAGTTGACAGCATCACCCAGGAAGTGGCACACGACATTCGCAACCAGTACACGATTGGCTACCGGCCCACCCGGCCGCAAAGCCAGGGCGGATATCGCTCCATCAAGGTGATCGCCCACGCCCACGGTTACAAGAAGCTGCAGGTACGTACCCGCACGGGCTATTACGCCGGCAGCGAGCGGGCCTCCACCGGCCAATAGGTGGAATTCCAGCATCTCAACCGCCCGCAATGTGACCCACGTCACACAGGAAGGGCTATGTCTCTCTGTCATTGACGCCTCTTCGCGGCTCTCATACTCTGTAGTTTGCCCATGAAAACCGTTGAAACCACCCGCCTGCGTGTGGCCGACGACATCACCAGCCTGGTCGGCGAAACGCCCATGCTTCGCTTGCGCCGGGTTGTCCCCCGAGGAGCAGCCGAGGTTTATGCCAAGCTCGAGTACCTGAATCCGGGCGGGAGCGTAAAGGACCGCGCCGCCATCGGCATGATCCGGAGTGCGGAAGAGGAGGGCCTGCTACGGAGCGGCGCCACCATTATTGAAGCCACGGCAGGCAACACTGGCGTTGGGCTGGCCCTGATCGGGATTAACCGCGGCTATCGCGTGGCGCTGTTCGTGCCCCAGCATTTTTCGGAGGAAAAAGTCATGCTCATGCGCGCCCTCGGCGCCGAGGTCACGCGCACTCCGGACGCCGAGGGCATGGAAGGGGCCATCCGCCGCGCCCGCGAAATGGCTGCCCAGACTCCCAATTCCTTTCTTGCCGGCCAATTCGAAAACCAGGCCAATCCTGATTACCACTACCGCACCACCGCCCGGGAAATTTTTGAGCAGATGGAAGGCCGTCTGGACGCGGTGGTAATCGGCGCGGGCACCGGCGGCACCTTCACCGGAGTGGCACGTTTCCTTAAGGAGCGCCTGCCCGATGCGCGCGCTTACGTGGTGGAAAGCCAGGGCTCGGTGCTGGGTGGCGGTCCCAAGGGCGAGTCGCACAAAGTGGAAGGTATTGGCGCCAGTTTTATTCCCAAGACCTACGACGGCAGCCTGGCGGATGAAGTCATCATGGTGCGCGATCCGCAGGCTTTTGCCATGGTGCGCAGGCTGGCGCGCGAGGAAGGCGTGCTATCAGGCTCCAGCGGCGGGGCTGCGGTGCATGCCGCAGTGCGGGTGGCAACGCAGCTAGGCGCGGGCAAGCGCGTGGTGACCATAATTCCCGATTCCGCCGAGCGCTATTTATCCAAGAAAATTTTTGAGCAGGAAATGTAGTTCTCCTGTCATGTTGAGCGAGGGCGAACGCCCGAGTCGAAACACCCCTGCGCGTCCGAACCAGGCGAGGGGAGGAAGGCTCTTAAGCAGCTCCTTCGCTGCGCTCAGGATTTCGGCAGCGGGCTCAGACGCCCGCTAAACGCCTCAACTTCGACTCCGCGGGCTGATTCGCAAGCGAATCAGTCCACTGCGCTCAGGATGACAGAGGTAAAAGCATTGACAACTCTGCGGAAGTTCGACTCCTTCGCTGCGCTCAGGATGACATTGGTATAGTTTTGTAGTGACACCATCAGAAAACTCCATGCCCAATCACAAAGCAGGTTTTGCCACGCGAGCCATCCACGACGGCCAGGAGCCGGAGCCGCTGACCGGCGCGGTCAGCGTGCCCATTTACGCCACGTCCACCTACGTGCAGGACGAATTGGGCAAGCCCCGCCAGGGCTATGAGTATGCCCGCGTCACCAATCCCACACGCGATCGCCTGGAGGAGAACCTGGCCTCGCTGGAGGGCGGCATCGCCGCGCGCGTGTTTGCCAGCGGCATGGCCGCCATTAACGCCATCGCTACTATGCTGAAGGCGGGCGACCACGTGGTGTGCGGTCATAACTTATATGGAGGCGTGCCCCGTCTGTTCAACCAGATTCTGGTGAACTACGGATTGGAGTTCACGTATGTGGACACATCGGTGGCCGAGGCAGTGGACAAGGCCATCCGGAAGAACACGAAGCTGGTGTATGTGGAAACGCCCACCAACCCGCTGATGAGCATCACCGATATCGCCGCCATCAGCCGCATCTGCCGCAAACGCGGGCCGCAGCTGGTGGTGGACAACACCTTCATGTCGCCCTACTTTCAGCAGCCCATCGCGTTGGGCGCCGACATGGTGGTGCACTCCACCACCAAGTTTCTGAATGGCCACAGCGATGGCCTGGGCGGCGTGGTGGTGTGCACGCGCAAGGAGCAGGCCGAGAAGCTGGCCTTCATTCAAAAGTCGGCGGGCGCGGTTCTGTCGCCCTTCGAATCGTGGCTGGTTTTGCGCGGCGTGAAAACTCTGGCTGTGCGCATGGAGCAACACGACCGCAATGGGCGGGCGGTGGCGGAATATCTGGCCGGGCACAGAAAAGTCAAAGCGGTGTTCTATCCCGGCTTGTCCGACCATCCGCAGCACGAGCTGGCGCGGCGTCAGATGTCAGGCTTCGGCGCGATGATCACCTTCGAAACCGGCTCCCTGGGCAATGCCAAGAAGATGCTGCGCAAGGTGCGGGTGTGCTCACTGGGCGAGTCGCTGGGCGGAGTGGAAACCCTCATCTCCCATCCCGCCACCATGACCCACGCCGCCCTGGGCGAGAAGGGCAGGAAGGCGATCGGCATCACCGACGGCATGGTGCGCATCTCCGTCGGCATTGAAGACGTAGACGATATCCTTGCCGACCTGGAGCAGGCGCTGGGCGCGATTTAGCCGGCCGGTATGAGGCCCTGCGTACGCTAGCTGGTCCCGCCTAAGTTTCGGCGGGAATGCCCTTTCCCACCTACTACCTCCAAGTTCATTCCTCAAAAAAACAACAAATTGTTGTGAACCGACCTGTGCTCGCCCACGTTATATAGGTGAAGAGGAGGTTCACTGTGGAAGACATAGTGGCACTTACAACCATTCCCACCATGTTCGTGCTGATCGCCTGGATTATCTTCAGCAGCGTGCGACGGATGGTGGCGAGCAAACGGATTGCGGAATTACATGCAAAATTACTCGAACGTTTTGCAACCGGGCAGGAACTGCTTGCGTATCTACAGACAGAGGAGGGGAAACGCTTCGTGGAGACGGCTAGTGTGGAGCAGAACAATCCCATGTGGCGCATCCTGGGCGCTATTCAGGCGGGCGTGATCCTGACCCTGATCGGGATTGCCCTGCTGTTCCTGCGCGGGCGTATCGCCGGCGGCGAGGATGCCTTCCTTGGTTTTGGAGCTGTGGTGCTGGCGCTGGGCGTGGGCTTTCTGATCTCGGCCGGCGTTTCGTGGACGCTTTCGAAGTCGGTAGGGTTGCTGCACACCGCTCCCCCCCGGCCCTGATTGGCGGAGCATAGCCCGGAGAGCTGTGGATGAACATGCGGGAATTAGCCTTGTCGCTGACCTTTGCACGGCCTGCGCCGGATGCGGAGGTTGGGGCGGTTCCCGTGGGTGAGGAGAATTTCCGGGCGTTCTACGAGGAGACAGCGCGCCCGCTGCTGGCCTACCTCACGCGCGTGAGCAGCAGCGCTGAAACTGCCGGCGATCTGTTCCAGGAAACCTATTTCCACTGGCTGCGGGCACGCAATCTGCCGTTGGATGGAGTCATCCGCAGGAAGTACCTGTTCCGCATAGCCACCAACCTGCTGCGCGACTCTTGGCGGCGAAGCAAGCGCGAGGCTGGCTCTGAGGTGGCAACGGAGCCGGCGGTGGAATGCGACCGGGAGCTTAGCTGCAATTTGCACAGCGCTTTCGACCAACTCAAACCCCGGGAACGGGAAATGCTCTGGCTGGCTTATGTGGAGGAGTACGACCATCGGGAAATCGCAGCCATCACCGGAGTGAGGTTCGGCAGTGTCCGCATGCTGCTGTTTCGGGCACGGCATAAGCTGGCGGAGTTGGTGCGTGGCGGCAACGAAATGCGGGCGGGAAAGGCAAAGTCGTTATGAACCCTGATAATTGCCAGCGCGAATCGCAGGTCGTGGCAGACGTGCGTGCGGGCCAGTGGAGCGCGGAACTGCGGGCACATCTCGCGTGCTGCGAAACCTGCGGCGAGGCGGCGCTGGTGGCGGAATCGCTGCAGGCGGAACAGCAAATTGGGGAACTCCCGGCGCTGCCCTCGGCCGGCCAGGTGTGGTGGAAGGCACAGATCCGGGGGCGGAGAGAAGATGCGGAGCGAGCGTTAAAGCCAGTGCAGGTAGCGCAGAGGACCTCAGCCGCTTGCGCGCTGCTGGCATTGTGCTTTCTGATCGTGCACTACGCGCCCCAACTGCAGCAGTGGCTGAACCATTTGCCTGCCGTCGTGCCTAGCACGGAAGAGTCGCTGGCGGGAGTATTTTTTGCCAGCGCGATTGCTATTGTGGCGGCTCTTTCGGCAGGGCTGAGTTACCTGCTGCACTCTTCGAAGTGAGGGATCGGACCAGACTTTCTCTCACGGGTTCGGCGTCAGTCTCCAGTTGCCGCCGTAGCCGCCGGTGGCCCAGGTTCCGGCGGCGCCCCTCCCGGTCGCGGCTTGCAGCATGTCAGCAAAAGTGCGACCTGATCCTGGCTCGGACGCCGTCCATGTTCCCGAATAGGCGCGCCCACGGAGCACGCTGGCGTGCCACGTCCCCTTCCATCCCGTACCGACCTTGTGTGCCGACCAAGTGCCCTGCAGCACAATATCGTTCTGGTCATTCAGCAGGATCCAGGAGCCGGCAGCGGTGTTCGGGGTGCGCGAAGAAAAGCTGGCGCTCCATTTGCCGCGATATGTGGCCGGCCCGGCAGAGGCAGTGAAGGCGCCCTGCAGGGCGGGCGAAGGCTGCTGGCCTAAAGCGGCGACGCAAAGTACCAGGGCTGTTCCGATAGTGGAGAAAATAACCGCCCGGGGCTGAAGCCCGATCTTCATGTGCGTTTTTTCGTGCGGCTGAAGCCGCACGCTTCCAC
>DATEGI010000328.1:0-3152 GCA_035280205.1 Terriglobales bacterium | reverse complement strand
AAACTCTGGTGCACAGGGGAGGATTCGAACCTCCGTAGCTCGCAAGGAGCGGCAGATTTACAGTCTGCTGCCATTAACCACTCGGCCACCTGTGCGGAACCTCGCCAGGCGCCGCGCCATCGAGCGCCGGCCTCCATGGGCAGACTCCTGCCCGCCGGCAGAACACGCTACGAGCGCGAAAATAAAGACGCAAGAAGAGGCTCTCTCCGCGCCCAACGCCATTTCACGTTTCTGAATATGGAGTGCGTTCTCGGGAAAATTAATTGTCCTGCTGCTGCCCGGTCCACCACTCGACTGCTAGCGCCTGAATGTCCTTTTTTCCTGGAGCTGGCGGAGGGACTTGAACCCCCGACCCTCTGATTACAAATCAGATGCTCTACCACCTGAGCTACGCCAGCGGTCCGCGCCTCCAGAAATCTGACGCGCTCAGACACTTAAACCTGCACCCGCTTCGGGAACAAACACAAAAGGTTAGCACAAACGGAAGGCTACGTGCAACCAACTGCTTCCCGCCTTCCGCTTCCCAGCAGTGCTATGATTTGCAATTCTTTATAAATTCTACCCAAATATGACCGGTTGCGCTACTGCTCGGGCCGAAAATCAAAGAGAATGGCGGGGCTGGTAAGAGCAGCCTATGCGGCGACGCACTCGCCTTACCCTTCTGGCCGTTGTTCTTTTCGCCGCCGCCCTGGTGGTGCTGGTATTCCTGCGCAAGCAGGCGCCTCCCGAGCCCGCCCGCCTGCTGCCCGGCGCCGACGCCTTTGCCTATGTGGACCTGAAGTGGGTACGCCGCTTGGACCGCCTGGGGCAGGTGCCGTCGGTCCCCCACGAGCCCGAATACGACGAGTTCATCAAGGAGACCGGCTTCCAGTTCGAGCGCGACCTGGACGAAGCCGCGTTCGCAGTGCACTATCCGGGCACGCCTGCCGCCCCCGGCACGGAGATGCGCTTCACGGAAGTGTTTACCGGGCGCTGGAACTCAAGCCGCGTAGCCGCTTATCTGGGGAAGCTGGCGCATTCGGTGAATGACTACCGCGGAGTGCAGATTTTCGATATTCCCCTGGAGGGCCGCACCGTGCGCGTGGCCATGCTGGCGGTGGGCACGGTGGCAGTCTCCAATTCCGACGATCCCCAGGTCATTCGCGGCATTATTGACCGCTCGCGTAAACTGGCTTCTCCGTTTGGCGGCCCCGCCTTGTTGCGCCGTTATTACCGGCGCTTGCCCTTTGGCAGCCTGGCCTGGGCCATCGTGAACAATCCTGCGCAACTGCCGGGCGGGCAAGTAACCGACGCGCTGCTGCCCCCAGACTATCGCCAACTGCTGAGCGGCTCCGTGCTGGTAGCCTCGGTGCGTTTTCTGCGCGCCATCCACATTCGCGCCGATGCCTTCTTCCAGCAGGAGCCGCGCGCCTCGCTGATGGCGGAAAAGCTGGGCGCTCTGCTCACCATCTTTCACGGCCTGCAGCCCACCATCGCCTCCACCGGGCCGGGCGACAAGGACGTAAAAACGTTTTTTGACAGCTTGAAGATTGTGCAGGAAAAAAATCGCGTGACCCTGACCGCGATCGTGCCGCTGGATTTCATCAAGAAAGTATTTGCGGAACCTCCGCCGGAAGTAGTCTCTCCTGCGGCCCAGCCCACACCCGCGCCTCCGCCTGCTCCGCCCGCGAAGAGAAAACGCCACCGCCGTAAACCATAACCGCAGAGTACGCCGAAGACGCTGAGGACCTGAGAACAGTTCTCGGTTCCCAGTTATCAGTTGTCAATTCTTTTCAGGTTTGTGCGGATTTCAGACATTGAGTTTTTAATTTAGAAATGATCCCTGCGTCCTTCGCGTCCTCTGTGGTTTTCATTTTGCGGGAAGTTGGGGAGGGAGAGAGTGGCGCAGGGGACTGACAACTGACAACTGACAACTGGTTTTTTACGAACCGTGCTCTACCCCAAAATCCCGGGCCACGGTGATGCGCAGATACTTGTAGGGATTCACCGGCACATCGTTGATGCGCACTTCATAGTGCAGGTGGGGGCCGGTGCTGCGGCCGCTGTCGCCGATGTAGCCGATGACGTCGCCGCGGTGCACTTGCTGCCCGGCGACTACGGCAAAGCTGGAGAGGTGGCCATAGAGTGTGCTCAAGCCATGCCCGTGTTCCAGCATGATGGCGCGGCCATAACCATTCATGAAGTCGGCGAAAGCCACTTCGCCGTCGGCCGGCGCAATCACAGGCTCGCCATACTCGCAGGAAATATCCACGCCGCGGTGGAAGGCGCCTTCACCGTTGAACGGATCAATGCGTTCCCCAAACGAGCTGGTAATGCGGCCCATCACCGGCCATAGAGCCGGCGCGGCGGAGGCCCGGATCCAGTCATTCATGCTCACCGGGTGGCTGATGTTCATCCCGATGGCGATCATGGTGGCTCCGCTCAGCGCCGAACTGCGCAAGGCATGCAACTGGTCCATGGAAACGCCCACCTGCTGATCTTCAAAGCCTCCCGCCGGGCTGCTGGTGAGAATGGGATCGGGCTTCAAGCCGTACAGGGCGGAAACCTCGCTGGCCAGCGAGCCCAGCGATGCCACCTGCAAATCTTTTTCGCGTTCTGACTGTTCCAGCTTGGAGTAGCGCGCCCGCAGGGATTCGGTCTCGTCCTTAAGCTGGTTGAAGCGGGAAACCTGGCTCAACATGCGGGTGTAGGAGCCGATTATGCCGGTCACGCTCAGCAGACCAATGGCCGCTCCAATCACCAGGACGTAAAGGTAATAGACGGGGATCTGCACCTTGTGCAGCTGCCCCTCAGCGTCCCGGGCTACAAAAAGTATGTAGAAACGTTTACGCAATAGTTCTCCTATGTGCGCTTAGGCGTCTACGGCACCGGATATACTGCTCTAAAACGGGCCGCCGTTGGTTCTCAGGCCCCTCTCGGATCCCGGTTACGCTTTCCTCTTCAAGGGGGAGAGGTCTGATGACGTAGCCGCTTTGATCCGGCTGAACCGGCTAAGGCCCGTCGGTTCTTTTGTTTGCGGCCAAGGCCCTACAACCACAACAACTTCCGCCTTTCAGACCGCAGCCAAGGGGAAACAACTGAGCCACCGTAACAAAGTAGATTCTCCCCTGTCAACGAGGTAAACCCCTTAGGTCCCATTACCGGGGTGACCT
>DATEGI010000327.1:0-23410 GCA_035280205.1 Terriglobales bacterium | reverse complement strand
GAACGACGAGTGCTGCCGGTAACGCGTTTGCGCCCGTGGGCGCTGGTGCGGCGCCTGCTTCCTGTGCTGCGGGACCGGCTGCCACTGGACTTTCTGGTGGCCATATTTTTACCCCTACCGTGATCTTGACCGCTTGGATCGAGATGGGACCCTCGTCCCTTTGCGGCGCGCCTTGCTCAATCCGATGGCGATGGCCTGCTGGCGGTTCTTGACAGGATGCTTGCCGGAGCGCATGTGATGCATTTCGGTGCGCACTTCACTCTGCGCCTTGCGGCCATATTTGCGGACGCGCGAGCCAGAACGGGAAGTGGAGCGATGTGACCGCGTACTCCGCCGGCCGGAAGAACTGTGTCTGGTTGCCATATTGTCCTCTCCCTATCAGCGCATGCCTGCGTTACGGGGTTGGCGTCGGGATGGGCGTGAATCAGGTTCCGAATCAACATTGCTGGCAGGGAATCTAAAAAGGCAGTTTCAAGGTTTCGAAGGTTTCGGCCGGCAACCAGCTGCTTCAATGTTTCTGAAAATGGGATTTCGCTGGTCACGGTGATGGAATGCACGTTTCAGGAGGACCGCACACATGGAGTTTCTGGAATACTTGCGCAAGTTGTATGTTTACGATCACTGGGCCAACCAGGAGGTGACGCGCGCCTTGCGAACAGCTCCGCAGCCGCCGGCGCGCTCGCTGCGGCTGATGGCGCACGTGGTGGGAACGGAGTGGACCTGGCGCAGCCGTATTCTTTCCGAAAGCAAAAAGATGGCGGTATGGCCACAACTCACGGTGGAGCAGATTCTGCAGGAAGTGGCAGAGCTGAAGACGGCGTGGACCAGTTATCTCGGCCAACTCACGCCCGCGCGTCTGACGGAGCCGGCATCCTACACGAATTCCAAGGGCGAGCATTTCAGCAGTCAGCAGGGAGACATCCTGATGCACGTGGTGATGCACTCCGCCTATCATCGCGGCCAGATAGCGGCTGATATGCGCGCCTCCGGCCTGGAGCCGGTTTATACCGACTTCATTCATGCGGTGCGGCAGGCAATGGTTGGCAGCTAGGCGTTGAGGCCAACCGTAGAGCGGCGGATTTGATGTAAAGTCCTCACCGCTCGTATACTGATTGCCCCTTGTGAAGGTTATTGCCATTATTCCGGCGGCGGGACTGGGCACGCGCATGGCGGCGGCAGAAACGGCGCCGCGTTCTGCAGTGGGAAAAGGCCCTTCCAAGCAGTTCGCCGAACTGCACGGTGTTCCCATCCTGGTGCATACGCTGCGCACATTTGCCGCCAGCCCACAAGTAACGGAGATTTATGTGGCGCTGCGCAAGGCGGAGGCGGACTCTTTCCGCCCTCGCCTGGAAAAGGAAGTGCTGGGCAAGAAGGTACACCTGGTCGAAGGCGGCGAGCACCGGCAACAGTCAGTCGCAAATGCGCTGGCCGCAGTGAAGGCCGCGCCGGACGACATTATCCTGGTGCACGACGCGGTGCGGCCCCTGGTGGACGAAGAGATCATTGCGAACGTGGTTCAGGGCGCCGAGAAGCATGGCGCAGCCATTGCCGGAGTGCCTGCGGTGGACACGGTGAAGCAGGTGGAGCGCAGCGCCGAGAACGCCATCATCACTGCAACGGTGCCCCGGGAGCGGGTGGTGCTGGCGCAGACGCCGCAGGGATTCCGCTTTAGCGTGCTCAAGAAGGCTTTCGATGAAGCGGCTGCCGACGGATTCGTGGGCACCGATGAAGCCTCGCTGGTGGAGCGTTCCGGGCATGCGGTGGCGGTGGTGATGGGCTCGGCGCGCAATCTGAAGATCACCACGCCCGCCGACCTGGAGTTGGCCGAGTTCTACATGTCGCGCCCCGCCCGCCGCGCCGCGGGATAGATTCGGCCACAGATTTACACGGATTCACACGGATTATTTCACGCTGCGGGATGAAGCGAGCAATGAGCATTTAGCACTTAGCATTTAGCCAGCGACGTTCTTCTATGCTGCACGGCTAAGTGCTAATTGCCAAGTGCTAAGTGCTGGTTCTCCGTGGCTGGGGTTGGTTTGTGAGAATTGGATATGGCTGGGACTCGCATGAATTTCAGGCGGGCATCCCGCTGAAAATCGGTGGCGTGCAACTGCCCCACGAGAAGGGGCTGGCCGGCCATTCCGATGGAGACGTGCTGCTGCATGCGCTCACCGACGCGCTGCTCGGAGCCATAGCCGCGGGCGATATTGGCACCTATTTCCCGCCCTCCGATCCCAAGTGGAAGGGCGCAGACTCCGTCACCTTTATTGAGGAAGCGATGAAGCGGGTGAGGCGCGCCGGCTATGCGGTGGCCAATGTGGATTCCACCTTGATTCTGGCCGAGCCAAAAATCGGTCCGCATGCAGCAAAAATTCAGGCACGAGTGGCGGAACTGCTGCAGGTGGCGCCCTCAGCGGTGGGCATCAAAGCTAAGACCCCGGAAGGCATGAGCACGGACAATGCCGCCATCGCGCATGTGGTGGTGCTCCTGATCAGGGAAAAACGCGACCAGGACCGCCGCGCCTCCGCTGCCGACGCGGTGCCGCAGCCGGAAATTGACCGAGTGGTAAACGACCTGGTCAAAGAGGTGCCGGAGCAGTCGAAAGTGGGCGGCAAGGGGAGGCGGTAAGGGCCGCGGGTGCGGCTTGGGCTGGATGCCTAAGGCGAAGGCAGACCGGATGCGGGTTCCCGAGGGACCCTGTTGCAAAAGGCGCGTCCGGCGCGGATTTTCACAGTTGACATTCTCTTTCTCCCGGAGCCTAATAGCTCGCACAGGTTCCAAGCCGTTTTCGCGCAGGCAGTAGTACGTGAACGGCAGGCCTGCTCAGGAGCGAAGATGAACAAAGCCGATTTGATCGACAGAATTGCGGCTGGCTCACGCATTAACAAGACCCAGGCCGCCTCTGCCATTGACACAATGGTGGACAGCGTAACCGGCGCTCTGCGGAAGGGAGACCGCGTAGCCCTGGTAGGTTTCGGCACGTTCTCCGTTTCGCAGAGAAAAGCCCGCAATGGGCGCAACCCGCAAACCGGCGCGGTAATCAAGATTGCCGCCCGCAAAGTGGCCAAATTCACCCCGGGAGCCGAACTCAGAAAAGCAGTCAACAAGAAGTAATACGAGTGTTCTTGTGTGGAGCGGCAGGGGGTCGGCCCTGCCGCTTTTTTATTTTTCGGCGAATAATTGAGGTCTTAATTGCCGCCAGGCGGTCGGCCTATGGCCTTCGGCTCTCCGCAGGAGCACGGGGCAAGCGAAAACGAGGAAGCCATGCATATTTCACGGCGGGAATTTCTTAGGGCAACCGGGGCAGCGGCGTTGGCGCTGTGGCAATGGCCGCTGCTCGCGGCCACATCGCCCGCTGAGTTGGCCACAAGCGAGAGCGTTCGCACCTGGGAGGTTCGCGTGGATAGCAGCCGGGCGGTGCATTCGTTTGATCCCGACCAGGCGCTGGGCAGTTCGATGGATATTCTGCCTTATGGAATCGCGGACAAGGTGTACACCGAACCCATCATAAAGGAGTGCCTGTCGACCGGATGGGGGCCGATTACCTACCGCCAAAACACGGAACTCCAGATTGCCGCCTGGCACTGGAACCACAATGGGAGCTGGAGCGAGCCGGCTGCGCAGAGTGGCTACTTCACCGGAAGTTCCGAGCCCACGGAGTTCCTGCGGCATTCGT
Organism: Terriglobales bacterium; assembly: GCA_035280205.1. Taxonomy (GTDB): domain Bacteria; phylum Acidobacteriota; class Terriglobia; order Terriglobales; family Acidobacteriaceae; genus JAICWP01. The sequence continues at coordinate 19,733 of DATEGI010000327.1, read as the reverse complement.
ACGGATATCCATTGCCGCGGCGCGGCAACACGCGTAACGGTGGCACCGAGCACGGCTACTCGCGGCTCACGGATGGCAATCCCAACTCATTCTGGAAGAGCAATCCCTACCTGACTCGCAAGTTCACCGGTGAAGACGACGCGCTGCACCCACAATGGGTGGTGATTGATCTGGGAGCTGTCGAGCAGGTCAGCGCCATCCGGATTGACTGGGCCGAGCCTTATGCGCGCGGCTACGAAGTGCAGTATTGGACCGGCGAACAGGCCATGGACAAACCTAGCGACGGTAGGTGGGAGGTTTTCCCCCAAGGTACAGTCGAAGATGGGAGTGGCGGCACGGTTACGCTGAAGCTGGCAACAGCGCCCGTCCCAGCCAGGTTTCTGCGCGTCTGCATGACGGAGTCGTCCAACACCTGCAGTGGGCATGGCTCCAATGACCCGCGCGACTGTGCGGGTTACGCGATCACGGAACTCGGCGTGGGCGACTTCAACGCTGAAGGCGGATTTGTGGACCTGGTGCAGCACCAGCCGGACCAGGGCCAGACCGTGACTTACTGCTCGTCCATTGACCCCTGGCATTCGGCGTCGGACCTGGATAAGCACGCGGGCGATCAGACCGGCTTCGACTTGTTCTTCACCAGCGGCATTACCAATCATCTGCCGGCAATGATTCCCGTGGCCATGCTCTATGGCACGCCGGAGGATGCGGCAGCACAGATTGCCTACCTGAAGAAGCGCGGCTATCCGATTTCCTACGTCGAGATGGGCGAAGAACCGGATGGCCAGTACATGTTGCCCGAGGATTATGGCGCGCTTTATCTGCAGTGGGCGACGGCGCTGCACCGTGTTGACCCCTCGCTGAAGCTGGGCGGGCCAGTGTTTCAGGGCGTAAACGAGGACATTAAAGTCTGGCCCGATGGACGGGGCCGAACTTCATGGCTGGGTCGATTCTTGGACTATTTGAAAGCGCATGGGCGCATAAAGGACTTGGCGTTCATGTCGTTCGAGCACTATCCTCTGGCGCCGTGCGAGATTACCTGGTCCGACCTGTACCGTGAGGCACAACTGATGAGTCACATCCTGCAGGTGTGGCGCGACGATGGCCTGCCCGAAAACGTACCTCTCATGAACACGGAGAGCAATGTTTCCTGGGAACTGACCCAGCCCTTTACGGAGGCATTTGCCGCGCTGTGGCTGGCGGACAGCGTAGGCGCGTTCCTGACCGCCGGAGGCGCGGTGTACTACCATTCGCCCATCCAGCCCGAGCCGCTGCGCTCGGGCTGCCACGGCTGGACCACGTACGGAAATTTCGTGGCCGACGAGAATTTGCATATTCGCGCGCACACCTCGCAATACTTTGCCAGCCAGCTGATCAACCTGGAGTGGGTGAAGCATGGTGCAGGAACACACCGGCTTTTTCCCGCGGGCTGCGAGCTCAAGGATGATGCCGGTCATGTGCTGGTCACGGCTTACGCGGTGGAGCGACCGGATGGAGAGTGGTCGCTGCTGCTGGTGAATCGCGACCAGTCCAATGCGCATCGCATCGCGCCTGTTTTCCAGAATCCGGAAGGAAGCGCCGCGCATTTTATGGGTCCGGTCCGGATGGTGACATTCGGCAGCGAGCAGTATGTGTGGCGTTCTGACGGGCCGGACAGCTATCCCGATCCTGACGGCCCGCCGTTGACTGCCACGGTGAATTCTGACGCGAACACGGCTTTCACGCTGCCCAAAGCATCAATCACGGTGCTGCGCGGGAAAATCCGCTGACGCCTCACAAAGCAGGAAAAACCCGAATCCGCCGATTACGTTTCCAAGAAATGCCGCTGAATCGGATTGCATCAGCCCCGCAAGGGCGAGATAGTAAAGCCCAGGACGGAAGTCATGGATAGGGCAGTCAAGGAAGGCACGAGTCCCGGCGGGGCGGTACGTATGGTTTCCTTCGTCTCCACTAAGCGAAAGACCATGTTCGCAACTCGCCTGTAACCGCGGGACGCGGAAGGAGCTGTGATGAGGCGGTTAGGTCTGTTCCCGTTTCTAGTTGCAGCTTTGTTGCTGGTGAGCGCCCAGGCCCAAGAGCTGAAGGTTCTCATCAATCACGTCGGCTATGAGGCCGATGGCCCAAAACACGCCGTCGTTCTCGGTCAGGCCAGCGATACCGTTTCCAGTTGCGCGGTAAAAGAGGATGGCAGCGACCGCCAGGCATTCAGCGCTGCGGCGCGCAACGCCGGCCCGGTCAGGAAATGGCGCGATTGGAACTTCTGGGCCTTCGATTTTGAACAGGTGAGCACCGAAGGGAAGTACCACCTGGAGTGCGAGAGCAACCGCGGCACGATTCGTTCCTTTTCTTTTGCCATTCAGCGCGATCTGCTGGAGCGCAACACGCTTTCCGACGTGATTTACTACTTCAAGGAAGAACGCAGTACCGGCGCCATGGACCAGTCTGATCGCCATCTGCACTTTGAAGGTGGGAAACCAGGCACGCTGGACGCGCACGGCGGCTGGTGGGACGCCACCGGCGACTACGGGAAGCATCTCTCCCACCTTTCGTTTTCCACCTACTTCAACCCGCAGCAGATTCCGCTGGTCGTCTACAGCCTGCTGAAGGGCTATGACCAGCTGCACCGTCGCGGGCAGCCCTATGCCATCCGCTATGAAGACCGCCTGCTTGATGAGGCGATGTTCGGCGCCGATTACCTGATGCGGGTGAAGGTCCCCGGAGGGTCGTTCTACCGCTCGGTTTCGTCGGAGGAAGTGCATCAGAGGCCGAAAGGGCGAAAAGTGGCGGGCGAGATGAAAGCTTTTGGCATTTTCACCTCGCCGGAGAAACGCTCGGGTATTGTTGAAAACGCGAAAAATGAACTGGAGTACGAGGTGAGCTACCGTTCTGGCGGCGGAGTGGCAATTGCGGCCCTGGCCCTGGCCAGCACCTACCCGGTGTCCGGTGAATTTCACAGCGCCGACTACCTCAAGGCGGCGGAAGACGCGTTCGATTACCTGGAGAAGAACAATCTCCGCCTGACCAACAACGGCAAGGAAAACATCGTAGATGATTACTGCGCCTTGGCGGCAGCTACGGAGTTGTTCCGCGCCACCCACAACCCGCGCTACAAGGAAGCCGCCGACCGCCGCGCCCGCAGCCTGATGTCGCGGCTGATCAGCGGCGGCACCTATCAGAATTATTGGCGAGCCGACGATGGCACCCGCCCTTTCTTCCATGCTTCTGACGCGGGCTTCCCCATGGTAAGTCTCCTTTATTATGCGGAAATTGCCGATGAGGGCACGCGCCGCGAAGTGCTGCAGACGGTGAGGAAATCTCTCGAAGCCCAGCTTGCCTTGAATAAGGAAGTGAGCAACCCCTTTGACTACGCGCGGCAGTTGGTGCAGGACAAGACCGGGGCGCGCCGTACCAGCTTCTTCTTTCCCCACAATTCCGATGCAGCTCCCTGGTGGCAGGGAGAGAACGCACGCCTGGCATCGCTTTCCGCGGCCGCGACCCTGGCTTCGGCGCAGTTCCCGGAGGATGCAGCATTCCGTCGGCAACTGCAGGGCTTTGCGGGCGATCAGCTTAACTGGATCCTGGGGCTGAACCCGTTTGATTCCTGCATGCTGTACGGCGTGGGGCATAACAACCCGCAGTACATGTTTTTCGATTCCTGGGAGTTCACCAACGCACCAGGCGGCATTTCCAACGGCATCACCGGCGGCTTCAAAGACGAAGATGATATTGATTATGAGCTGACCTGGCGGCAGACAGGCGCGGACAACGATTGGCGCTGGACGGAGCAATGGCTGCCGCACGCGGCGTGGTACCTGCTTGCCGTTTCCGCGCAGGCGGGAGCAGCGCGATGAGGCTGCTGGAATAAACATCGTGACGTGATGAACATCACTGACCAAATCCGCGAGATCGAGTAAAAAATGAAAACTCATGGCGGGTGTGGGCAAAATCGGTATCGTTCTTCTGTTGCTGGCGCTGTGCGCCCCGGCGGCAGCGCGGCTCTCGCGCCAGTCCGCCAGCAGGCGCGGGTTCAGCCTGCCGGAATGGCTGATGAACGTGTGTCACCACCGGCCGGGACAGCGAGGCACTCAGCGCAAGAACCGGCAGCATCCCACCGAACCGCTCAACGCGGTACTTGAGCAGGAGAGCCGAGGCGACTCTCACGTCAACGTGGTTCGCCCGCAGGCTTTCGTCTCGGAACCAGTTGCGGTTCCGGCACTTATCTTTCCTTTAATAAGCATTGCCCAGGCTAGTCCCGCTTCTGAGCCCGCATTCCGCTGTACTTTCCTGATCTGATTCCGCAGCTTTGATTCGCCAGGACGCGCCACAGCGGCGCTGCTTCATCGATCGTTGGCATTCATGCAACACAACTTACGGAGCAGAATATGAACTCACTGAACCAGGGTGGCAACAATGCATCGGAGGTAAAACCGAGAGGCATGCGGCGCACAAAACTGCTGGAGGGGCTCGAGGACATCGCTTATCCCATCGAGCGGGAAGCGGGCTCCATCCTGCTTTGCGAAGGTGAATGCGGAGGCATCTTCCTGCTATGCCGGGGCAAGGCGCGGCTGACTATGTATTCGCGCACCGGAGAGAAGCTCGCTTTCCGTACTGTGGGGCCAGGCTATCTGCTGGGCCTGCCCGCGAGCATGCGCAACAAGCCCTACAACTTTACGGCTGAGCTGCTGCAGGATTCGCAGGTGGCATTTATCCGTAACCAGGACATTCCTACGCTGTTGCGGCGGCGCGGTGATTTGTGCTTCCGCGTGGTACAGACGTTAAGCCACGAGCTAAGGCGCTTGCAGCAGGCCGCCATCCCATCCAGACGCCGGGCGCGGCGGGCAGTGCTGAAGGTGGTGCAAGAGTCGAATTGGAACTCCGCGGACGGCAATGGGCTTGTCAACTGAGCCCACACGTTCCGGCAAACACAAGTTCAGCCGGTATTTTGCATCGGAGGCTTAGCGGCATTTCTGCGCGCCAAGCCTTCCGCTGCCAGCGTTTATTCCCAAGTAAGATGGCCGGTCAGGGCAAGGCCACTGACTTGACCGGCACGTTATAGCCCGCAACTCGCACCGCCGCCGCCGCTCCGCCCAGCTGTGAAGCCTCAAAGTGGACTTCAATGGTGCGCGACTCATGCGGAAATAGGGTGATGTAGTTGTCGTCGTAGGTGATGGGCAGGATTTCGTCGCCATCGGCCCCTTTGGTCACCTCTGCTCGAATGAAGAACGCGATGTGGCGGGAGTTGTTGGTGAGGGTGATTTTGGCCGTGCGCTGATCGGCGCCGCTGGCCGCCACCTTCAGCGCAATCGGCGTGGAGGGCATGGTGTTCAGTGCCGTGAGGTCAGCCCACTTCACCAGCTTGGTCAGGAATTGGTCGTCGTTGGTGGGCGGTCCCAAGTCGTCGTCAGTGGTGGACTGCCAGTAGACGTTCTCGGCCAGCGAACTGCCGTCCGCCGCATTCAGATCGCAGCGCACGAAATACGTTGAGCTGAGCCCAGGAAGACGAGGGATTTCAAGCGCCGGAACGGAAGAGTAAGCCGGCACGTTTATGTTGGCCGCTTCTTTCACCACTTTGCGGGTTCCATCAACGTTGTAGAATGCGACGGTGGCCTTCACGTTCTCAAGCGGCTGCCCAGTCTGATTGGCAGCATAGACATGAGCGGTGGAGCGGTCGCCGGGAGCGTAGTAGTCCCACACAATGCTGACCGGCTGCAGGCCTTTCTTGGCCCCGAAATAGCCCCCGCCCTGTTTGAAGTAATAATCAAACAGGTGGCCGAAGAAGGACGGCCACGGGTTGGCCATCATCCAGTGCATCAGCATCTTGCGATTTGACCAGTGGGTGGCGTAGGTCTCGTACTGGGCGCGCACGTCCTCGTAGTAAGCTGCCTGCGCCTTCTTGACTAAATCCTCCAAGTTGTTTGAGGGCCCGTAGCGGTGCTCCAGCGCGCGGCGAATGTTGGCCAGCGTGTTGTTGCCGTCTTCGTTGCCGCCGGCATGGTAGAACCAGTACTCGTTGGGCGGCCAGAGCTTGTCCGCAGGAATAAATTTCTTCAGGCTGTCGAGCGGAGGGATGACCTCGTTGTCGCCCTCCTCGGCGGAGGAGCCACGGGCGGGACCGTACTTGTCGCTGAACCAGTAGTAGGGCGGCCGCCAAACATAGGGCCCTTCCATATGAATGCCGCTCCAGAAGCGGTTGCGGTCGGCCACCGTGTCTACGATGGCATCCTGCCAGTGCAGTTCCTTTTCGATCTGGTGATAGTCGTTGAGCACCGGGTCGGGAGGCAGCCCGTCGCTGCCGTTGGCCCACATCACCACCGAAGCATGGGAGCGCAGCTCATAGAGGCGGGCGCGCAGGCTGGCCCGCGCCACCCACTGATCCTCGGCGCTCCACGTATTCCAGTGCTCCCACTGCATGCAGCACATCCAGCCCAGCATGACGGGGACGCCTTCACGGTCGGCGCGCGCGATCATGCTGTCGTCGGCGATCTTCAGCTCCCAGCGCACCAGGTTCACGCCGAGGTCTTTGATATACAGCATCATGGCAGCGTCGCGTGCGGGGTCGTTCTTGAACAGCAGGTCAGGTGCGTAGGCGCCACCGCGAATCAAGTAATCGCGGCCGTTGATCTGCATGTAGAAATTGCCGCCGCCGGTGCCGATATTGGGGAAGCTATTGTCGTTGTCCCGCTTCAGCGTGATCTGGCGGATGCCGAAGTCAATGCCCTGCTCGTCAGAGGTGCTGCCGTTCACCGTGAAATCAAGCTTCAGGTGGTACAGGTTAGGTTTGCCCCAACGGTAGGGCCACCACAGGTCGGGATCGGCCACCGAGAGTTGCGCCACCTCCTGTGGGGTGAAAGAGACCTCGGTTGTTTCCGTGGGAATCAGCGACACCGGTTTTTCGAAAGTGATGGTCTGCTTGCCGGGACGCGTAATTTCACCGTGCAGCACCCCGGACACTCGCTCATGGCTGTGGTTGGTCAGGTCGCAGTACACGGTGAGGGCGGCGGGCGCGGTGGCAGGCAGCGGGAGAACGGTTTTTACGTAGGGATGGCGAATCGTGACCGCACCGGTGGCGCTGAGAAAAACGCGCTTCCATACACCCGCGTTACGGTCGGGAGCAAAGGGAATATTGATGTGGTGCGCGGGATCGTGATAGCCGATGTACTTCCAGTTGATCCAGTCCAGCCAGCTGTCAGCCAACTCCACCGGATGATCACCGACCACCACACCTTCCTCGCTGAGCAGGCCCCTTTCCGGAGTGACTTTGACGGCCAGCACGTTTTCGCCGCCGGGGTGAATCACACGGCTGACGTCGAACTCGAAGCGGTTATACATGCCGACGGCTTGCGAATTGCTGGCGATTTTCAGGCCGTTGAGCCAGATGTCGGCACGGTAATTGATGCCCTTGAAAATCAGGGTGTACACCTGCCGGCCGCCGGGCGCGGTGAAAGTAGTGCGATACCACCAGTCCTGCTTCCACAAGTCCCCTGGCTTGGTGAGGTTCATGCCGTAGTAGAGGTCCTTGTAAACGCCGTCGTCCTCGAGCACTTGCAGCACGGTTGCGGGCATGTGCTGGATGGCGTACCAGCCGGAAGCGTCGAAAGAAGGCTGCGAGACCTGGGCGTCATTGCCGGAAATGTTTTGCGCGGAAGACATGCGCCAGCCGGTGGCGAGTTCGGTGGTGTTGGGGGATTGGGCAGCAGCAGGAAGGGCAAGCAAGGCAAGGAAGAGCACGCAGCAGTAGTTTCGTTTCATTTCTTTTGTCCCGCCAAAATGAATTGTTCGAAACTGTTCGAAACTAATGTAGGCCTGCCGCGATGTGGGCGCAAGGGCAGCACGCAAAGAAAAAGGCCGCGCTGAGCGCGGCCTGAAGCTGGAGCAGATGCGTGACGTTAGCGCTGGGGCTTGGCCGGCGCTTTGTTAGCGGCCGGACGCGGCGCGGAAGGCAGGCCGCCCTTGGCCGCCGGGGTTGCGGGTGCGGGCACGCCGGAAGTCGTGTTGTACTCGTCCACAATCACCTTGGTGACGTCGGTGGAAGCACCCGCCCAGAGCACCGGGCTGTTCTGATTGGAGACGTCAAGGATCAGCGAGTAGCCGTTGGCCTTGGCGTATTTGTCCAGCGTCTGCATCATCTTCTGACCAACCTGCTGCAGGATGTCGTTCTGCTGCCCCTGAAAATCAGACTGGGCGTCTTCCAGGTTGCGCTGCAGCTCTTTCTGCTTGCTCTCGATGCTTTTCACCAGGTTGGCGCGGGCCACATCATTGAGCTTGTCGCCCTGGGTGTTGAGCTGCTTCTTGAGATTATCCACCTCGTCGTTCATGCCCTTAAGCTCGGCCTGCTTAGGCTCGAATTTCTTGGACAGAGTCTGGAAATCGCGCTGGCCCTCGTTGCTGGCAAGAATGGCCTGCTGCATGTTGATGATGCCGATCTTGCCGAACGACGACGCGGCGGCGGGGGCCGAGGGCGTGTCGGCCGCAGGCTTAGGGGCGGCGCTGCTGCTCTGCCCCAGCGCCATCACCGACAGGACAACCACCGCTAGTGTGAAAGGTGCGAACTTGCTGTTCATGGGAAGATTTGAACTCCTTGGAAATCATTTCCGGGAATGAGTCGAAGAGGCAGATTGTCAATGGAGAGGGATGTCATCCCGTCTGCTCACGCCGAAATGTCCGGTGTTTTGAACTCGGCAACCAAAAAAGGTTTTTCCCGGTCCTCAGTGGGTCTCATTATAGGGTTACTGCTCCCCAGCGTCAAACGCGGATGCCCGTCTGCCTAGAAGGTGGTTGCTACCGTAAAGCGGAAGGTCTTGCGCGGCTCGCGCAGCAGGTAGCCGGGCGAAAAACCGAGGAAGTTGACGCCGGAAACAGCCTGTTGATAAGTAAAATCGCCAGCCCCGCCTTTGGGGAACATACTGCGGCTGATGGGATTGGGGGTGCCGGCAAATTCATCCAGGCGCAACGCATTGTAAGCCCAGTAGATGCGGAAGGGGGCATTGATGATGGGCATCATTACCTGTAATTCGAGGCCGGTGGATAGCCGGGGGATGAAATTGGTGCCCCCCAACACCTTCAGTTCCTGAGAGAACTTGAAAGTCTGGCCGCCGGTGCATAAGAAAGCAGCATTGAGAGTGGGGCAGCCAAACACGCTGCCATTAAGCAGGGCGAGCTCCTGCGGCGCCAGTTTCAACTGGGAAGACCGGGCAATGCCGTCGAAACCAAGATCAGCGAACGGCGCAAGGACCACCGGGCCCACGATGGGAATGCGGTATTCGACGTTGCTGACCAGGCTGGTGTCGCCCCCGGGGAAGACGATCTGGTTGACCGGCACGGGCACGGTGATGTTGCCGTAGCGGGGGTTGGCAGGATTTCGGGGAACTGGAGAGCCATCGGGGTTGACCAGCGGTATGTTGACGGTTGTGGGCAGGAAGGTAACGGGGGAGATGGACCGGATATCAAAACCGCGCAGGTCCTGTTCGCCCCCCATGTAGAAGCGCTGAAAAGGCGGCGCCACCAGGCCGTTAAAGCCGCTCAGGAAGGCGCCCTGGAAATTCAAGCCGATCACATTGCGCTTGTGATTGACGGGGATGAATTGCTTGTAGTTGATGATGGGCTGAATGGAGTTGACGGTTCCGCCCAAACCGGAGATTGCCGCCGCAAGGTAAACCGAGTGGCCCCCGTGGGGCCGGGTGGGATTGTCAATGGTGTTGATGGAAAAGTTGGGCAGAATCTTGCTGGTCACGATGCCATTCAGGGCGTTCGGCCCGGAGAAACCGCGGAAAGCCAGGTTCTCAAACAGGGCGGTGGAGGCATCGCTGAAGGTTTGGATGGTAGAGGTGTCCCAGGCGTAGGTGATGCCCACGCGCTTGAATGAGCGGCGCAGCGGATAGCTGGCTGAAACGGTAAAGCCGGTATCGTTCTGCGTGAAATTCTGCAGGTTAGCAAGGAAGCTCTGCGGCAGGTTCAGCTTCTGGCCGGTGAGCAGTTCTTCCTGCTTGGCCTGATCGTAATTGATTCGGTTATTGAAGACGGTGAAGCCCATCTGCAGCGGCCGGTCGAACATGTAAGGCTGGGTGAAGCCGAACATCAGGCTGCGCATCAAATTGCCCACGCTGGCCTGCAACTGCAAGGTTTCGCCCAAGCCGAGGAAGTTGTTGGTGGTATAGCTAAGACCGATGAACGAGCCCTCCAGCCCGCTCACGCCGCCAGTAAGCTGGATGCTGTTTTTGCCCTTCTCCCTCACCTTAAGCGTCAGGTCGACCGTGCCCGCCTGCTCGTCCAGTTTGCGCTCGGTGGCCTCTTCCGGCTTCAAGGCTTCGAAATAGTCGAGTTGGTTCAGGCGGAGCAGGCTCAGTTCCCACAGGCGGGTGTTGTATACCTGGCCTTCCTCGATGGCGAGTTCGCGGCGAATGACCTTGTCGCGGGTGGTGGTGTTGCCCTGGAATTCAATCCGGCGGACAAAAAAGGGCTTGCCTTCGTCCACGTCAATCATCAGGGTAATGAGTTTCTTGTCCTCATTGATCTGGGTGTCAGGCACGGAGGTGAAATTGATGTACCCAAGCTCGCCATAAGCCTTGCGCAGGTTGTCGAGGCCTTTGCGCACGTTATCGGTGTTGAAGATGTCGCCGTCCTTCATGGGGAACAAGCTGCGCAGCGCCGCTACATTGCGCACCGCCTTATTGTTTTTGAAGGCGATCTTACCCAGGCGGTAGCGGTCGCCTTCCACCACCGGCATGGTGATATCCACTACCTTGCCCTGGCCCTTTTGGATCAACGGTATATGAAGATGGGAATGGGTGTCGCGCAGCTTGGTCTGAGGGTCTTCAACTATGGCCTTGAAGTAGCCTTTCTGCTGGTAGGCCTGGCGAACGCGCTCGGCGTCCTCGTTGAGCTTGCTGGCGTCGTAAGTCTTGGAAAATATGTTTTCCAGGAAGATGGAATGAGGTATGCCGATGGGCCGCAGGTTCTTCATGGCATAGCGCAGCTCGCGGCTTTTGAGCTTGTGATTGTTTTCGAAGCGGATGTTGCCCACCTTGACCTTGGGCCCCTCCTTGACTACGAAGGTGACGGAAACGGCGGCGGGCGGGAGGGGACGGACTTCCGTACGCACCGTGGCAAACTGGCGACCATGCTCGGCCAGCATCTCCTTAATAACCACAGCGGCTTTGGTCACCTTGGTGGGGTCGAACTGGCTCTCGACTGAGAGACCAACCTTGCGCTCCTTAAAGCGGTCGAGTACATCGCTCTGCGACACCGAGTTAAGCCCCACGTAGTTGAGTTCCCGAATGGTGGGCTTCTCAGTAACGTAGAAGTGGAGAATCCAGCCTTTTTTCCCGGGCTCGCGCTCGATGCGCAGGTCGTCGAAGTAGCCGGTGTTCCATAGAGAATTGAAGTCGCGCTCCAGGGCGGCCTGGTCATAAACGTCACCCGCCCGGGTGAAGATGTGGGCGCGGATGGTGTCCGCCGGGATGCGGCGGTTGCCGTGGATTACGATGGCCTCGACCAGGTTCTGCTGGGCAAGTGTGGGGATGGCCGTCAATACCACCAGGCACAGGCAGGAAAGGAACGCAATCCAGGCGCTGAAGCCGTCGCCCTGTCGCAGCTTCGGCCACCAACACCAATCCCACAAGCCGGCTTGCCTGTCAGATTTGAGTTCTGGGCAAGCGCACCCGGACGGCGCTGGCACAGGGCGGTTGTGGGAACTCAGAATGCGGCTACCTCAGGGGCATGTAGTCTGGAAAGTTGCCATTCTATACGGTCGAGCATTGCTCAGGCAAAAAGCTCGGGCCGGTTCGGCAGTCAGGAGTGGGAAGACAGCCTTCCCTCTCCGTGGCTTCCTAACCCGAAGCCGTGGCAGAAGTTTTTGCTGCACAGTTGGGAAGACATTTGTAAAGGCAAATGGTTACAGCGGCTGCAAAACTCGGCTAAAGGACAGATCCTTCGCTAGGCTCAGGATTTCGGCTGCGGGCTCCCGCTGCGCTCACGCCCGCAAAACGCCTCAACTTCCACTAGCGCCGAATAAAAGGTCGCGCCCCCACCCATGTCCGTGAGGCGTTCGGAAGTGAGGACGTTAATGCTCGCGCCGCGGGACGAAAGCTTGGCCCAATTGAGGCGCGCCGAAACTGTGCCCGGGCGAACGGCGCCGTTCACCCGCGCCCGCAGGAATGCCTCGCCACGATCATTGAACACCCGCACTTGGGCGCCATCCTGAATGCCGCGGGCCTGCGCATCGGCGGCGCTCAGGTCAAGAACATCTGTATCCTCCATCTTCTGCAGGACAGGGAGGTTAGCGAACGAAGAGTTCAGAAAGTTGTCCGATTTCCGTGCCAGCAGCTCCAGCGGAAACCGCCGGGCGCGGTCCGAATGGCGCGACTCCTGCGGAGGGGTGAAACTGGCCACCGGGTCCAAGCCTTGTTTGGCGAGTTCTTCGTTGTAAAACTCCGCCTTACCGCTGGCCGTGGCGAAATTACCTTTCGCGAAGGGAAGAAACGGGCTGGGCTCAAATGATTTTTGTGTGGGAACGGCGCTTTGCCCTACCGCGGACCGTGTGGAGGCGGGGCTTCGCCCCGTCTGGACGGAGCATGGCTCCCTCCCCCCCCAAGCATTTTCGAAATTCAGCCGGATATTTCCTTCGCGTTCCAGCCGTTGCCGGTCAATCCCCTGCATCCAGGGGTTGGGCGACTGCAGTGCGCCGTCTATCATGGCATCCACCGATTCGCGGAAGCATTCTTCTTCAAATCCCATGCGCTGCGCCAGGGCGCGGAAGGTCTCCACGTTGGAGCGGCACTCGCCCAGCGGCTCAATCGCCTGTTGCGACACCTGCAGATAATAATGTCCGTAAGCGGCTTGCAAATCCTTGTGTTCAAGGAAGGTGGTCGCGGGAAGCACGATATCGGCGTAGTCGGTGGTGTCGGTGAAGAACTGCTCGTGGACGACGGTGAACAGGTCGGGCCTTATCAGCCCGCGCACCACCAGGTTGTGATTTGGCGCCACTGCCGCGGGATTGGAGTTATAGACAAACAGAGCCTTGACCGGCGGGTCATTCAGCTCCGTGAGCGCTTTGCCCAATTCCACCATGTTTATAGTGCGCGCTGGCAGGCTCAGGGGACTTTTGTACATCAGATCGGGACGCTGCAAGCCGTCCTTGTTGAGCTGGAAGGCGCCCGAAAGCGAGAGCTGCAAACCGCCGCCAAGTTCCTTCCATGACCCTGTCAGGCAGGGCAGCATGCAGACCGTCCGCACCGACATGCCGCCGCGCTCGGAGCGCTGCACCCCGTAGTTGAGGCGAATGGCCGCCGGGCGTGTGGTGGCATACTCGCGCGCCAGCTTCACGATGTCGTCAGCGGCGATGCCAGTCCATTGCGCAACCCGCTGCGGAAGGTACTCCTGCACTCTCTGGCGCAATTGATCGAAGCCCAAGGTGTAGCGGGCGACGTAATCGGCGTCATAAAGGTTTTCGTGGATGATGACGTGCATCATGCCCAGGGCGAGGGCGGCGTCAGTCCCCAGATTGATGGGCAGATGCCAGTCGGCGCAACGGGCCGTGCGCGTGCGGTAGGGATCAATTACCACCAGCTTGGCGCCCTCGCGGCGCGCTTCTTCTATAAAGGGCCACAGGTGGACGTTGTTGCCGTGGATGTTGGCGCCCCAAGCGATGATGGACTTCGAATGCCGGAACTGCTCCGGTTCGGTGCCCAGCTTGATGCCATACACCGATTTGATTGCCTCTTCGCCGCAGGCCGAGCAGATGGTGCGTTCGAGTTGCGACGCGCCCAGGCGATGGAAGAAGCGCCGGTCCATGGAGCCGCCGTTGAGCGCGCTTATGGTGCCGCCGTAGCTGTAGGGAAGGATAGCTTCGCTGCCGGATTCATCGGCAATCTGCCGGAGGCGTCTCGCAATCTCGTCCAGCGCCTCATCCCAGGTGATGCGCTCAAAATCCTTGGTGGCGCGGGCGCCCTCGCCCGCAGCATTTGAATGTCGCGGACTTTTCGGTCTCACCCGCCGCATGGGATAGAGGACTCGTTCAGGCGAGTACACGCGGTCCAGATACTTCGCCACCTTGGCGCACAGGAAGCCTCGCGTAACCGGATGGGCCGGGTCTCCCTGCACCTTTACGGCTCGTCCATCTTCTACCGTGATGAGTACGCCGCAAGCGTCGGGGCAGTCATGGGGACACGCGGCATGGACTACGCGCTTCATGGTAGAGAATTATTTCACCACAGAGGCGCAGAAGCACAGAGAAATTCAACTCAAGGTTGCCGGTTGAGCAGTCGCTCGAACTCTGCAATCTGCACCCGATTTGCTTCCTGCACCCCTGCATAACCGCGGCAGCTCAGTGAAAAGAAGTTGGCGCCGGCGGCGAAGGTGAGCAGCGGCTGGGAGCCATGATAGAAAGTGGCGGAAGTGTTTCCCGAAGGGAGGCCTTCGCGGCGGGCGGAAAAGCCATCGCGCCGGCCGTTGGCAAAGTCCACTAGCGCCTGGATGCGGTAGCGGTCGCTAATCTCGGACTGCCGGCTGCCGTTTTGTGAAATGCGAACAAGGGTAACGTCTGTCAGCGGCGCACAGGCTACGCCCTGCTGAGTGCGATTGCAGGCAGAGAAAAAGGGAATCAGAACGATAACTGCCAGAAGTCGGGCCGTAGACACAGCAAAAATGATACGGCAAGCGTCCGCCGCTCTCAAAACATCACTTGATTTCCATTACTTCTTTTTCTTTGGCCTTGCTCATTTCTTCCATTTTCTTGATTTCATCGTCGGTGAGGCGCTGAGTTTCATCCAGTGAGCGGCGCTCATCATCTTCAGTGATTTTCTTGTCCTTGAGCGCCTTCTTGATCAACTCGTTGCCGTCGCGGCGGATGTTGCGCACGGCGGTGCGGTGTTCTTCCAGGATTTTATGCAGGTGCTTCACCATATCGCGGCGCCGTTCCTCGGTAAGCGGCGGCACAGGCACGCGGATGATCTTGCCGTCGTTCATGGGATTCAGGCCGAGGTCGCCGGCGCGAATCGCCTTCTCGATGTTGCCCAGGGAGCTGGGATCAAAGGGCTGCACGGTGATGAGTTGGGCTTCAGGAGCATGCACCTGGGCGATCTGGTTGAGGGGCATGGCGGAGCCGTAGTACTCCACCTGCACGCTATCGAGCATGTGAACGTTAGCGCGTCCCGTGCGCACGGCCGCCATTTCGCGGCGGAAGTCCTCGACCGCCTTATCCATCCGCCCTTTCAGGGTGCCATAGGCTTCCTTCAGCCCGGGTATCGCCGCCATGGTTGCTTGCGCCATCGTGTTCATCCTCGCTTGGGGATATAAACGGCAAATTATAAACCCTGGGGTTTCTGGTCCAATTAGGGACTGGGGTGCATAGCTCGTGTATTGAATACGATACGGGGAAAAGCCCGGGCCGCCGGAAGGTCTGTCACTACGGTAATCAAGACTTTCTCCCAGGCCCAGGGTTATAACCCAGCGAAGTTCGCAGTATGGGGGAAAGGATCAGATATGACTCGATTTGGGAAAACCATGGCTGCGCTGGCGCTTGGTGCTTCGTTGGGGCTGAGCACGGTGGCAGTGGCGCAGGATGTGAAGCACGACCGGCAGGACTTGCGGCACGATCGCAAGGACCTGCGGCACGACAACCGTGACCGCGTTCATGACCGGCGTGACCTGGCCCGGGACCGGGCGCAGGTTCGCCAGGACCTTCGGAACGGGAACAAGGCTGCGGCTCGTGGGCAGATGCGTGACATCCGCGCCGATAAACGCGACTTGCGGCACGACCGTCGTGACGTTCGCCATGACCGGCGCGACGTCCGTCACGACCGCCGCGATGTGCGTCGCGACGTTCACGGTAAGTAGGGGCGTTAACCAGGTAAGCTTGAAAAAAGGGGGCTAGTCAGGGCTCGCGAGGACCGAGCCAGGGCTAGCCCCCTTTTGATTGACGATTGAAGAATGTAGATTGAAGATTTCCGCGCTGTTCGCCCACTATCTTGTCATCCTGAGTCGCGCGACCAAACGCAGTGCGGAAGCGCGGCGAAGGACCTGCTGTTGTCCTTTCTCTCGTTCTTCTCTTTGAACTTCACGCGCGCGGGGCCATATCCCCACCCCGGTCGCAGAGCTGTTTCGGACCTCTCAAGTAGCGAAAACTGTGCTGGCTGACGTATGCTCGGGGCGTGCAGCGGCCTTCTGCCCAGTCTCCGACACTGGGGCTCATCCTGGGGCTGGTCATCACGCTGGCAGCGGTGGTGGCCTACTCCTGGTACATCACGCTGCAAATCCACGGCCTTCGCGAGCTGCAGAACAATCTGGCCGACCGCAACCGCAAGGACTCGCTGCAGCTGTTACGCATTCAGGACGACCTGAATTCGCTGGGCCTGGCGATGCGTGACATGCTGGACAACGACGAGCCCTATCCGCTCACGGCATGGCAAGCGCAATTCCAGCGGGTCCGCTCCGACCTGGACGACGCTTTCCGCCGCGAAGAGGAGCTGGCGGCGGCGCGACGCACGCCCGAACAGCGCGAGTATCTGGGCAAGTCGCTGGCCCAGTTCTGGGACGCGGTGGGACGAACTTTCGCACTGGCGCAGGCGGGCAAGCAAGCTGATGCGCGGGAGCAGATTCGGGTAACGCTGCAGGCCCGGCAAGCGGCGCTGAGCACGGCTGTAGCGCGGCTCTTGGTCGAAAATAACGAGGCTGAGCAGCAGGCGGCGCAGCGCGTAGGCGAGATTTATGACCGTGTGCAGCGTCAGGTGTACCTCTTCCTCACCGCCATTCTAATTGCTATCCTCCTGACCAGCCTCTACGTGATGCGCTCCAACCGGCGTCTGTTTGCCCACTTGGCGGCGCTCTCGGAGCAGCGCAGCGAACTGGCGCAGAAGCTCATCAATATGCAGGAATCCACGCTGCGGGAGATTTCCCGCGAGCTGCACGATGAGTTCGGGCAAATTCTGACCGCCGTCGGCTCCATGCTGGAGCGTGCTAAGAAACATGCGCCGGAAGACTCGCCGCTGCGCGCCGAATTGCGCGAGGTTTCTGAAGTGGCGCAGAGCACGCTGGAGAGCGTGCGCAGCCTTTCCCAGGCCCTGCACCCGGTGATGCTCGATGAAGCCGGCCTGGAGAGCACGCTGGAGTGGTACCTGCGCACGGTGGAAAAGCAAACCGGGGTTGACATAAGCTACGAGAAATCGGGCGCGCCCTTTGCAGTGGATGGCAGCGCCGGCGTGCATGTGTACCGCGTGCTGCAGGAAGCGCTGAACAATGTGGCCCGGCATTCGGGGGCGCGCCAGGCCTGGGTGAGGCTGCGCTTTGAGCCGGAGGGTCTGCAATTGGAAGTGGAAGACCACGGCAAGGGCCTGAGCAACAATGGCGCGCGCCAGGGGATCGGGTTGGTGGGCATGCGGGAAAGAGCGGAACTGCTGGACGCCAGCCTGGAGTTTTCGCAGCCGCTGGAAGGCGGCACGCTGGTGCGCCTGAGAGTGCCGCGGGCAAAATGTGAGAGCCATGCCTGAGAAGATCACAGTTCTGCTGGTGGACGACCACGCCCTGGTGCGGCGCGGTTTCCGGCACATGCTGGAGGATCATGAAGACATCGCTGTGGTGGGCGAGGCCGGCAATGGCGAAGACGCGGTGCGACTGGCACAGCAACTCAAGCCGCGTGTGGTCGTGATGGATTGCGCCCTGCCGGGCATGAGCGGCCTGGCGGCCACGCGCAAGATTCTGGAAGGCTCGGCGCGCAATGGCGCGGCCGCCCCCGCCCTGCTGATGCTCAGCATGCATTCGGAAGAGACGCTGGTGCAGCAGGCGCTGGCGGCCGGCGCTCGCGGCTACATTCTGAAGAGCGCCATGGACCTGGACCTGGCAGCGGCGGTGCGCAAGGCCGCGGCGGGCGAAAAAGTGCTCGACCCGCAACTGGAGCGGCCCTCGTCGCTGCGCGGGGAGCGTGGCTCGGGGCTGACCCAGCGTGAACTGCAGATCCTGCAACTGATCGTTAATGGCAAATCCAACAAGGAAATCGCCGACCACCTTGAGCTCAGCGTAAATACCGTGGCCGTCCACCGCGCCAACATCATGGATGCGCTGGGGATCCATAAGACCGCCGAACTGGTGGTATACGCCATTCGCAACGGGCTGGTGAACATTCCGTGAATCGGCGGTCGTTTCTCCAGGGACTGGGCGGGCTGGCAGGCGCTGCTGTTCTCTCTTCGGAACTGTGGTCCGCGCCTGCCACAGCCGCCCCGGGCTTCCGCCTGGTGGATGTGACCACGCAGGCCGGCATTCACTTCCTGCATAATTCAGGAGCGTTTGGCGGCAAATTCCTGCCGGAAACCATGGGCTCGGGCTGCGCCTTCCTCGATTACGACAGTGATGGCTGGCAGGACATTCTGTTCATCAACGGCATGGACTGGCCCGGCCACAAGCGCCAGCGCACCAACCTGCGGCTTTACCGGAACAATCGCGACGGCACCTTCAGCGACGTCACCCGCAGCGCCGGCCTCGACGTTGAGATGTACGGCATGGGCGTGGCCGTGGGCGACTACAACAACGATGGCCATCCTGACATTCTGATTACGTGCGTCGGACAGAATCACCTGTTTAAGAACCTGGGCGGGAAATTTGTTGACGTGACCCACGCCGCCGGCCTGGGCGGGCGCGAGGCGTTCAGCACCTCAGCCCTATGGTTCGATTACGACCGCGATGGCCTGCTCGACCTGGTGGTGTGCAACTACGTGAAGTGGTCGCCGGCGCACGACGTGTTCTGCAGCCTGGATGGCAAGCACAAATCCTATTGCACGCCCGAGGCCTACCGCGGGGAGACCTGCTGGCTGTTCCACAATCACGGCGACGGCACTTTCGAAGATGTGACCGCAGGCAGCGGTATTTTTGACACCAGTTCCAAATCCCTGGGCGTGGCCATGCTGGACTACGACCAGGACGGCTGGCCCGACCTGCTCATCGCCAACGATACTCAACCTAACAAGCTCTATCGCAACCAGCGCAACGGTACCTTCAAGGAAGTGGGCGTGGAAGCCGGGATCGCCTTCAGCACGGAAGGCAAGGCGCGCGCTGGCATGGGCATAGATACCGGCGATTTTGACGGCTCCGGCACGCCGGGCGTGGCCATCACCAATTTCGACAACGAGATGATCGGGTTGTTTCGCATGGGCCGCCAGCACGCTTATGACGATGTAGCTATGCAGGCCGGCGTCGGGCTGCCCTCGCGCAACACGCTAGGCTTTGGCTGCCTGTTTGCGGACATGAACCTCGACGGCGCCCTCGACCTGGTGGTGGCCAACGGCCACATTGACGAGACGGTGCGCAATATTCGCGGCAACGTCGGGTACGCCCAGCCGCCGCAGCTTTTCCTCAATGATGGCAAGGGCCGCTTCCATGACGTAGCGGCCGATGTGGGAGCGGCCTTTAACCGGCCGAAAGTGGGGCGGGGCCTGGCTTATGGCGATTTCGACCGCGATGGCGACCTCGACCTGCTGATGACCACCAACAACACCTCCGCGTTTCTCTATCGCAACGACCAGGTGGCCGGCAATCGCAGCATCCGCTTCCATCTGGTGGGAACCAAATCCAACCGCGACGCCATTGGCGCCGTGGTAAGCATTGAGGCGGGCGGGGCCAGCCAGTGGCGCATAGTGAAGGGCGGCTCCAGCTATCTCTCCCAGTCGTAGTTGCCGGTCACCTTTGGCGTGGGCAAGCTCGACCGCATCGAGCGTGTCACCATTCTGTGGCCTAGCGGACGGGTGGAAGAGTTT
>DATEGI010000326.1:0-23457 GCA_035280205.1 Terriglobales bacterium | reverse complement strand
CAGAAATTGCGTCCGGTCCTTATATTGCTCGTAAAGCTTATTGAGGGCGGGAACCTCCCGCCGGAAAGGCGGTCAGGTGTAGCTTCCGAACACCAGCACTACCGGTTCCTTGCCGCGGAAAGAGGAAAGTTGCACAGTTTCGCTTGTGTTCAGCGCGCCCAGCGAAAAGTCGGGCGCCGCCTGCCCGGCCTGCAGCGTGCCCGCGCGGGCTTGCGTCCACAAGGTTTCAAACGGAATGATGATATAGGCCGCGGCCGGCATCCGGGCCATGACGTGCCCGAACCTTTCCGGCGGCTGGTGCATGGCCCAGGCAATGAACCCCACAAATACTATCCACAGCACCGCCAGAACAATGGCGGCACGAAGCAAAACACTGCGCATGGCGAAAGATTCTATCGCACTATGGCTGGCAGCTAACAGCTGATAGTTGAATCATTTCGGCGCCAGCTACCAACTACTTGGATGTCTTGACTCCGTGTGGAACCAGCTCTTTGAAACCTTGAAACCTCCGAAACTTTGACCCCAGAAACTCGAAATCTGAAACTTGAAACTTCCCTCAAAACTTTCCCGAACCCTCCCACCCCGGCTATCATCTTTACGTTGGCAAAGGAGGCCCCGATGAAGAAGCGCAAGCCCGATACAGTAGCCATCCACGGCGGTTCGGAGCCGGAGCACAAGAGCGGTCCTCTGGCCACTCCAATATTCCAGACCTCCACCTTTTCCGTTGAGGACAACGACGAGCAGCTCCGCGTCACGCACAGCGACCGGTTTTACACCCGCTACGGTAATCCCACGCACACCGCGGCCGAGAAGACCGTCGCTGAATTGGAAGGCGCGGAAGCGGCGCTCCTGTTCGCCTCCGGCATGGCCGCCATCACCACCGCCGTGCTGGCCCTGGTGCGTTCGGGCGACCACGTTGTCGCCCAGGCCGACCTGTACGGCGGCGCCCTGAAATTTTTCTCCCAATGGCTGCCCAAGTTCGGTGTCGAGACTTCCTTTGTCGAAACCATGCGCGCGGATGATTTCGAGCGCGCTATTCGACCTAATACCCGCCTCATGTACCTGGAGTCGCCCACCAACCCCACGCTGAGGCTGGTGGACGTGCGGCGCGCCGTGGCCATCGCCAGGCAGCACGGCCTGACCACACTCATGGACAATACCTTCGCCACGCCCGTCAATCAGCGCCCCATTGAGTCCGGCGTGGATATCGTCCTCCACTCCGGCACCAAGTACATGGGAGGCCACTCTGACCTGATCGCGGGCGTAGCCGCCGGTTCTGAGAAGCTCATGCAGCAGATCTGGGAAACGCGCACCACGCTGGGCGGCACCATGGACCCGCACGCCGCCTTCCTGCTGCTGCGCGGCCTGAAGACGCTGGTGGTTCGCGTCGAACGCCACAACCACAATGCTCTGCGCATCGCCGAATTCCTGGAGAAACATCCGCGCGTCAAGCGCGTGAATTATCCCTTCCTGCCCACGCACCCCCAGCACGCGCTGGCGACCAAGCAGATGAGCGGGGGCGGCGGCCTGCTTAGCTTTGAGGTAGATGGCACCGCCGAGGAGACGCGGCGCTTCACCGAGACGCTCCGCATGTTTGCCCTCGCTCCCAGCCTGGGCGGCGTGGATTCGCTGGTGACTCTGCCGGTGGTGACCTCGCACGCCATGGTCAGCCCGGAGGAACGCAAGCGCATGGGCATCACCGACCAACTGGTCCGCCTAGCCATCGGCATCGAGAATGCCGACGACCTCATCGCCGACCTGGAGCAGGCCCTGACCGTCGTCTCCCCGGCCAAGGAGCACGCCCATGCCGATTAGCGAGTTGACTCACCCAGCACCCGCGACAGCCGCGAAAGTCGCCACCTTAGCCAAGCTGTTTGATCACTCCGTCATTCGCCCCGATGTTACGCGGCAAGAAGTGGCCGCCGGAGCCGAAACTGCCGTCCGGCTGCGTACCGCAACCCTTACGGTGCAGCCTCACTACATCCGTTTCGCTGCGCCATTCCTGAAAGGCACCGGCGTGCTGCTGGGCACGGTGGTAGGGTTTCCCCAGGGCAACGAAACTCCTGCCATGAAGGAATACCAGGCCAAGACTGTGCTCGACCTCGCCGCCGAAGAAATTGACATGGTCATGAACATTCCCGCGCTCAAAAACGGCGAGAAGGATGTGTTCCTGGCCGATATTCAGGGCGTGGTCCGAGCCGCTGATGGCCGCATCGTTAAAGTGATTCTCGAGAACTGCTGTCTCACTCAAGAAGAGAAACGCCGCGCCTGCCAGTGGATTGCCGAGGCCGGGGCCCATTTTGTGAAAACAGCAACCGCCTACGCTGCTGGCGGCGCCACTGTGGAAGATGTCCGCCTGATGTACGAAGCGGTGGCCGGACGCTGCCAAGTGAAAGCCGCAGGGGGCGTGCGCCAGATTGGCGAAGTCCTGGAATACCTGCGCGCCGGCGCTCGCCGTTTTGGTTCTACCCGCACCGAGCAGTTTGTACAAGCATTTCGCGGGTTGCCGGAGACAGAGCGCAATCAGTTCGGCGAATTCATCGCCAACCTGGCGGCGTAGCGCCCCTGTCCCGGCGGCTGTCGGTGCGGGCGTCCCGCCCGCACCACGAGGGCGAGACGCCCTCGTGACAGCCGGCAAGATGACGGCGCTACGAACCGGCTTTACATCCCTTGCTTGCGCTCTTTGTGGCGAAAATGTTTTCTCTGTGTACTCTGTGCTCTCTGTGGTGAAAAAGAATGACGGACTTCCGCGCACTCCCCAAGCTCGAATTGCACTGTCACCTCGATGGCTGCTTGCGCCTGGAAACTGCCCGCGAGATCGCCCTCGCCACCGGCGTGCCGCTCCCGGCTTCGCTACGCGAGGCACTGGTCGCTTCCGAGGTCTGCCTCGATCTGGCCGACTACATCCGCCACATTGACTTCGCCCTGGAACTCTTGCAGCGTCCCGAGGACCTATCTCGCGTTGCCGAAGAGCTGATGGAGTCCTGGGCCGCCGAGAACGTGATTTACGGCGAGGCACGCTTTGCCCCACAGTTCCACACTCGCCGGGGCCTCACTATGCAGCAGGCGCTCGACCAGGTCCACGCCGGCCTCACCTCCGGCCAGAGAAAGTTTGGCGTCCGCTTCGGCCTGATTGTCTGTTGCCTGCGCCACCAGCCCACCGAGATGAGCCTGCAGGTCGCCCGCCTGGCGGCCAACAATTTGGAGAAGGTCTGCGCTCTTGATTTATCAGGCGACGAACTGCGTTTTGGGGGTGCTGCTCACCGCCCCGCATTTGAACTCGCGGAACAGGCCGGCCTCCACCGCACCGTTCACGCCGGAGAAGCTGCCGGAGCGACCAGCGTGCGTGAAGCTCTTGACCTGCTGCATGCCGAGCGCCTTGGCCACGGTGTGCGGGTGGAAGAACCTCCCCAGTTGCTGCAGGAATTGCGCCAGCGCGGCACGCCCCTCGACATGTGTCCCAAATCCAACGTGCAGACCTGCGCCGTCTCTTCCTTCGCCAATCATCCCGCGCCCCGCCTGCTGCGCCAGGGTTTGCGCGTTACCATCAGCAGCGACGCCCGTACCACCTCCGAAAGCTCGGTCACGCAGGAATTCGAAACCATGCAGCGCCATCACAGCTGGGGTCTGCCGAGTTCTGGGCTTGCCAGCACAACGCCGTACAGGCCGCCTTCGTTCCCGAATCTACCCGCGCTGAGCTGCTGGACGCCATCTCCTCCGCCGAACATGCCGAGGGCCGCGCTTTTGCCTGACTAGCCTTTTAGAAAGGAAACGACCTTGACTACCACCGCCAGCCAGCTCACACCTCAGCCGCAGCTCAAGAATTCTGTTCTCCAAGCCATCGGCAACACGCCCCTGGTCAAACTGCAGAACGTTGTCTCCAAAGACATGGCCGACGTGGTGGTGAAACTGGAGTATTACAACCCCACCAGCTCCTACAAGGATCGCATGGCCCTGGCCATGATCGAGGGCGCGGAGAAGCGCGGCTTGCTCCGCCCCGGCATGCGCGTGGTGGAATATACCGGCGGCAGCACCGGCTCATCGCTCGCCCTGGTGTGCTCGATCAAGGGCTACCCGTTTACTGCCGTTTCCTCGGACGGTTTCGCCCGCGAGAAACTGCAAACCATGAAGATCTTCGGCGCCGACCTGCGCATCATTCCCAGTGACAACGGGAAACTCACACCCGAACTATTCCGCAAAATGATAGATGCCGCTGAAAAATTGGGGCGCGAACCCAACTCCTTTTACTGTAACCAGTTTCACAATGAGGACGCCATCGAAGGGTACAAGGCCATCGGCCATGAGCTTTACGAGCAGGCGGGAGATGGCCTCGCCGCGTTTTGTGCAGCCGTCGGCACCGCCGGGATGCTGGTGGGCGTTTCCAAGGCCCTGAAGGCATGCGGCTCCAAGGCCCGGATCATAGCCCTGGAACCGGCTTCCTCGCCGGTCCTTACCACCGGCAAAGGCGGCCCGCACCGCGTGGAAGGCATCGCCGCCGGCTTCCGTCCGCCGCACCTGCAGGATGGGGACTTCGACGAAGCCCGCACTGTCGAGGAAAAAGAAGCGCGCCAGATGGCTCACCGCCTGGCCCGCGAAGAGGGCATTTTTGCAGGTACTTCTTCCGGCTTGAACGTGGTCGCGGCCCTGCAACTGGCCCGCGAACTCGGCCCGGGAAAAACCGTAGCCACAGTGGCTGTGGATTCCGGCTTCAAATACCTCGCCGGCGACTTGTTCCAAAGCTAGGTCATTCACGAATGAGGGGTGGAGACGTACAAGCAAGCTCTCTACCGATCGTGAAGCATTCCAACGCTAAGCTGCCCGCGGCGCGCCATGTTGCTCTTCCCGCCACGACCGCAGCATTGACACCGCCGCCGTTCCCGCTATGCCCGCCAGCGCCAGCCTGGAAATTTTCTTCAAAGTGCCGCCTGTGCGCCAGCCGCCTTTGATTCGCTCTGGCTTCCGCGATTCGAATAGATTGCCTTTGCTCTCCGCCGCCGCTTTCTTCTCGAAGTGTTGCTTCTCCGCCATCCGCCGAATGACTTTGTCGTACTGCTTCGGCGTAAGAGCATGTGCCAGTGACATGAAATATCCGTGCGCGCCCACCAACACCTCCGGTCGGGGATTCTCCACCAGGCTCACTATCTCGCGCGCCACTTTGCGCGCTTCGCTCACCGACCCCAGCGGCCGAATTGCTTTGCCGGTGTAGTTGGCCGCATGCTGGAAAAACGGCGTGTCCGTGGACGCCGGGAAAATGGTGCAGATATTGATGTCGGTCCCCACGTATTCCTGGCGCAGCGTGTCGCCTAGCCCGCGCACGCCGTGCTTCGAGATGTCATAGGCGCTGCTGTAAGGAATGCCGCCCAGCGCCACCTGCGAGGAAACGTTGATCAGCACCCCTCTTCGCTGCCGCTCGAACTGACGCAAGGCCGCGCGTGCCCCGTAAATGCAGCCGAACAAGTTCGTCTCCAGGAGCTGCTGGAAGTCTTCCATAGGGGAATCCAGGAAGCGTGCGTACAAACCCACCCCAGCGTTGTTCACCCAGACGTCAATGGCGCTGAAATTGTCCTCCGCCTGGCGCGCCAGCTCTTCCACCTCTTCTTCCACGCTGATGTCGGTGGGCACTGCCAGCGCCCGCGCGCCGAGTTCTTCGCACTCTTCAGCCGCATCCTTGAGCGCCCGCTTATTGCGCGCCGCCAGCACCAGCGTCGCGCCCTGCCTGGCAAATTCCTGGGCCGTAGCCCTCCCAATCCCGCTCGATGCCCCCGTAATCACCACCACCGCGTCGCGCACAGTTACCGGCATGATTCTCCTCCACCTGGACTGTTTGGATTGGATAGCATCCGCCACGCGGCAGTTGGCTGGAGTTTTCTAGAGGTACGTCAGCCGCTTAATCTGTGGTTTGCAGAGGCACTGGCCCCCTAAGCAAGCTCACTGCTTCGGCCCCGGCGCACCTTCCAGCACATATACCCTGGCAGGATTTCCCGCTTGAATATTGTTTTTTTGGAGGCATTCTTTGATGCGCCGCCGCAATTCGCGACTCACCGCATACTGCCGCCCCGGAAGTGTCTTCACCAGTAGCAGGTAATCCACTTCTCCGCTGGCCACCCGCTCAATGCCGGGCACCTGCGGGTCGGCAACAATGTCGTCCCTGAAGGCAGGATCGTTGTGCACTTCCTGCCCCACATCGTTCAGCAGCTTTACTACGCGGTCGCTGTCCTCGTTATAGGCCACGGAAACGTGCAGCGCCACTTGCGCCCAGTCGCGCGTCAGGTTGGAAACAATCTTGATCTCGCTGTTGGGCACAATGTGCAGCGTGCCGTCATCGTCGCGCAGCGTGGTGTTGCGCATGGTCATGGCTTCCACAGTGCCCTTCACGCCCGCCACCCGCACCATGTCGCCCACGGCGTACTGATTCTCCAGCAGGATGAAGAAGCCGTTGATCACGTCGTGCACCAGCGTCTGCGCGCCGAAGCCAATGGCCAGCCCCGCCACCCCCGCGCTGGCCAGCAGCGGCCCCATGTTCACGCCCAGCACCGGCAGAATCTGCATCAGCGCCAAGAAGATGATGACGAACGTGCCCACGCTGCCGATCACGCCGGCGGCCGTGCGCAGCTGCTGCGCCCGCGCCCCGCTTTCGTGCCGGCTGAAGGCCAGCAGCCGGTTGATGACCACCTTCGTCAGCCGAATGAGTACGAAGGCGATAATTACAATGACCAGCAGCTTGGGAACGTCCACCCGCAGAAATTCCAGGGCGTCCACCCGCCAGCGCTCCAGCACCGAGCTCAGATTCTGGCTTTGTAGGGGCTCAATCAACATGGGCATTTCGGGGCGGCAGATCACTTGCCCCGCATCGAGTGCGGATTATAACAAGCCAGCAGCGCCTCACGTCTCACCTTCCCTCTCGCCAGCAACGCAGTGGTAAATTTAGTGGGTTGTTGCATGGCATTCCCTGCGAGGTGCCTGTGTCCAGGCTGCTGACCTTGGTCATGTTCGCTTCCCTGCTCTTCGCCGGTTGGGCGGTTCCCGCTCACTCCCAGACCGCGGACGAACCTTCTGCTCCTCCCATCGGCGGGCAGTACCCGCCCTACAGCCGCGACATCGGCCGCCCCGGTTCGCGCGAGCCCAACGAGATTGAGCAAAAGATGGAGCACGACCGCGAAAAAAAACTCAACCAGCAGCGCCAGGCAGAACTCAAGCACGACACCGATAAGCTGTTTCAGCTCGCCACCCAACTTAAGCAGGCGGTGGACAAATCCAACGAGAACACCCTCTCCCTCGAGGTCATCAAGAAAGCCGGCGAAATCGAGAAACTGGCCAAGAGCGTGCGCGAAAAAATGCGCGGCCAGAATTGAGACCAGCCCAGCTTGCCGATTGTCATCATCCAGCGAATCATCTTGGGAATGGTTGTTTCCGGCGTGGGTTTTCAGCATCCAAGGTTTCGTAATAAACTACGAGACTGTTTGGGGAGCTGAATCAGGATGGGGTCAAAACCACTCGTTGCTGTAATTATTTTTGCCAGCCTGGTCTGCCTGGGAATCGCGCAGACCGACAATCCGCCTGCTAAAAAATGGGAAGCGCCTGCTGACGCCGCCGCCAAGGCCAACCCCGAGTCCAAGAACCCGGATGCTCAGGCCAATGGCCGCAAGCTCTACATGCGCACCTGCGTGGGCTGCCATGAAGAAGACGGCAGCGGCAAGGACACCGGCGCTGCTAACCTGCGTTCCCCAGACGTACAGGCGCAAAGCGATGGGGCTTTGTTCTGGAAAGTTACGAACGGCAATTCCGAAGCAGGCATGCCCTCTTTCGCTTCCCTTCCGGAAACCGACCGCTGGGACGTGGTTACCTTTGTCCGCACATTGAAGGATTCCGGCGGAAATGGCTCTGAGGGTCCCGGCGAAGGCAAGAAGGATTCGCCCCAGGGTCATACCTCGAAGGAGCGCTAGCTGTAACCTTTTGCCCGGCTGCCACTCGGTACTTGAGCAGGGAACCATGGCTTCTTTCGCGCTGCTGCAACAGGCCAAAGCGGAGTGCTGGAGCGATGAAGAGGTGGTGGCGCGCGTTCTGGCTGGCGAGACGGCGCTGTTTGAAATCATCATGCGCCGCTACAACCAGCGGCTCTACCGCGTCGCTCACAGCATTCTGCGCAATGATGCCGAAGCCGAGGACGTCATGCAGGACGCTTACGTCCGCGCCTACCAGCACCTGCGGCAGTTCGAAGGCCGGGCTAAGTTTTCCACCTGGCTTACCCGCATCGCCGTCCACGAGGCCCTGGCTCGCGCTCACCGCCGCAGCCGGACCCAGGAACTGGATGCTGAACCCTATGGAGGCTACATGAACCCGCTGCCTGCGACCACGCCCGATCCCGAACAGCAGGTCTCCGACCGCGAACTGGTGGCGCTCCTGCAGGATGCCGTGCTCGCCCTTCCCGACAACTACCGCTCCGTCCTCATGATGCGCGATATTGAAGAAATGAGCACCACCGACACCGCCCAGGCTCTGGACCTGACCGAAGAAAACGTCAAGGTGCGCCTCCACCGCGCCCGCGCTCTGCTCCGCCGCGAGCTCTTTGCCCGCGCCGGCGCTCAGCGTGGCCAGGCATTCCCCTTCATGGGCACGCGCTGCGACCACATGGTCGAAACCGTAATGCAGCGCATCGCCGAGTTGCTGGCCCAGACAGCCGAAAAGTAACCTTGCCTGACGAGATTTTTGGGGTGTCCCCGTTCAGGGGCTTCAGATATACTTCCCGCGCTGCAAGGTGGACTGCGACCTGGACCACCCGTCGTAACGTTTTCACCCCCGAGAAAGAGGCTTATGAAGTTGCGCACGTTTCTTGTGTCGGCGCTGGCGGTGTGCGCCCTGATCTCCTTGGCGAACGCCAGGAAGCCCTCCGCGGCAACATCGAAGGGATCTCCTTATCTATTTGTGTGGGCCGGCGATGAAGCGCGGAAGTCCAGCGACTTTCTTGCCGTCATTGACGCCCAGCCATCATCCCCCAGCTACGGCCGCATTGTCAGCACTCTGCCCGTGGGCATTACCGGTTCTATGCCCCATCATTCCGAATACGAGTTCCCGCACGGTAATCTGCTCTTTGCCAATGGCTGGGTGGCCGGACACACTTTTATCTTTGATTTGAGCCAGCCCTTGCAGCCACGCATAGCTGCCCAGTTCCAGGACCGCGCCGGCTACAGTTTCCCGCACAGCTTTGTTCGTTTGCCCAACGGCAACGTGCTGGCCACCTTCCAGTCTCACGATGGCGCTCTTACTGCCGATGGCGGCCTGCTCGAACTGGCCAAAGATGGCTCGGTGGTGCGCTCCGCTTCCGCCCTCGACCCGGCGGTAGATAAGGACCTTATCTGGCCCTACAGCATGGCGGTTGCACCCCGGATTGACCGTGTGGTCAGCAGCAGTTCGCCTATGGGCTGGCCCGACTGGGGCAAGCTGCCCCCGGGTTCCTGGACTTTGCAGAAGCTCAATGATCAGGTCACCTCGCAAGTGCAGGTCTGGCGCCTTTCCGACCTGCATTTACTCAAGACAGTTTCCCTTCCCTCCGATAGCGGCAAGCA
Source organism: Terriglobales bacterium (assembly GCA_035280205.1). Taxonomy (GTDB): domain Bacteria; phylum Acidobacteriota; class Terriglobia; order Terriglobales; family Acidobacteriaceae; genus JAICWP01. The sequence continues at coordinate 13,894 of DATEGI010000326.1, read as the reverse complement.
TAACCAATGGCCGGCTGAACCACGTCTGCTTCCCGACGGTTCCTTTTACGTGAACACCTTCTCCTGCGGCCTCTATCGCATGCAAGATGTCACCGGCCCGCAGCCCTCCGCGGAACTGATCTATACCTTCCCTGGCGGCGACAGTCCTCACACCATCTGCTCGGTCCCCGTGGTCGTGGGCCATTATTGGATTCAGACCGTTGCCGCGCTGCCGGGGTTGATTGCTCTCGACATCCGCCATCCCGAAAAGCCGGTGGAAGTCTCGCGCCTGGTGTTCGATTCGCATTTCCCCATGCCCCACTGGCTGGCCGCCGACCGCAAGAGCAATCGCCTGGTCGTCACCGGCGACATGGAAAGCTGGGTGCTCGTAGCGCGCTTCGATCCTCAAAGCGGCAAACTGAGCCTCGACCAGACCTTCCGCGAGCCCGGCTCAACCCTGCCCGGCATTAGTTTCGATCGCCAGCAATGGCCGCACGGCAAAGCCGGCCGCGCCCTGGTCCACGGCGCCCTCTTCGGCCCACAATAAACCGCCAATCCGCTCGACCCTCGCGATTACCAGTCGTAGCGCCGGCATCTTGCCGGCTGTCGCGAGGGCGTCTCGCCCTCGCACTCTGCAATGGCCGATTACTGTAGGCGGATTTCTGTCTGCAGCCGTCTTAATAGGGCTCACGAGTGGAAAGCCCGGACTTTAGTCCGGGGAATAACGGCCTTCTATGATTTGGGCTTTATCCCCTGGACTACTAGGGGAAGAACCAGACGTGGCCGGCAACTTCTGTGTATGAAAATCTCGCACCGGTAGAGACGTAACTTGTTACTTCTCATTCAGGAAAGTGTTGCCGGTTTACTTGCAGTTGTTCGAACGAATTTTCAGGTGCCCGATCTCCAGCAGTTGATTGGGATTGTCCACTACCTCGCCCTTGGGGTTTTCGTTGGGTGTTTCAGCATTCGACCGGGGGTGCCAGGTTCCCGTAGCCGTTACTTCATGGCCGACCTGGGAAGCCAGGTCCAGCGTGCTGGTTACGTTGGCGACCTTTCCATCCTTTTCCTTTAAAACGTACTGGCCATTCTGTTTTTCCAGGCAGCCCGTAATGTGCTGCGTCTGCTTGGAACTGCTGGGAACGGACCGGCTGCCGGTCATAGTCTGCTCGGCCGTTTTCTTCGAGGTGGAGGTCTGGCTGGAGTCGGATTGTTGCGCCAGGCCACTAATGCAAAATGCAAGCAGCGAAAGAGAAAGCAGAAGTAGTCGGCTCATAAGGGAGACCTGAGACCTCCCAGATTTGTAGATGCCGTCAGGAAAGGAGACCGTTGGCTTCAGGGCCAAAGTTAGGGCGAGGGCGAGACGCCTCGCGACAGCCGGCGGAACGCCGGCGCCGCATCAGGGGAGTGGGGAAGACGGCGTTGCTCAGTCCATGAAAATGTCGCTCTTGAGCCGCGCTCCGGGCTGAACTGCGTAGCGGGAGAGGTCGGTCACGCCGGCGGCGGCCAGCACCTCGTCATCAATGAAGAAGTTGCCGGTGGTGGTTCGGCTGTCGCGGGTGAGGATGTGCCAGGCGGCGTCGGCCACAATCTCCGGCGTCCGCCCGCGCTCCGGTTCCGCGCCAGGGATGACCTGCAGCGCAGTGGTGGCGATGATGGTGCGCGGCCAAAGCGCGTTCACCGCGATGCCCTGCTTGCGGAATTCCTCCGCCATACCCAGCACACACAGGCTCATGCCGTATTTGGACATGGTGTAGGCCAGGGTGGGCGCGAACCACCTGGGGCGTAGGTCCAGCGGCGGCGCCAGGTTCAGAATGTGCGGGTTCGCCGCCTTGGCCAAGTGAGGCAGGCAGGCCTGCGAGCACAGGTAGGTGCCGCGCACGTTGATGCCCATCATCAGGTCGTAGCGCTTCATTGGCGTTTGCAGTGTGCCCGTCAGGCTGATGGCGCTGGCGTTGTTGACCAGGATGTCTATGCCGCCGAACTGACGCGCGGCCTGCTCCACGGCGGCGTGCACCTGGTCGTCGAAGCGGATGTCCATGGCGATGGGCAGGGCTTTGCCGCCTGCAGCTTCGATCTCCTTAGCCGCGGTGAAGATCGTGCCCGGCAGCTTGGGATGGGGTTCGGTGGTTTTGCCGGTCACCACAGTATTGGCGCCGTCGCGCGCGGCTCGCAGCGCGATAGCCAGGCCAATGCCGCGGCTGGTGCCGGTAATGAACAAGGTTTTGCCCGCCAGAGTTGGCATGGGCGCATTGTATCGCCTGTGAACTTCTTTTCCGCGGATAAACTCAGATCACCGCGGGTTACCCAGCGCATTCGTGCGGGCCTGCCTGGTGATGGTCGCCATTTTTTCCATGATTTTGATCTTCTCTGTGTCTCTGTGGTGAATCGCACTTCGCGATACTTCCTCCGGCCCGCCGGGTTCTATACTGGAGGCGTAGGGCGGAGGTGTTTGTGCGTATCCTCAGCTTTGTTTTGTTGTGCGCGGCGCTGGGCTGGGCGCAGGGCGCTCCTCAGAATGCGGCCAACAACAGGCCGGCATCCCCTGAGACAAATGCCAGCGAGCACGCGGCCAAGGCCCTGACCATTCCCAGCGGGACGAAGATTCCTCTGTCGCTGAAGCAGGCCATTTCCACCAAGAACGCGCGCCAGGGCGACCCGGTGTATGCGGAAACCGCATTCCCCGTGGCGATTGGCGGGCGCATGATGATACCCGCCGGCACCTATGTGCAGGGCGTGATTGACCGCGTGCATCGTCCCGGGCACATCAAGGGCAAGGCGGAAATTCTCATGCACTTTACTAGCCTGGTGTTCCCCAATGGGTACACGGTGGTGATGCCCGCAGGCGTGGAGAATGTCCCCGGAGCTGAGCACGAGAAGGTTAAAGGCCAGGAAGGGACGATCCAGGGAGAAGGGAACAAGGGCGAGAAGGTGAAGACGGCAGCTGGCACGGCGGCAACTGGTGCTGTGATTGGCGCGGCCACCACCGGCAGCGGCAAAGGTGCAGCCATAGGCGGTGGCGTTGGCGGCGCCGCCGGTCTGGCGATCGCCATGCTGAGCCGCGGTCCCGACGTGGTGCTCACGCCGGGCACCAGCATTGAAATGATCCTCCAGCGCCCGCTGACGCTGGATGCAACTCGTGTCCACGCGCCGGTGGAGTAAGCGGTAATAACAGTATCAGAGCACTCCCGAGATAGTTTTAGTATTCTGTAATGTCCGACTGGGCCGCTCTTCCACCTCATGGCCATAAGAACTGTGTTTTTGATGAAAGAGGAGTGCGCCCTCGGCGCGCGCCAGGGCTGGCACGAGTTCGTGCGCGACTACGCGCCGCTGGCGAGAACGCTTCTGCAACAGTATTTCCCCACGCTGGCGCCAGAGATGGATATGCATGTGAACGCACTGTTCGAGCGCGCGCGGGCGAACCAGAACGAGTGGTTCCGCAATATCTCTTTCAGCAACGAGCGCGAGTTCCTGATGGCGTTTCGCCAGCTTGTCTTTGCCTATGGCCGCGAAGCGGAGCGCGTGCCTGTGCCTCAGCTTTCACTCGAGCAGGTCCGGCAGATCATGAAAGACCTGCCGGTGACCGAGCGGGAGATGCTGTGGCTGTTCATCAAGGGCTACTCGGCGCCGCAGATCGCGCGCATGATGAACGACGCAGAGAACACGGCGGAGAAGGTCAAGAGCATCGCCGATGAGCGGCTCAAGCAGCTCCTGCCTGCAACTACGCCGGACGCCTTCAGCATCTCAGCACGAGTGCTGATGGAGGAGGCGGAGAAGACACGCTCCGAGCAGTGCGTCGCGCTCAGGACCTTCAACAACATTGTGAATGGGCAGATCACGTGGCGGGAGCGGGAGCTGGCCGAAGAGCACGTCCGCGACTGCTTCAACTGCCTGGACCGCTTCACCGCCTTTCAGGAAATGATCCGGCTGCGCAAAGACGCGAGGCCGCTGCAGGAAGGGGAAGTCGAGCCCATCCTGGTAGAACTGCACCTGCCGCCCGCCAAAAGCAGAGGGGTGCTGGCGCGGTTGTTTGCGAGATGATCCCCGGGGCTAAAGCCCGCTTCGTTTGACGCTAAGTTTCGTGCGGCTAAGAGGCGCACGCTTCCACACCCGCAACCGAAGTTAGGCCCCGCGCGCGCTGGGCCGCGACTGCTCTTCCCACTTCCAGTCCTTGAACTCCTGCCGCAGCTTGCTCTTCAGCAGTTTTCCCGTGGAGGTGTGGGGAAGCTCGCTGATGAAGACGAAGGCGTCTGGCACTTGCCAGCGGGCGAAGCGCTGTTCCAGGAAGGCGCGCAGTTCGTTTTCATCCACCTTCAGGCCATCTTTCAGCACCACCACGGCCAGCGGACGCTCCTGCCACTTGGAGTGGGGAACGGCAATCACCGCCGCTTCCTTGATGGCCTGGTGCGCCACCAGCGCATTCTCCAGGTCCACGGAGCTGATCCACTCGCCGCCAGATTTGATCAGGTCCTTCACCCGGTCGGTGAGCTTGACGTATCCTTCCGCATCAATCGTGGCCACGTCACCGGTGCGCAGCCAGCCATCGGCGGTCCACTTGTCGCTCTGGTCAAGGCGGTAATAGCTGCTGGCCACCCAGGGACCGCGCACCTGCAACTCACCTGCGGTTTTGCCGTCCCAGGGCACTTCGCCTTCATCGCCCACAGAGCGCACCTCGATGAAAGGCGAGGGCAAGCCCTGCTTGGCACGCAGTGTGTAAAGTTCATCTTCCGGCCAGGCGTGCATATGCGGCTTGGGAATGCAGACGGTAGCCAGCGGCGTGGTTTCAGTCATGCCCCAGGGCTGAATGACGCGCACGCCGAATTTGTCGAAGCGCCGGAACATGGATTCAGGCGCTGCCGAGCCCGCCACCACGACGCGCAGGCCTGGCGCCAGTTTCCAGCGTCCCGGGTGGCAATCGAGCGCGTTCAGCACGGGCAGCCAGATCGTCGGCACGCCGCCGGTCAGAGTTACGCCCTCGTTCTGCAGCAGGTCGAGCAGCGCTTCCGGCAGCAGATTGCGCCCGGGCAGAACCTGCTTGCAGCCGTTCATGGTGGCGGCATAAGGCAAGCCCCAGGCGTTGGCGTGGAACATAGACATAGCTGGGAGAACGGTGTCGTAGCAGCTAAGGTTCAGCTGGTCAGGCAGGGAAATGGAGAGCGAATGCAGCGCCAGGGCGCGATGCGAATAGACCACACCCTTGGGGTTGCCGGTAGTGCCCGAGGTGTAGCACATGGCGGCGGCGGCATCTTCGGCGAGTTCGGGGTAGTGGGGTTCGCCGCCGTCTTCAGCCAAGAACTTTTCGTAGGATTCGCAGCCCGGTGGCAAATGGGCGGTGCCGTGGTCAACCACGAAGACACGCTCCAGCTTCACTCGAGCGCGAAACTGCTGGAAAACGTCGAGCAGCACGGCGTCCACAATCAGGAAGCGGTCCTCGGCATGATTGACGATATAGGCGATCTCGTCCGGGTGCAGGCGCAGGTTCAGAGTGTGGACCACCCCACCTACGGCCGGGACGCCGAAGTAGGCTTCCAGGTGCTCACGCTCGTTCCACATCAGGGTAGCGACGCGGTCCCCCAGGGCGATGCCGGCGTGCTGCAGCGCCGCGGAAAGCTGCCGCGAGCGCCGGTGCAGGTCGCGGTAGGTATAACGATGGACCGAGCCATCAGGCCGGGCGGAGACGATCTCCACATTGGGGAACAGCGTGCCCGCGCGCTCCACCATGCTGGTAAGCAGCAGCGGGGATGACATGATGGTGGACTTCATGGAGCCTCCATGGCCGAAACAGCGGTGAGGCGGACCTATTTGCCGCCTGCAGCGGGTAGCGAGCCGCAACCGGGGAGCGGCAAATCGGGTGGGAATTATAGCTTCGGAATATGGCAGGTGCTATGGCAAATTTGCAGGGCTGCATTTGAGATCGCTGCGAAGGGAACAACTGGATGCTGCCCTTAGTGCTTGACCTGACCCGCCTTGTGCCCGGTCCGCTGGCCGTGCAGATGCTGCAACGCATGGGTTTTCGCGCTATGCGCATCAGCGCCCCGGGTGGCGACATGCTGCAGCAGGTCGCTCCCGAGATCTACGAGGCACTGCAGACGGGCAAAGAGTCGCGAACTCTCGACCTGAAGACCAGCGCGGGGCGGGAGCAGTTGCTGGAGTTGGTGCGGGAAGCAGCGGTGGTCATCGAGAGCAACCTGCCGGGAACCATGGAGCGCCTGGGCGTGGGACCCGAGGCGCTGCGCGCGGTCCAGCCTAAGCTCGTGTACGTGCGCATGGCAGGATTTCGCGATGAGACCTGGAAGCAGTCCCCCGGGCACGACCTCACCTATCTGGCGGCTGCCGGGCTGCTGGGCAGCCTGGAGCCGGTGTGGCGTCACATTCAGCTTGCCGACCTGTGCGGCGCCTTTTGGACCGCGATGGCGGCTCTCGATGGCCTGCGCCGTGGCGGTGGATTCTATGAGGTTTACCTGGGCGAGGCGGCGCAGACCGTCAGCTTGCCGACTCCTCCTTTTCTTGATGGCAGCGCTTGCTGCTATGGGATTTATCAGGCTGGCGACGGGCACATCGCCCTGGCTGCATTGGAGCCACATTTGTGGCAGCGCTTCTGCGGCGCCGCCGGCCGCGAAGATTGGGCTGCGGCGGCCATGTCGCCTGCCAAGAAGGACAATCCTGCTTATGCTGAGATCTGCGAATTTTTTGCGGGACGAACCGCTGAGGCGTGGGAAGGGTGGGCGGACAAAAACCGCATTCCGCTCCGCAGAGTCAAACGTGAGCCGCAGGTTTTGGCGGGAGCGCCCTGGAAAAGGAGCTGACCGGGCTCAACGGTTTCAATGTGTCATCACCCCCGGAAAGCTAGACCGTCTTGGCGGGCGTGCGCCTGCGCCCCTGCCACTCGGAACTGGAGAAGATGCGGGGCGCCACCTCGATGAGTCGGGGCAGCATCTCAAACACCGAAACCGGACTCCACTTCGTGCCCCGCCGGGTGCGATGTCCGCGCCGGTTCAGTTCCTCGGCGATGCGCCAGTAGGGACCTTCATCCACCATAAGCTCCAGCATGTCCACCAGGGTCTCGGCTTCCGCTGAGTTCTCGTGCAGCGCGCCGTGGGCCACCTGCAGGCCGAACGGAATTTCCGCCGCGGCTCGCCCCCCCGCTTCTTCCTCGCTGACTTCGCGCTGCCATTCCATGGCTACCAGGGTCCATCCCTGTTCGCGCATGGATTGCACATCTTCCGGCTTGAATGGTCCCGCGATCGGCTGGCGCATGCGCTCAATTTTGGGCATAGCTCACCTCGGCGTAGAGCAGTGCTGGTGGGAGCACGCCGTGTGCCAAGACTCGGGAAGAACTTGCTTAGCTTTCAACAACTTCCATCAGGCGCGCAAGCGGTGGTGCCCACCCCGGTGTCCGCTCGTGGGACAACGCGTGCGAAAGCGAGCAGTGTCAAGCGATGTAATGATTAGCCGCGGAGGGCGCTCTGGGGAAGGGGTGAACCTTTCAGAGCCCTCGGAATTTCCCCGTTCCAGGAGACGTTGCAAACAACGTCTCTACCCCTCTGCGCCTATTCCCCGCACGATCACGCACTTCGGTAGAGACGTAACTCGTTACGTCTCATCTTTATCATTCGGGTAAACGAAGCCAACAATCGCCTCGACGCACGGCGATCCAATAGAGGGACTACAACCACAGGCGTTGAATGAGTTGATTGGCCAGCAGGGCAGAGCCGTAGGCCAACGCAGCCATGTAGAAGAATTGCGCCAGCGGCCACTTCCAGCTGTTGGTTTCGCGGCGCACCACAGCCAGCGTTGAAGTGCACTGCAGGGCGAAGGCGAAGAAGAGCAGCAGGGCGACGGCGCCGCCGGGGGAAAGGTCGGTATGCAGCGCGCCTTGCAGGGACATGGCGTGCGTGCCCGGGTCCATGCCGTAGAGCGTGCCCAGCGTGCCCACAATCACCTCGCGGGCAGCGATGGAGGTGAGCAGCCCGACACCGATCTTCCAGTTGAATCCCAGTGGAGCGATGACGGGCTCGATTCGTTGACCCACGGCGGCCAGCACGCTGTCCTGTAATGCGGCTTGGCCGGAGTGGACGGGCAGGTTAATGAGCAGCGCGAGTCCCAGCGAAACCGCCAGCACAACAGTTCCCACGCGTGAGGCGAACGCCCAGGAGCGGTCGGCCAGCCGCAGGCCCAGGGAGCGCGCGGTAGGCCAGCGATAAGTCGGCAGCTCCATCACGAAGGGGCTGCTGTGCGATTTGAGCACCGAAGATTTCAGCAGCTTGGCAGTAACCACCGCGGCGAGAAATCCCACAACGTAAAGCCCGAGCATGGCCGCCGCCCGTGTTCCCAGAAATACGCCTGCCAGGGGCCGGTCGGGCACGAATGCGGCAATGATCATGGTGTAAACCGGCAGGCGCGCGGAGCAGGTCATCAACGGAGCTATGAGAATTGTAGCCATGCGGTCGCGCTTGTTCTCGATGGTGCGAGTGGCCATGATGGCGGGCACGGCGCAGGCGTAGGCCGAAAGCAGCGGGATGAAAGCCTTGCCATTCAGCCCCAGCTTGGCCATGGTGCGGTCCGTGATGACGGCGGCGCGCGCCAGGTAGCCGGAATCTTCCAGCACGCCGATCAACAGGAAGAGCAGAAGAATCTGCGGCAGAAAAACCAGTACCGAGGTCATGCCCTTCCAGGCCCCGTCAATCAGCAGTGAACGCAGCAGTCCTGCGGGAATGTGCGCGGCCAGCGGCTGTCCCGCCGCCAGCAGAAGGTCCTGCAGCCCGTTCGAAAGTGGTTGCCCGAGGCGGAAGATGAGCTGAAAGGCGGCGATCACCACGGCCACAAAAATCCCCGGCCCCCAATAGCGATGGAGGAAGATGGAATCCAGGCGCTGTGACCAGGCCGGGGGCAGCGGCCGGCGGTAGGAAGCGTGGCTGGCCACGCGCACCGCCCACTCGCGGCAGTGGCGCACATCCTGCAGCACGGGCAGCTCCACAGGGGCAGGCGGCGCGCCTACTGAACTTACGAATTTCTGCACCGTGGCCAAGCCTTCGCCACGCGCTGCGCTGATCAAGGCCACGGGCGTGCCCAGTTGGCCCGCCAGCGCCACCAGGTTCACGCCGCCGTTCTGCTGGCGCAGCGCATCGGCCATGTTGAGCAAAACCAGCGTGGGCAGGCCAAGGGCGATGACCCGCGCCGCCAGCACCAGGTGTCGGTTCAGGTTGGTCGCGTCCAGAATGAGGATGATGGCATCAGGCCGGGGCGTGCCCAGCACGCGCCCGTAGAGGACGTCGGCGGCTACGCGTTCGTCCTCGGAATGCGGCGAGAGGCTATGGATTCCGGGCAGATCGAGCACCGTAACCGCTTCGCCGTGCCCGCCTCGCATGCGCCCCGCGCGATGCTCCACCGTAACTCCGGGGAAGTTGGCCACCTTCTGCCGCAGCCCGGTCAGATTATTAAAGAGCGTGGATTTGCCGCTGTTGGGCGGACCCACCAGGGCCAGGGTCTGAATGGCCTTTGGAGCGGCACCTGCGGGTGCGGGCCTGCTTTCCGGTGCAATGGCGGTAAGCGTGGTCATCGGCCAACCTCTGCGGCAGCCTCAATCGGGAGAACCGAAATGTGCTGCGTGGTCTCGCGTCGCAGCGCGATCTCGGCGCCATCCACGCGGTAGACGACGGGATCGCCGGCGGGCGCGCGGCGCACCGCCAGCACCTGCGAGCCGGCCACCAGCCCCAGGTCCATGAGCGGCTCAGCGGCGGCAGGAGGCAGGGCCAGAGCGGCGATGACCGCCGCCTGGCCAGGAGCCAGGTCGGCGAGGCGGCAGGGCGGGGAAGGCGGCGTTTTTTTGAAATTGAAAATCATTTTCAACTAGAAGCATTATGGCCGCGCCTTCCTCTCCCGGTCTGCTGCCTCCGTCACCCCTCGTTGTGACGTAGCTCACAATATCGGTTATCCTGCCTCCTACTCCCAAAATGGAACCGCTGACAGCAGTTTTTTCCTCCTGCCGTGATTCGCGTCACTTTCCAACGGCCATTCCAGGCCTATACAGGAAACTTGGGGGGAGTCATGAAACGCATTGTGATCGCCACGATATGTGGCGTAGTTGCGGGCCTGGTTTGCGTATCCGTCGGCGCCATTGCGGGAGTAAAGATCACGCCTGCGGGGTTTGGTTGGGCTCTTCTGAACCGTACCCTGCTGGGCTTCGTGATCGGAATTTCAGCCTTGCGCTTGCATTGGGCTCTGCATGGCGTTGTGATGGGCGTGCTGGTGGGGTCGCTGTTTTCCTACTCGCTGTGGCTGATGGGAGGTCCGGCCTGGCTGATTCCCGCTGTGCTGGGCGGCAGCATGATTTTTGGCCTGGGAATAGAGTTCTTCACAACCATGGTGTTCAAGCAGCCTCAGCAGGTTACCGCCACCATGGCTGAGCGAGTGGAGATCCCGAGGCGAGCTGCCGCTTAGCCGAACGGTATTCCGGGCGCCAGCAGCGACAGAGCGGCATCAATCCACGCTGCCCGCCAAAACAGGGATAATTATTGCCACTCCGGCGCGTTTTCGTCCGAGTGGGCCTTCAATATCCGGTAGTTGCGGCCTACTTGCGGAAATAGAGGAATGCTGCCACGAGTACCAGAACCACGGTTAGGATCCACATGAACGTCTGGCGGCTTCCGCTTTGCTGCTGCTCGGCCATGAATAACCCTCCGACGGGGGGAGATGCCGGAAAGATAACAGATTATGGGCCTGAAAAGGTCAAATTATTGGGTAAAAGAGACAAATTTCTGCTGGAGCCATGGGGATAAAACCCCTCAGGCGGCAGCCTCGTGGTCCCCTTCGTAAAGCTGGCAAAGCAGGTCGGTAGCCCGGGGCAGAGCCGAAGCCAGATCGGCGGCAACTCCCTGGCGCAGAGTCTTGCCGTCGGGGCCGCGCAGCACGAAGGAACAAAGCCCGCCGCCTTCGTGCTCGCATACTTCCACGCTCAACCCGCCGCCGAATACGCGCCAGGAGGTACTGTACGCCGAGGGCGGCGCAATCATGATGCGGCCGCGCCGAAACAGCGTGGACGACAGGAGACGCGCGGTTTGCTGCACTGCGTCCATCATCACCAATTACGACGGAGTTCACGCGCGGACTGTTGCCTGGGCGAAATTATTTGTGAGTTCGCGGTCAACATCGCCTGCGGCATCGAATAGACAATGACTGCTCGAATCCTGCTGGTAGACGATGAGCGTTCCATCTTGATGACGCTTACCGCTATCCTGCAGAAAAATGGATTTCAGGTCATGAGCGCAGCCTCGGCGCAGGAGGCAAAAGAGAAACTGAGGCGCGAGAAATTTGATCTGGTGATTACCGACCTCAAAATGGAAACCGACGGCGCCGGTTTCGACGTGGTCAGAGTGGCCCTGGAACAGCCTTATAGACCCGCTACGCTGCTGCTCACTGCTTATCCACTGGCGCAGCAGGAATGGTCGGCCCACGGCGCCGATGGCCTGCTGGAAAAACCCACAGACATGTCATCACTCCTGCAGACGATTACACAGTTACTGGTGGCGGAGTAGACACTACTCCAGCAAATCCGGCTGCTCGCGCGTGATGCGCTGCCAAAGCGGCTGGAACTGAAACCAGCCCGCCTGGTGGTTGCCGATCAGTTCGCGAGTAGCGCGGGCGTGCTCGGGGTCAATCTTCACCGGGGTGCCGGCGGCTTCAGCCAGCAGTTGGGCCTGGCAAGTGCGGTCCATGGTGATGAACCACCACACTGCTTCTTCCACGGTGTGGCCCACGGTGAGCAGGCCGTGATTGCGCAGGATCACCGCTTTGTAGTTGCCCAACGCCTGAGCGATGCGCTCGCCTTCGGAAGTTTCATAAACCACACCGGTGAAATCGGCGAACAGGCCGTGGTCCTCATAAAAGGCGCAAGCGTCCTGGGTGAGGGGATCGAGCAGGCGGCCCAGGGTTGACCAGGCGCGGCCATATACAGAGTGGGAATGTGCGGCGGCGACCACGTCTGGGCGCGCGGCGTGCACGCGGGAGTGAATGGCAAAAGCCGCCGCATTCACCGAATATTTGCCCTCTACCACCTGGCCATGCTGGTTTACCAGGATGAGGTCGGAGGCACGAATCTGCCCGAAATGCATGCCGAAGGGATTCACCCAGAAATGGTCGGGTCGCTCCGGGTCGCGGGCGGTGATGTGGCCGGCCACGCCCTCGTCGAATCCATAGGCGGCGAACAGGCGGAAAGCCCCGGCCAGGCGCTGCTTGCGGTGGCGGCGCTCCTCCTCCTTGCTGGCAAAACGGGGGCCTTGGGGCAGCTGAAAAACGTCGGCGGGAGCGGTGGCCATGGATCTCCTCCTGAGAAGCGCGACAGAATATAGTCCGGGAACACCCGACACCGCAAGTGGGGGACATATCAGGCTGCGCCCGGCACAAGGCCTATTCTCTAGCTCAGGAAGCGTACGCATGAGGAGGGCAGGTCGGCGCTTGCAGGCAACGACGGAGAGCGCGTGGGCACTCGCCGGGCGGACTTCCCAGCATGTGTAAAAAAAGGGAAGCCCGCACCAGCCAGCGGAGGAGCAAAGGCAGGTTACTCTTTGTCGTATACGGCGACGATTTTTGTCTTCATCCCTTGAGCGTCCTTTCCGGTGGCGGTTACAGTCCGCGATTTACCGTCGGGCGACAGCTCAATCGTCCCGGTAGTGGTGACCTTGCCGTCCTTTTTCATCTTGAAACCTAAGTGATGTTTGCTTCTCCAGTCGTAGGAGCGCGTATCGGAACTTGGATCGCCCGTGACGGCATAATCCTTGCCGTCAAACTTCCCTGTCCACTCATCATGGACTGGTTTGCCTGAGGCGTCTGTCCCATCGATGGTGACTTTCACGCTATCACCGGAGGCCTCGTAAACGACGGTGTTGTTCTTCGCACCGCTAGGCGCGAGCTTGGACTTCGCTTCATTCAGCTTCCACGTACCCATGAAGCCCTGCTGGGCAAAGCAAACTGTTGTCCCAATAAAGCACATGGCCAGAGCGAATACGATTGTTCTTGTCTTCATGTCCTCTCCTGATTGCGAAAACGTATTGGGCCCAATGCAGTGCGGGCCATTGTAGTTCCCACCGGACGCTTCGGCAACTTAGAATTCACTTGGCATTTTTAGCAGTTCCTTTGTGACCTACTGGCCCACAGCGTGAGAGCGGTCTCGACGCGAGGCACGGCTCCATTGGCATTGGGAAGCCCATAAGTTGCACGATTTACGAAGTCGGGTGGCGGCACAGGATTTCCAAAACGGGAAACAGCTCACTTTGCCCTGTGACCCTGCTCACCACTAAATCCCCAAGCAGAACCTACTCTGAAATGCGGATCGCATTCTCATCGGACGGGCTGCCGCCGCGCCCGAGCGGGGGGAGGATGTCAGGAAAAAAGTGGCAGCCTTTTTATGATGATGTTCCCCTTCCGACATGCCCCACGCCGGCATCCATTAAGGAGACACTGTGACCTCTCTCTATTCGCGAAGAACCTTCCTTCGGACCACGGCCATCGCGGGAGCCGCGCTCGCCACACCACGTCACCTGATCGCGCCTGATTCGGCGGTCGCCTCCACACCGCCCGTCAAGCCTGTCTTTCCAGTCGCCGACTATCATGTCCACCTGAGCGACCAACTCTCCATCGAGCAGGCGGTCAAGCTGGGCAAAGAGCGCCAGGTGCAGATCGGCATCGTAGAGCATCCCGGCCCGGGCTATAAGATCAACACTGACGCCGAGCTAAAACAGTACATCGGTACTCTCCGCAATTATCCCGTCCGCATAGGCTTGCAGCCGGTCTATCCCGGCTGGTCGAAAGCCTTCTCGAAGAGTCTTCTGGACCAACTCGATTACGTCCTCATGGACGCGCTCACGCTTCCCCAGCCCGATGGCGGGTGGCTCGCGATCTGGCAGATTGACACCATGGTTGA
>DATEGI010000325.1:0-5935 GCA_035280205.1 Terriglobales bacterium | reverse complement strand
CAGAGACGCGGCATGTCCGCGTCTCTTTTCGTTTCTACGGCGTTTAAAAGCCTCTTAGCGCCGCTACTAGACACATAGCGAGAAGCACCTGGCCAATCGCCGAACAGGATCCCTCGGTACGCTCGGGATTTCGGCTGCGGCCCTTCGACTTCGCTCAGGGCTCAGCCTCCCTGGGCGCTCGGCTTCGGCTAAATGAGGGCCGCTCAACGCCTCAATTTCGACTGGGGCCCGCGCCCTCGCTCAACATGACCGGATGAAGGTTGTGGTCAAGAAATTTGCAGTATCTGTATAATCCGCGGGCATGAAAAGGCTTCCGGCGATCTTCTTCGCTTCGTTGATGCTTCTCACGCAGGCTTTCGCCGCCAATCCGCCTACGAATCCCCAAGCCGCGATCCGTCAAGTTCTGGAGAAACAGGTGCAGGCGTGGAACCGGCAGGACCTGAGCGCTTTTATGCAGGGCTACTGGCACTCGCCGAAGCTCACGTTTTTCTCTGGTGCTACGGAACACCAGGGCTGGGAGGCGGCGATGGAGCGCTATCGCAAGGCTTATCAATCCGAAGGCCGGCAGATGGGCAAGCTGGCATTTTCCGACCTGCAGATTGAAACGCTTGGCCCCGCCGCCGCCTTGGTGCGCGGAAGTTTTCAGCTCACGATGCCTGACGGTAAGCAGCCGCACGGCATTTTCACGCTGGTGTTCCGTAAGTTCCCCGAGGGCTGGCGCATCATTCACGACCACACGTGTGCGGCGGAGTAAGTCAAATGCCAGCGTGAGAAGTGCTCTTTCGCCCTGCTGGGGCTGGTGTTCGTTCCACTTCACTCCCCGGGCTGACGCCCGGGGCTACATTCTGGAGCCGCTCCGCGGCGGAAAAAATCAACTTCGTTCCACGCCACCTTATTTAATCCCGGGTCTCGGCAGAAATTCCTTTATGCGGTTCGGCACGGCCACCCGGGTGGGGGTGTTTCGACTCGGGCATGCGCCCTCGCTCAACATGACAGTGCTTATTTTTATCAAGAGGTCCTTCGCTGCGCTCAGGATTTCGGCAGCGGGCTCGGACGCCCGCTCAACGCCTCAATTTCGACTCGGGCATGCGCCCTCGCTCAACATGACAGGAGGAAACCTCGCTCAACATGTCAATCTTGAGTTCTTACGCGGACAGTGGATGGGTTCGGCATGGCCCAGCCGCTGATGAACGTCCGTGTGTCCGCACGCCGGGGGGCGGGTTATTTGCGGCGCAAGCCGAACCAGCTCTCGGAAACTACGATGGAGTTGCCGGGATTGTGGGGGTCGTACTTGACCGAGGTGGGCAGGCCAAGCCGGCAGGAATGCAGGTTTACGAACTGGCGCAGGTAGGTAATCTCCTGGGAAGCCTCGTAGGAGACGCCGGCTACGTCGTATTGATAAATGATGAACTGGGCGGGACGGGTGCCGTCCATTTCGTTGATATCAATTACAGTGCCGTCGGTGATGCGGCCGATCTTGCTGATCAAGGCGCGGCGCTCGCGCTCTACTTCCTCTGGAGTCTTGTGACGCCGGCGCAGGAGAAAAGTTACCAGCGCGGCCGTAGCCAAGCCGATGGCCAGCAGGGGATAAGCGTGAATTGGCACTTCGTTTAGTACCCAGTACCTGGTACCCAGTACCCAGACGACGTCGGGTGCGCGAGTCCAGGAATTTTTGAGTTATTTGATTTTGCGTAGTTTAACAGGGAATCGTGTCCCGCGGAATTACGGAAGTTCGTCGTACCGTGACGAGAAAATGGACCGCTGACACACACTTCTGAGAACTGGCTAGAAGTTATCTCGTAATGAACCAAAGGGGTAAGAGGCCGGCTTCCCTCAGGGGCTAAAGCCCGGCACTTTGACGATTCTGGACGGCGCGGCTGAAGCCGCGCCCTTTCAAACCCGACTTATGAGGCCAGTTCCAGCAGGTAGTGGGTTACTAGCTCTTCACCTTTTCCCAGTCCTTCAGGAACTGGTCAAGGCCGCGATCGGTAAGGGGGTGCTTGAACATGAGGTCAAGCACTTTGAAGGGGATGGTAGAAACGTGGGCGCCGGCGAGAGCCGCTTCCACCACGTGCAGGGGGTGGCGCAGCGAGGCGGCCAATACCTGGGTTTTGTAGCCGTAGTTCTTGTAGATCTGCACGATGTCGCGCACCAGGTCCATGCCCACATGGCTGATGTCGTCGAGCCGGCCCACGAAGGGGCTGACGTAGGTGGCGCCCGCCTTGGCCACCAGCAGGGCCTGGTTAGGCGAGAAGCACAGGGTCAGGTTGGTGGGGATGCCAGCGTCGGAGAGGCACTTGCAGGCCTTCACGCCTTCGCGCGTGGTGGGCAGCTTGATGACCACGTTCTTGTGCCAGGTGGCGTAATCGCGAGCCTGCTGGCACATGCCGCCGGCGTCAGTGGCGGTGACCTCCACGCTTACCGGGCCGTTCACGACGCTGCAAATCGCCAGAATGGTTTCTTTGAAGGGCTTGCCTTCCTTGGCGATGAGCGAAGGGTTGGTAGTAACGCCATCGAGGATGCCCAGGCTGGCCGCCTCGCGGATTTCGTTCAGGTTGGCGGTGTCAATGAAAAATTTCATAGCGCGTCACTTGTAGCGCCGGCATCCTGCCGGCCGTCGCCAGGGCGTCCCGCCCTCGCCGATGCGGGCGAGACGCCCGCACCTACAACCGCCGAGACGGCGGCGCTACATATATTCAGTCGTTCACCACCGGGTTGCGCAGTGTCCCAACTCCTTCGACGCTTACTTCCATCACGTCGCCGGCCTGCACCGGGCCGACGCCCGGAGGCGTGCCGGTGGCGATCAAATCGCCGGGGAAAAGCGTCATGACCTGGGAAATGAAGCGGATTATAACATCGAGCGCAAAGATGAAATCGCGAGTGGTGCCCTGCTGGCGCACCTCTCCGTTGACGCGCGTTTCCACGTTCACGCCCCCCCAGGGGTCAATGTCATTGGTGACGACCGGACCGACGGGACAAAAGGTGTCGAAGCCCTTGGCGCGGGTCCACTGGCCATCCTTGTTCTGCAGGTCGCGGGCGGTGACATCGTTGAGGCAGGTGTAGCCGAGGATATATGGCCGCACGTCGTCGCTCTCGGCCAGATGGCGGCAGCGCCGCCCCATGATGACACCCAGCTCGCCTTCATGGTCCACGCGCTGCGAGAGCGCGGTGGGCCGGCGGACTTCGCCTCCAGGATTGAACAAAGAAGAGTTGGGCTTGAGAAAGAGCAGCGGTTCGGTGGGGATGGGGTGCCCCAGTTCCTTGGCATGCTCGATATAGTTGCGCCCAACACACACAATCTTGCTGGGTTCAACCGGCGCTACCAGGACGGCGTCATCAAGGGGCACCTGCTGCATGCGCCGGCTGGGCAATTCGTCGAGTTCGCCTTCGCCCAGGTGCGGGGCGGTAAGCAGCAGGCGGGTGATGTGCTCTTCCCCGGCCACCGGTTCAACCAGGCCGTAGCGGATTTGTCCTTCGTGCGTGAAGCGGCAGTATTTCATGGGATCGGTTTCAAGGTTTCAGGTTTCAAAGTTTCGAGTTTCCTCGATCTGTTTAGGTAGCCGGTAGTTAGTAGCTGGTAGTTGGCTCCGATGCCCACCAACTACAAGCTACAGGAACCACTATCCTCAAGGCTTGCGGCCAAATTGCCAAGCATTAAATGCTTTTTCTGGCTGCGGCGCCGATCGGCAACAAAGTGATGCAAACCAGGTACTTTGTACTAGGAACTGGGTACTTCTTCTTTCGCCTCCGGCGAGCGCACGCTCTCATTGCCATGCACATCCACGGCGGTAACCGCATAGAAGTAAGTCCGGCCCGCGGCCACGTTGCCATCGCGGTAGGCAGGTGTGGGGAGGAGGGCAGAGTTGATGCGCGTCCATGGAGCATTATTCTCGCGCCGGTAGACGTTGTAACCAGCCAGGTCGGAGTCCGTATTGGGGGCCCACGTCAAATCCACATATGGCTGCTGTCCCACGCTGGAAAAAACGGCCTGCAGACCGGCGGGCACGGCCGGCGGAAAAACGTCATTGGCGGAAACAGTGACCGGAGCTGAGTTGTCGCCCTCCACCTCGCCTTCGGTATGGCCATTGCGCTGAACCTGAGTCACCACGGTGACCCAGTACCTGTAAGTCTTCTGCCACTCCAAAGAGCGGTCCACGAACTGAGTTTGCGGCGAAGTGCCTGGCTGCAGTTCTCCCAGCAAAACGGGCGTGGCGCTGCCCTGCTGTTCGCGGAAGACACGGCAGACATAGCTCAACTCCGGCGCCGGCGGCTGGTGGAGAATACTTGTAAAGGTGAGGAGGACACCATCGGCTGTGACCTGTGCGGCCAAGTCCGTGGGCGGGGGCAGAGTCGGCGCCAGTGGCACCTGGACCTGATTGGAGAGACCGGCGCTGTGCCCGCGAATATTCAGGGTTTCGACAGCGTAGTGAACGAAGCCGGTGGGATTCTGCTGCCCAAGCGCTCGCGGAAGAAAGTCGGTCGCACTGGCTGGTATCGGAGTGGCTTTGGCTGGAGTCGGCTGCGGCTTTTTGCTTGAAGCGTTGGCCTTCGCCTTGGCCTCGGCAGCGGCTTCGCCTGCAGTGACCAGAGCGGGGGTATCTACTTCCCTGACCTGGTCGGTACATTGCGTCATGGCGACCATCAGGCTGCGGCAGAGGCGCGTGGGACCGAGGCGGCGCCGGCGGATGTTGGTGCGGTCGGTAGTTTGCCGGGGCACAGTCCAGAACAGGGTGACCGTGTCACCTTTACGGGAAGCGCGAAGATCCAGCACTGGCTGGGGCAGGTCCAGGGAAGGCGGCAGAGGTACACCCGGCGTACCACAGCCGAGCAGGCTTGCCAGCAGCAGACCTGCGATGGGGGCAAATTTCATCCGCGGAGCAGACCAGCGTAACACAGGGCCACGGATCGGCCAGGTGTAACCCTCGCGGTCCTTCGGCTCGGATTGTTCGACGTGTGAGCCCTGCGAAGACTACAGCCCTAAGTACCAAGGTCCAGTTACCTGCGTTACTTGTTGGGGCGGTACAGCCGACCTAAATTGAACTTTGTCATGGCTTTTAAGTCGCTGCTGCTCTCCAAGGACGCCGATCTCGTCCAGACCCTGGCCCGGTTGCTGAAAGACCTGGACGTTTCGGTGGAGCCCTGCAGCGAGCCTTTTGCCGCCGCTAAGCGACTGATGGATCAGCACTTCGACGCCATCCTGGTGGATTGCGAAGATGAGCAGGGAGCGGGCTGGGTGCTGCAGAGCGCTCGTATGGCGACGGCCAGCAAAAAGTCCATCACCATCGCGATTGTGGGCTCGCAGAACGCCAGCCGCGGCGGTCCCCGGGCGGGTGAGAATTTCGTTATTCAAAAGCCAATTGTTCTCAAGCAGGTGGAGAGCACGTTGCGGGCGGCGTGCGGCCTGATGGGCGATGCCGGCAGCCCACACAGCGAAGCCCCGGCCGCGAGCAGCGTTTCCGCCGAGAAGCCGCTCAGCCTGCCTCCTACGCCGCAAACGCATGCTGTGCACACGGCCCAAGGGCGGCCACCGGCTGAAATGTTTGACGAATTGACGGCGGCGCTGGATCGCTTAGGTCCGCAGCCTGCATCCGCCAAGCCTGTTTCGGTGACGTCAGCTTCCTCGGGCAGCGCGGCTGCCGCCGCGCCGGCGTTGGAAAAGCCGGTACCGCTTGCACCGGCTTTCGAAAAAGCAGCGCCCGCTGTACCAGCATGGGAGAAGCCAGTCGGTGCTGCACCAGCGTGGGAAAAACCCAGGTCACCTGCGCCGGAACCGGCGCCACGCGAAGAACCAGTCGCGCCACCGGTGCTTCGGCCGACGCAGCAATCCTGGCCAGGACTGGCCACCACGCCCAGTGCTCCGCCCAAGTCGGAGGCGCCAGCGGTGCTTCCTCTGGCGGCGAGCGCCGCAGAAATGAAGCCAACGATGCGTCCGGCC
>DATEGI010000324.1:0-26868 GCA_035280205.1 Terriglobales bacterium | reverse complement strand
GTTCGCCCCCTGCGAGTTGCCGGAAAACGGCGCATAGGGATTGACGATTTGCGACTGCCCGAAGTTGTTGGTGCCGGAGTCGAGCGTGGTGCCAATGCCAATGCCGATCAGCCGCCCATCTCGACGCGCCTCGGCCTGCTTGCGCCTCCACTCCTCCCAGCCAATCAGCTTCTTGGCCACTTCCAGCATCTTCGGATAGTTGCCGGAATCGTACACGCAGCCGTTGGGTGTGGTGTAAGGCATCTCCTCCGGCCGGACGTAGTTGCGCAGGCGCATCTCGTCGGCGGGAATCTTCAATTCATGGGCACAGATGTCGCACACCCGTTCCAGGAACCACAGATGCTGCATGCGCGAATAACCGCGGTTTGGTCCCACCGGGCATTTATTGGTCACCACCTGGGTAAAATCAATCTTAGCGTTCCTGAAGCGGTACACCCCGGGGAACACCTGCGACCAGATCACGCAGCCTAGCGGCTCGTAGCGGGGATACGCGCCGCAGTCGTCAATGTGACGCGAGTCGATCGCCGTGATCACGCCGTTTTTGTCCAGGGCCACGCGCGTACTAAGGAATGTGCGCTCGTTGCCGTGGGCACTGGAGAGCATGTGCTCGGTGCGCGTTTCCACCCATTTGATAGGCCGCCCGCCGCACTTGCGCGAGGCGAGGGCGCACACCGCCATCTGCGTGTAGTTGGTGATCTTGATGCCGAAGCTGCCGCCGATGTCGAAGGTCTGCACCCGGATCTGGTCAATGTGAATTTTCAGGTGTGGCGCCAGGAACTGGATGGCAAACGACGGGAATGAATTGTTGCACCAGTAGTAGAGGCGGCCGTCTTTGTTGTCCCACTGCGCGATGATGACGTTGGGCTCCAGCGGCGTGCTGGAGAAGCGGTGGAAGTGCAAACGGTCAATCTCCACCACGCTGGCGGCCTCACTGAAGGCCTTCTTCACATCGCCATACTCGAAAACGCCGCTCCACACCACGTTGGTGCCGGCGCCGTCATGCAGAATGCCTTCGTTCTTTTCCGCCTGTTCCGCATCCACAACAGCGGGCAGCGCCTCGTAATCCACCTGCACCAGTTCGGCAGCATCCTCGGCCAGGCGCGGCGTTTCGGCTACCACCGCCGCCACCGGCTCGCCCTGGAAGCGCGCCTTGCTGCCGGCCATAGGGTAATCGGCGATTTTCTGGCACTGGTCCGGCCCGATCTCAATGAAAGGGCTGGTCAGCGACTCGACCTCCCGCCCGCTCAGCACCGCTGCCACGCCGGGCAGAGCCTCGGCCGCCGTGGTGTCCACGTTCACGATGCGCGCGTGAGCGTACGGCGAGCGCACGAAGGCGAGGTAGAGCATTTCGCGCAGCTTGATGTCGTCAATGAACTTGCCCTGGCCGCGCAGCAGTCGTCCTTCTTCCTTGCGCGGCACACTCTGCCCTACCCAGCGCTTGTGCCCGTTGCTTTTGTGGTCGTCAGCCATTTGCCTGTGCCGTCCCTGCGGGACTCGCTTTGTATAGCCGCTCTTACCCAGGACTTCCGTCCTGGGCTGTCACATCCTGCCCTTTCAGGGCTGGCAGTTCTTGCTGATTTGCTTTTCTGGTCTCCGCAGGCCGTTAGCTGATTGCGGTCTAGGTACTGGGTACCGGGTACTAGATACTGGGTACTTAGCTTGCCAGACTCGCATCACCGCTGCCCGCGGGCGATGGAGCCGCCGGCGCAGCAGTCGCACCCTGCGCCGCGAGCGCCGCCTGCAGCGCGTCAATCAGCTTCTGCACGTTTTTCTTGCCCAGCGGCTCCAGCAGTCCGCCAGCGATGGATGCGAGCTTGCCAAACACCTGCGCCTCACCCGCCCAGGCTACCTTGGTACCTCCATTGGCTCCGCTCAAGTCGAAACCAGCAACAATGTTCGCCCCTCCGCCGGGCACGCTCCCCTGCCCCGTGTACTTGGCTCGACCCGGCCGATTTGCCTCCGCCAGAATCATTTTCACTTCCGCCGTCCCCTTGATATAGGAGACGCCCACGTTCACCTTCACCGTGAAGTGGGTCGGGTCCTGCACTGACATGCCCTGGAAATCGGGCAGTAGCGGCCCAAACTTCTGGGGGTCGGTAAGGAAGTCGTACACCTCTTCCGGGCTGCGCTTTACATCGAACTCTCCGCCAAACTTGATCGCCATGTTTATGCCCCCTTAGCCGCAGCCTTAATCGCCTTGAAGACGTTCTGGTAGCCGGTACAGCGGCAGGTATTGCCGGCAATCGCCTTGCGAATGTCTTTGTCGCTGGGATTGGAGTTTCGCTGCAGCAGCTGGTACGTGGAAATCAGCAGCCCGGGCGTGCAGTATCCGCACTGCAGCCCATAGGAATCGCCAAACGCCTTCTGGATGGGATGCAGTTCGCCGTTCCTGGCCAGGCCCTCGACCGTGAGCACTTCGCCGCCATCGGCATGCACCGCCGGAACGGTGCAGGACTTCACCGCCTTGCCGTTAAGCAATACGGTGCAGGCGCCGCAGTAGCTGGTATCGCAGCCGACGTGGGTGCCGGTCAGGTCCAGGTTCTCGCGCAGCAACTCCACCAGCAGCAGGCGCGGCTCCACCTGCAGCTTGTGCTCCTTGCCGTTGACCTTCACCCGGATCGCCACCAGTTGCTCTTGCTCAGGCATAGATGTGGCCCAATTCGACTTTCTCTCCGCGCGCCCGTTTCAGCGCGACTTCCAAAGCGCGTTTGACCAGCGCCGCCACCAGTTGGCGCTTGTACTCAGCCGAGCCGCGCATGTCGGGCTGCGGATCAGCTGCCGCCCGCGCTGCCTCGGCCGCCGCTTCCATGGTTTTTGGAGTGATCTGGTTGTTGCGCAAAGCCGCTTCCGCTTCGGTTGCTTGTACCGGAGTAAGGCCCACCGCGCCCAGCACAATGGCGGCATCGCGGCAAACCCCGTCTTCCACAGCGACCCGCACCGCCGCGCTGGCGCTGGCGTAAACCGGAGCCGAGCGCTTGAACGCCAGATACGCGCCGCCAGTACCCTTAGGCGGCGACTTCACCACAATCTCGCTGATCAATTCGTCGTGACCCAGCGCGCTGGTGTAAGCATCCAGAAAAAACTTGGAAATTGGAACCGTGCGCTCGCCCTTGGGCCCAAGGCAGCGCACCTCCGCGGCCAGCGTCAGCAGTACCGGCGCCCAGTCGCCACTGGGATCAGCTTCCGCCACCGAGCCGCCGATGGTGCCGCGGTTGCGAATCTGCACATCGGCAATGCCGGCGGCGCAATCGTGCAGGATGGGAATGGCTGCAGCCGCCGAAGAATCCTCAATGTCGGCGTGCGACGTGAGCGCGCCTATCCGCAGCCCGCCGCTCTCCTGCTTGACGTAAGAAGCTCCGGGAATGAAATTCAGGTCCACCAGGTGCGGAGGACTGGCGAAGCGCAGCTTCATCAGCGGAATCAGGCTCTGCCCGCCGGCCAGCAGCTTGGCCTCAGGGCCCAACTGCTGCAGCATGCTGGCCGCATCTTTCAGCGAGCCGGCGCGATGATAGTTGAAAGCGCGGGGAAACATTTGGTGAAGGCCCAGCCGGAATCCATCGGCCAAGCGGCGAATAAGCTTATCAAAGATAGCCAAATTTTGGATAGGCAGCGGCAGTCCGGCCCAGGACGGAAGTCCGAAGCGCCGCGATGTTCCAATGTGGCAAGAGCTAGTCCCGACAGGGACGTCATGTTAGAGCCTAGGACGGCAGTCCTGGGACAAGATCGGTAGCTAATCCGAGTGCCGTAGGCACGACACTCAGCCCAAGGCATGTTTCGGGTCGTAGGCAATGCCCGATTTCCTCAACAACGCAATGAATTCCTCTTCAATGTTGCGGTGCTGGTGGTGTGCAGCTTGGTTCTGAATGTATTCCCGAACGGAAGCCAATTGCGAGGCGCTCACGCTGAATGCTGCATAGCCTTCCTGCCAGGCGAAATCAATTCCGTGCTCACCCAGCCAGCGCGAGGAATTGGCCTTCAGGATCTGGACGGCCTTACTCAGGGGCATATCGGATGGCAGGACCAGCAGGACGTGTAGGTGGTTGGTGGTGCCGCCGCACTCCAGTACAGAAGCCCAATGGTTCTTTGCAATGCCCGCGACGTAATGCCACAGCTTTGATTGGAGATCATGGGGAATGATCGGCCGCCGTTCGCGTGTGCTGAACACGCAATGAACGAGGATATTGGGATACGAGTGCGACATGGGCCTACGGTTTCAATGCTTCGCCCGATGCGCTGGTTTGTCTGTGCCCAATATCACGAGGACATGTGAAATCCCTGTGCCGTCCCTCGGGACTCCGGATTCATACTGCTTCCCTTTCCCAGGACTTCCGTCCTGGGCTTTAACATGACGTCCCTGCGGGACTGGGCTTGCTCTGAATCAACGATCAATGGCAAATCGAGAAGAAAAATACAGGAGAAGATCCCTTGCCGGCCTACAGCAGCATTCCTGCAATCGAGGCCGACATCATGTTGGCCATGGTGCCGGCCAGCATGGCCCGCAGACCCAGGCGCGCCAGTTCGCCCTTCTTGTTAGGCGCCAGCGCCCCGATGCCGCCGATCTGAATGCCGATGGAGCTGAAGTTTGCAAAGCCGGTCAGCGCAAACGTGGCAATGGTGAACGAGCGCTGCGCCAGCACCGCCTTCTGCGGCCCGAGCATGGAAAACGCCACCAGTTCGTTCATCACCATGCGCGTGCCCAGCAGGTTGCCCACCGCCATGCAATCCTTCCAGGGAACTCCGATAACCCAGGCAATGGGAGCGAAGATGACGCCGAAAATGGTCTGCAGGGTAGAAGGAAAATGGGTGAAGCCATAGTGCGCCAACCCATTATGAATGCCACCGAGAATGCCGTTGCAGAGCGCAATCAGCGCCAAAAACGAAATCAGCATGGCGGCCACGTTGAGCGCCAGATACAGGCCGTCGGTGGTGCCGCGGGCTATGGCTCCAATCGCGTTTT
Source organism: Terriglobales bacterium (assembly GCA_035280205.1). Classification (GTDB taxonomy): domain Bacteria; phylum Acidobacteriota; class Terriglobia; order Terriglobales; family Acidobacteriaceae; genus JAICWP01. Next base: position 21,911 of record DATEGI010000324.1, on the reverse strand, counting down.
CACTCTTATCCTCCATCTCCGCCATTTCCACCTTGCCGGCGGTGAGGGGCTTTTCTGTCTCCGGCACCAGCATTTTGGAAATCAAAATGGTGCCCGGGGCGGTCATGATGACGGCGCTGAGCAGCGCCTTAGCGTCAATGCCGAACATAATGTAGGCGGCCATGATGCCGCCGGAAACGTGGGCCATGCCGCTGGTCATGATGGTCATCAGCTCGGAGCGCGTCACGTCCGGCAGATAGGGCCGAATGGTCAGCGGTGCCTCCGTCTGCCCCATAAAAATGCTGGCGGCCACGTTCAGCGACTCCGCCCCGCTGGCGCCCATGAAGCGGGTCATCACCCGCGCCGCCTGGCGGATGATGAACTGCATGATGCCGTAGTGATAGAGCACGGCAAAAAACGCGGCGATGAAGATGATGGTGGGCAGCACCTGGAAGGCGAAGTACATGCCCAGGTGCGAGCTCTTCTTGCCCAGCTCGCCAAAAACAAATTCCGAGCCGGCAAACGAGTAGGACAGCAGCCGGGTGACATAGTCGCCGATCACCTGGAAGACTTTTCTTCCCACCTCCCAGCGCAGCACCAGCACCGCAAACGCAAACTGCAGGCCGAGGCCCCAGCCCACCGTCTTAAAGCGGATGGCGCGGCGGTTCGTGGAGAAGATGTACGCCAGGGACAGCATGGTCAGCAGCCCTAGGATGCCGGTGAAGCGCCCCATTGTTAGCTACCCTCGATTTCTGTACCGCAAATCAAGCCGTGAACCAGCGGCCGGACAGCAGAAGGCTGATCGGCTATGCGGTAACTCGCCTCGACCATCTGCCGCGCTGCCGCCACCCGTGTTTCGGAATTGTAATGGATGGTGCACAGCGGCTCGCCCCGGACAACGCGGTCACCCACCTTTTTGTGCAGTACGAGGCCTACCGCGGGGTCAATGCTGTCTTCCTTCTTCTCCCGCCCTCCACCCAGCAGCATGCCGGCGACTCCCACCTGCTCGCACTGAATGGCGGTTACGAATCCCTCGCGCGGGCTGAGCACGTCGGTTTTCTGCTTTGCCTGCGGCAGGCGGCCAGGATCGTCCACCACTCGCGCGTCGCCGCCTTGCAGCTTCACCATGTCGCGGAATTTCTCCAGACCGCGGCCGGAGGCGATGATCTCAGCCGCCAGCTTCTTGCCTTCTTCCACGCTCGCGCTGCCGCCGCCAAGGTGGAACATCCAGCCGCACAGTTCCAGGCAAAGCCGCCGCAAATCGTCGGAGCCCTGGCCGCGCAAAACTTCCACGCACTCCTCCACCTCGAGCGCATTGCCCACTTTTCGGCCCAGGGGCTGGTCCATGTCGGTGAGCAGCGCCACCACCTTCTTGCCCATGCGCTGCCCGGTTTCAACCATGAGCTCTGCCAGAAACGCTGCGTCCTCCTGCTTCTTCATGAAGGCGCCGCTGCCGGTTTTCACGTCGAGCACCAGCGCGTCAATGCCCTCTGCCAGCTTTTTGCTCATGATGGAGGCGCAGATGAGGTACGGACTCTCCACCGTGGCGGTCACATCGCGCAGGGCATAAAGCTTTTTGTCCGCGGGGGCGATCTCCGCTGTCTGCCCGATCATGGCGCAGCCGCACTGCCGCAGCACGCGCAGAAATTCAGGCAGGGCCAGGTTCACGTTGAAGCCGGGTATGGCCTCCAGCTTGTCCAGCGTGCCGCCAGTGTGGCCCAGGCCGCGGCCGCTGATCATGGGCACGAGCAGGCCGCCGGCCGCGGCCACCGGCGCCAGCACCAGCGATGTCTTATCCCCCACACCGCCGGTGGAGTGCTTGTCCACCTTCACTCCCGGCAGCGAGGAAAGGTCCAGCACCTTGCCCGAACGCAGCATGGCTTCGGTGAGAGCGGCGGTCTCCCCCCGCGTCATGCCCTTCAGCACCACCGCCATGAGCCAGGCCGCGATCTGGTAGTCGGGAATTTGCCCGCGGGTGTAGCCGGCAACCAGTTGCTCGATTTCTTCACGCGTGTGCTCCTGTGCGTCGCGCTTTTTGCGGATGGCGTCCACCGCGCGAAAGGGCGCCAGGCTGGGCGAGGATTGGCTCACAGCAGCAGAAAGCCCTCCGGCAGAAGATCGCGGATGGGCGTTTCCTTCCACCCCTCCTGCGCACGGAACAGAACCACCGCCTCCGGCCCAAATTCCCAGATCACCTGGCGGCAGGCGCCGCAGGGCGAACAGGCAACGTCGTCGGGAGTTGTCACCGCGATGGCACGAAGGCGGACGTTCTGGGCTCCAGAGTGGGCTACCGCGGAAAAAATCGCGGTGCGCTCGGCGCACATGGTCAGCCCGTAGGAGGCGTTTTCCACATTGCAGCCGGTGAATACCTCGCCCAGTTCGGTGAGGATGGCGGCGCCGACCAGAAATTTGGAATAAGGCGCGTAGGCCCGGGCCATGGTTTCGCGCGCCGCTTTCAGAAGGTGCTCGCGCTGTTGGCCAGGAAGAATGTCAGGCATGGGTATTTGGCTAATAGCGGGCGCGATTGTATCAGGGGGAAGTACCGGGTACCTAGTACCCGGCAACTTATTGTTTCGCTCAACTCGAATCATCTACCATTTCGCTCCATCCCTATGACGACGTTCGGCAATCACCCTCAATCGAACGTGGATGCGGCGCGACTCGTTTCAGGCACAGATTCCTATACGCTGGGACCGCCCTCGCCCGCCGAGACTCCTAAGGCTCCATGGCGACCAAAAACTGCCGGGCGGATTGCGTTCTTTTTTGGCCCTTTCGCAGGGGCTCAGATCGTGGCCATTAGTCTGCGGCGCATGGGGCACCACCAGATCGCGAGAAAAGTCTTCTCTCTTGCGCTCGGATTCTCTGTATTAGAGGCCATAATTCTGTTCTTTATTCCTGACACTCTCTCCCGACTCGTTGGCGTCGGCGCTGAGATCGCATTCTTACTGATTTTTCCGGTATTCATGGAACACGAGTTTCGAGAGTGGGAAGCCTCAAATCCGGATGTTGTGCCCTCCAGCGGTTGGGTCGCGATCGGATGGGGCATTCTGGGAAGTATCGCATTTGTTCTTCTAATCTTCGTTGTGTTCTTGGTGCTGGCAGCACTCATTCCCGGTTCGGTGGGTCAGAGCCGATGACCTAGGTCTAAGACGAACGAACGGTTACGGTATAAAGGGATGTAACTACAAGTTCCTCTCGCTGGAGTGCTACTGCGGCGGCACGATATCGGCATGCCGGGCCACTTCCTGCCAGCGCCCGTGCTGTTTCATCCATACCGCAGTGAAGCGAAGGCGCTGCGGTTTGCCGGCATTGGGCATTTTTCCGCTGAAGACCAGCGTCTCGTGTCCGGCGACAATCACCGTATTGCCGTAATCACGGATGTATTCAATTTGCCGCTCGTAGGAAGTGAACGCCAGAAACCCGGTCTTCACCAGGTCCAAGACCTGTTGCTTATCCACAAACCTGTTGAGCGGATTGTTGACCACCAAATCATCCGACCACAGGCGCGCCAGGGAGTCCGCGTTAGAGTGCAGCATGGCCTGCACTTCCTGCGCGTTCAACTGCCGCACTTCTTTAATGGCGGCGCTCTCGGTCGCAGGCTTATCTGGGCTTGCAGCGGCAAACGCCAGCAGCCCCGGTAGGGCGGTCGTTGCCGCCAATAGAAGGATGGAATCAGCCCAGGTTCTCATCGCATTCGCTCTTTCCGCCGAGCGCCTGACTTCGCCTCGCCAGCGCAGCGCGATTGTAGCAGGGATGGTAAGCAGTACGCCTTACAGGATTAAGCTGGCTACACCTCTGAAAAGATGTGTGTAGGACAGTTACTTCGGAGGGCCTGCGGGCGCCTGCTGAAAGTTGAAGCAGTCGCTCATGTCATCAGACTGCGCCATGCGCTGGTTCAACGCCGGTAAGCCGAAAACCCCGGCACACAACTTAAGGACTCTCTGAATAAGCATGGCACTTAGCCGCGAACTCCAGCTTATGAGAGATTCGTTTTTGCGCTCGGTCGCAGACTGTGTTTGCGCCTTGCCAGGGTGGCAGACCGACGGCTTACGCGACTGCCGCCCGCAGCAGCCTCTTGCGGCTGACAAAGAGATTGACCAGCGCACAGGTGACGAACAGCCGGTGCGCGTTCTTCTTCAGCCCGCGATAGCGCACTTTCACGAACCCGAACTTCAGCTTGAGCACCTGAAACACGTGCTCCACTTTCGCCCGCACCTTCGACTTCGTCCGGTTTTTCGCCCAGGCCACTTCGTCCACGATCTGATTCTTATAGCGGCAGCGCCGCTGGGTGAAATCCCGCGCTCGCGGAGCGCATTCACGAATCACCTCGCTCTGTCCCTGATAGGCGCCATCACCCCAGACGCGCGTTTCATCCCCATGCAACAAGTCGGGCAAGACCGCCGCATCAGAAACGTTGGCCGCCGTCACCACCGCCGTGTGAATGATCTTCATCTTGCTGTCCACGCCCACATGCGCCTTCATTCCGAAGTACCACTGCTTGCCTTTCTTCGCCTGGTGCATCTCCGGATCCCGGCTCTGGTCCCGGTTCTTGGTCGAAGAAGGCGCGTGAATGATGGTCGCGTCTACGATCGTCCCGGTGGTGATGCGCACCCCTTTGGCCTGCAAGTGCAGGTTCACCGTCCTCAGTATCTCTTCTCCCAGGTTGTGCTCCTCCAGCAGGTGGCGAAACTTGCAGATCGTGGTCTCATCCGGCACCGGCTCCGCCCCCAGATCAATCTTCGCGAAGTCGCGCAACACGGCCGAGTCATAGAGCGCCTCTTCCGCCGCTGGGTCCGACAGGTTGAACCACTGCTGCAGAAAATAAATCCGCAGCATCTGCTCCAGTTCTTTCGGCCGTCGCCCGTTGCCCGGCTTGGGATAGTGCGGCTCGATCAGGGCGCACAACTTGTCCCACGGCACCACCTGCTCCATCTCTTCCAAGAACATCGCCCGGCGCGTCTTCTTTGTATACCGCTCAAATCCCGTCATCATCGCCAGCGTCCTCTGCCTCCCGAGAGTGGTCATGCTGGCATGACTTTATCTGTACTCACTGTGGAAAGGGAGGACTTAATCAGAGTCTCCTTAAGCAGGCTGACGTGTGAATGCTGCGTCTTAGAAATATAGCCCGGCTTCGCATACGGGCTCAGTACGAGTCAGGGCACGCGCGAGCCATAGCGAAACTGGGTCCCGTCGGTCCACTTCTCCACTTCAGGCGGGTCCACGTGATCGAACCAGCCACCCCCAATCGTCCCAGGTGACAAAGATGGCCGTGGTCGGCCACAGCCCGCTGTCATTATCCCGCTTATCGAGAGCGGCGAACAGCCCAGGTGAACACCCGCTCCCACCCTAAATGACGAAGGGCCGAAAATTGGAGATTTCCGACCCCGTTGTTGCGCGCTTACTTGGTTGTACAAACTGGCCCGGCATCGGTCGTGAAGGTGCCATTGTCGGAGAACATTCCGTTCACGGCAATGGAGGGCGCCCCGTAAAACCAGGAAAAGAACGCGAGTTCCTGCAGATGGTAGGTGAAGCCGTTCAGCGTTACGTTCGGAACTAGGTTTCCGGTCAGCGGGTCGCCGACCTCCAGGTTGTTCTGGCATCCCCCCACCTGTCCGGTGTGGCCCCAGGCAGGAGTTGGGTTGTTGCCTATGGGATCATCCATCCATTCCCCGACTTCATGGGACATGATGGCCGTATCCAGAGCGCCCGTGCCAAAGACTCCGGTGGCGTCGAAGTCAAGTATGGAAAAGGTCTGCGCCGCGCCATTGGAGGCAAGAAGCGCGCTGTGGAAGCCGCCCACGCAACATTTCTTCAAGTTCCCCGGAGGACCCAGCGTCATGCCCGTGCTGTAGATCACGAAGATGGGGAAGGTGCCGGGATTCACCTTTCCCTGAGCCACCAGCGAAGGCAAAATCTGCCCTTCAACCAGCGGAGCAAAGAAATTGATGTTCACGGTTGCAAACACGCCACCCGGGCAGCCCCCAACAAAAAGCCCGCTGGCAAAGGTGGCGCCATCGGCGGCGGGCACGTTCACCAGAACGGGATCCAGGATGTTCAGGCCAAGGGTGGTGTGAAAGGTGACTCGGTTCTCCACCTCAAAAAAGTTGGCCCGCTGAAAGGCATCAATGTATTGCGTAGTACCTACATTGGTGTGTCCAAAGACAAACTTCGCCGCACTGAACATGGGCGACTGCTGGATTACAGTATCGGGCACACGGCCGCCCAGGCAGTGAGTGTCGGGCACGGTTGGATCCATGACCGTGCCGCCAATATTGAGGATTACGGGCACCAGCTCCGTCGGCACGTTTACGCTTCCGGATGTGGTGAATGGATCGTCGCCCACCATCACCCCCGAGTAGCTGTTGCCATCCCGGCTGGATATCACTGTGTAGTTGAATTGCGGAAGTTGTGCGGCTGCATTCGCACCCGCTGATATCGTTCCATGAACGGAACGCGATTGGAAGGAGACTTTCATTTGGGGTAGGCGCTGCTGTTGCCCATAAGCGGACGCCATGACGCAAGAGGCAAATACGGCACAAAAGCACACAGCCAGTACTTTGCGATTCATTCATCACCTCATTGTGAATTTGCAACAGAAACGGGCCCGAAATTTATGGAAGGACGAACGCGGCGCAATCCGCCGGGAAGGGAGTCGTCAGATATGGCTTGGGTACAAAATCTTGAATGAGGTGTTGTGTTTTCCCTCAGACGGGAATTTTGCCGTAGCGTGCAAACAAATGTCTTTTGTTATGTTGACCAATCCAAGAGCGTAAAGGTTAGCTCGGGCTGGCACAGCCGCAGAAGCCGTTGGTGCCGTGCTTGGATTTTACGGTAAAGCCAGCCGGAGGCGTTTCCTGGTAGTCCAGGGTGGATTCGAAAAGAAAAATAAATGACCGGGGATCGAGGAACAGGCGCGCCCCATCCACCTGCAGAATGCGGTCCCGCTCACCCGGCTGCGCCTCGACCAGGGCACGGCAGGTCAGCCCGGCGCAGCCCCCGCCTTCAACTCTCAGCCGCATGCCGCCGTGCTGCGGCGAAATGCCGTCGCGGCGCAGGGCGGCGTGAATCTCGGCTAGCGCTTTGGGCGTGATTTCGATGGCCGGACGGTTGTGCATATTTGAAGAAGTAGTCAGGAGTCAGGAGTCAGTAGTCAGCAAACCCTCCGCCCGCTGACTCCTGACTCCTGAGCCCTGACTCCTATCTCACTGCTTTATTTGACTCGAACTCCGGCGATAATTCGCGCAAACTCTCCACTGTCTTGCAGATGCGTTCGGCCACGTAGTCCACTTCGGCTTCGGTGTTGAAGCGGCCAATGCCGAAGCGAATGGCGGCATAGTTCTCCGGCATGCCGATGGCCTTGAGCACGTGCGAAGGTGCAATTGAGGCCGAAGAGCAGGCCGAACCGCTGGAAACCGCAACGTCACGCAGGCCCATCTGCAGCGCCTCCGCATCCACGTGCCCGAAGGCCAGGTTCAAGTTGCCCGGCAAGCGGTGCTCCAGGCTGCCGTTTGCGTGCACATCCTCGAGCCGCCCCAGGATCGCCTCTTTCAGCCGGTTGCGCAGCGCCGCCAGCCGCGGGTTTTCTTCTTCCATATCGCGGGCGCAGATTTCGCAGGCCTTGCCCAGTCCGACAATGCCGGTTACGTTCAGCGTGCCCGAACGCATCCCGTGTTCGTGTCCACCGCCGTGGATGAGAGGCGCCACGCAGGCCTGCGGCTTACTCCGCACATAGAGCGCGCCTACTCCCTTGGGCCCGTACATCTTGTGCCCGGAAATGGAGAGCAGGTCCAGGTTGAGCTGGTCAATATTGATGGGAATCTTGCCCGCCCCCTGGGCAGCGTCGGAATGGAACAGCACGCCGCGCTCGCGACAGAGCCGGCCAATTTCGGCCAGCGGTTGCAACACGCCAATTTCGTTATTGGCCGCCATCACGGTGATGAGAATGGTCTTGTCGGAAATGGCCCGTCGCAGTTCCTCCAAATCCAGCAGCCCGTCCTTGCCCACCGTCAGGTAGGTGACCCGGAAACCCGCCTTCTCCAGGTGGCGGCAGGTGTCGAGCACGGCCTTGTGCTCGGTCACCACGGTGATGATGTGGTCGCCTTTTCCGCTGCACGCCGTGGCGGCCCCGGTAATAGCCAGGTTGTCGCTTTCGGTGGCGCCCGAGGTGAAGACGATCTCTTTCGCCTGGGCGCCGATTAGCGCGGCAATCTGTTGGCGCGCCTGCTCCACAGCTGCCTCCGCCGTCCAGCCAAATTCGTGGCTATGGCTGGCCGGGTTGCCGAACTTCTCCATGAAGTAGGGCAGCATGACCTCCATCACCCGCGGATCCACCGGGGTGGTGGCATGGTTATCCATGTAGATAGGGAGCTTGACCGTGGCGTGTTTGGTTGTGCTCTCGGCGCTCATGACAGACGATTCTAGACTTTTCGCAGTGCCGGGAACAACGCCTGGGGACGTGTGGGGACAGGCGCCCTCGCCTGTCCGGACGAGCGCAACTCGCCTTGCGTCGCCGGTTGGTGGCGACAGCTATGGCAGAAATGGGTGGCGCAGGGCCTTGGCCCTGCATGGAAGCGGCTGAACTGGAGTAGGCTTTAGCCGCTGAGGTATTGCGGACGCGCGGGGATGTACCTCAGGGGCTAAAGCCCGCATCATTCCTGTGCCTCTAATGCAGGCCTGAAGACCTGCTCCACCTTCACGAACTCCCTGGAACAAATGTGGCGCTCCGGCCAGTGCAGGGGTTCTTCGACTCCGGCGGCCGATTTGCAAGCAAATCGGCCGGCTGCGCTCAGAATGGCATTCGTAAAGGAAGCCGTCTGCAAGGAGAGCCCGCTCGAAGCTCGGCCATGACATTGGCGGAGATTTTCTCGGCGCGCTCGGCGTCTCCGCGGTGAGATCGGTGCTTCTCGCCGGTGGAGTCGTGTGTCTCGGCGGTGAATTCGGTCCCGCACGGACGTGCACAGCCCAACCTGGCACTCTCGCGTCTTTTTTTTGCAAAATTTTTTTCACAGCTTCGGAAATGTGTGTATTCTGCGCTTGTAAGCGCATCTCATGAGAAAGCCTGAGGAGGAAGCCATAGAAATTGGCCAGCACCCCAGCCCGCTGTAGCCAGGAGTTCATGGCCGCGGCCCCCAAGCCGCTCATCGCGAAAAAGAAAGCTTCCTCGAAGCTCGGGCTGTGGCCTCTGGTGGCGGCCACTTTCTTCATGGTTTCCGGCGGTACCTACGGCACAGAAGACATCGTGCACGGGGCCGGCTACGGCGCTGCCGTCCTCATCCTGCTGGTCACGCCCATGTTGTGGAGCCTGCCCACTGCCCTCATGCTGGGCGAACTCTCCAGTTCCATCCCTGCCGAAGGCGGTTACTACGCCTGGGTGCGGCGCGCCATGGGCAATTTTTGGGGATTCCAGGAAGCCTGGCTCTCGCTGGTGGCCTCCATTTTCGACATGGCCATCTATCCCACCCTGTTCGTCGCCTACCTCGACCGCCTCTTCCCCTGGTTTCAGGAAGGGCACCGTGGCGTGATGATAGGTGTGGCGGTGGTGGCCGTATGTGCGCTGCTGAATATCGCCGGCGTGCAGGTGGTAGGCACTACCTCACTGTGGCTGTTTTTTCTGCTTTCTGCTCCGTTTGCGCTGATTGTTGTGCTGGCGCCCTTCCACCACGGCGCTTTGGCGACGGCCAGCGCGCCCAGCGGCTCCACCGTGGGCATTGTGGGCGGCTTGCTTATCGCCATGTGGAACTACATGGGCTGGGACAACGCCACCACGGTGGCCACCGAAGTTCACCGCCCCCAGCGCACCTACCCGCGCGCACTGCTGGCAGCGGTGACCATCGTGGGGCTCAGCTACATCCTGCCGGTGCTGGCGGCGTGGACCACGGCGCTCCCGCCCGCGGCTTTTGAAACCGGCTCCTGGGCCGACATCGCCCGCATGGTCGGTGGAAACTGGCTGCGCATAGCCCTGGTGCTCGGCGGCATGATGTCCGGCTTCGGCATGTTCAACGCTCTGGTGATGAGCTACTCCCGCCTGCCTCTGGCAATGGCCCAGGACGGCATGCTGCCGCGAGTCTTTGCCCGGCAGCATCCCAAAACGCGGGCGCCTTACGTCACCATCCTGGTGTGCGCGTTAGGCTGGGCCCTCTGCCTGGGACTGGGCTTTGAGCGCCTGGTGACGATTGACATCGTGATCTATGGACTCAGCCTGGCACTGGAGTTTGTAGCGCTGCTGGTTCTGCGGATCAGGGAACCCAAACTGGAGCGGCCGTTCCGTGTGCCTGGCGGCATGTTTGGCGCCGCAATGGTGGGTGTCTTCCCCGTGCTGCTGCTGGGCTTTGCCCTGGTCCACAGCGAAGGCGAGCAGATCCTGGGCATGAGTTCGCTGGTTTTTGCCCTTCTGCTGATCGGCGCCGGCCTGGTGGCCTACGGCATTATGGAAATCCTGCGCCACTCCGGGCTGCTGGCCCCCGCCCCCGAAACACAAACCCCTGCTTAACCATAGAGGACACAGAGCGCACAGAGTCAGATCATTTCAAAAAACCACTTCAGAAAAGGCATTGGGGGAAGACATCCCTGATACCCGTTGATGACCAGCTGATTCTTCTGGAATACGCGGGTTGCAGGGCTCCGCGGCTTCTACTTACCAAATTACAAATTAGTCAATTACAAATTGCCAGCTGATTCAATCCCGTTCGTCGTCAGGCTTCTTGAAATGCGTTATCTCTGTGCCCTCTGTGTCCTCTGTGGTTAAATTGAGCCGTTAGCGGGCGTCTGAGCCCTCTGGCGAAATCCTGAGAGAAACGAAGGATCAAATGGCTAGCAAGCGCAAGGGCCGCGGTGCTTACATGATTTCGGCGGTCGCCGAAATGTACGGCATCCACCCGCAAACCCTACGCCTATATGAGCGCGAAGGGCTTCTCAAGCCTTCACGTACCGAGGGCAATACCCGTCTTTATACCGATGAAGACCTGCAGCGACTCGAGTTTATCCTTTCCCTCGCCCGCGACCTGGGGGTGAATATCTCCGGCATCGCCATCATCCTGCAAATGCGGGAACGAATGGAGGAAATGCAGCGGCAAATCCAGGAATTCGTTACTTACATTCAGCAGGAAGTGTTGACCCGGGCCACGGCCGCTGCCGATCCCTCCAAGGGAGCCATTGTGCCCATCCACCGCCCGGTGCCGCCCACTACCGTCCGGAAGAAATAGCCCTAAGTCACTGCTTCTTCCTTCGTTTCTGGCTCCTCCGGAGGAAGGTCCTGGCCGTTAACTGTAACGATCGGTGGAGGCGATGCGGCGGAGTCGTTTTGCTCCTCCAGCGAGACAAACACGGGGATTTGCGGCTTAATGGCGTGGGGATGAATCCGCATTTTGTGCCGCAAGCGGCTTTGCGCCTCCTCCAGGCTGGTACGGGCTCGGGTGAACCCCTCCCGGGCAGCATCCCTGCCCTGATGCTCCGCTGCCCACAATCTATCGATCAGACGCATAACTCTCTCCAGAAACTTCGCCGAAACCTGAGATGCAAGGCTGCCACTTACGCAAACTGCCTCTGCTGGCCAGAGTAGAAGCAGGGCAGCGGCGCACACCGCCCGAAATTTGCATATTATGTGTAGCGCGGAACGCAACTCACATTCAACGCTGGGCGGAGTTGAGGCGGTTTGGGGGCGTGAGCGAAGCGGGAGCCGCCAGCCGAAATCCTGAGCGCAGCGAAGGATCTCTGCTAACACATTGCCATGCTGCCCTTTAAGCTGGTTTACAGCGACGGGTACTACCTTCCCATCGGCGACCACGTGTTCCCGGCAGAGAAGTACCGCCTGATCAAGGAGCGTTTGCTGGCCCATCACATAGCCGAAGCCTCCGACTTTCTTCTCCCCAAGCCGGCCGCCGACGAAGACATTCTGCTGGTACATACGCCCGAGTACGTGCACAAACTGAAAACGGGCACGCTTTCGGCGCGCGAGGAACTCACTCTGGAGGTGCCCTATTCGGCTGAGTTGGTCCGGGCGTTCTGGCTGGCAGCAGGCGGTTCCATGCTGGCCGCCGAGCACGCACTGGCCGAGAAGTGCGCCGTCAACATAGGCGGCGGCTTTCACCATGCCTTTCCTGACCATGGCGAGGGGTTTTGCATGATCCACGATGTGGCTGTGGCCATTCGGCACCTGCAAAAGACGGGCAAGATCGCCCGCGCCATGACCGTGGATTGCGACGTTCACCAGGGCAACGGCACCGCTGCCATCTTTGGCCGGGCACACGCGGCGGCCCAGCCGCTGCCCTCCTGGTCGGCGGCTATGTTCGGCTTGCCCTCAGAGGAGATTCCGCATCCCGAAACTCCGGAGGGCAGCGTGTTCACCATTTCCCTCCACCAGGAGCACAATTATCCGGCGCTGAAGCCACCCTCCTCGATTGACGTCAACCTGCCCGATGGCATCGACGACGACGAATATCTGGCCTGGCTGGACAACGCCTTCAGCTCCGGCCTGCGCCAGTTCGACCCTGACCTGATTTGCTATGTGGCCGGCGCCGACCCCTACGCCGAGGACCAACTGGGAGGGTTGAAGCTGACGATAGATGGCCTGAAAAAACGTGACCAGTTGGTGTTCCGGGTGGCGCATGCCCGCAATATTCCAGTAATGGTGACCTTTGCCGGCGGCTATGCCTGGCGCGTGGAGGACACAGTGGCCATTCACTGCAACACCGTGGTTGCGGCCAGGGAGGAGTTTGGGCGCGTGAAATCGGATACATAGGTAATGGTGCATTTGAGTGTTCCCCTCTAGAACCGGCAAGGCAACTGTGCCATGCTGTGGTCATGAAATCGAAGAACATGAAAGACTTGGAGAGACATTGGGCAGAACACACCAGGAAACCGGGCGCCCAGCAAGGTCGCATCCCTAAGAAAGGTGACCGCGTGGGTGCGAACGGGCGCACCGGGGTGTTTACCATCGTAGAGGTTCGTCGCATTCCTAAAGTAGTTGAACTTCAATCGCTCAAGGGTGGACCAGTTGAGAAAGGCATCCCCTGGACCGCACTGATTTTCATGGACAAGGAAGACGCCAGCCCAGCTGCTACCACGATCGTGAAAGAGGCCACCGAGGAATAAACAGGCTTTCCTTTTCGCCAGGCAGGGTGGCCATTCTTGCTTTTCAATCGTCAGTCATCAATCTACAATCGTCAATTCCATGCGCCTTCGTCTGCTGCGCCATGCAACGCTGATTGTGGAGTTTGCCGGCCGCAAGCTCCTGATTGATCCCATGCTCAGCGCGCCAGGGGCAATGCCTGCCATTGAGAATTCCCCTAATCCGCGGCCGAACCCCCTGGTGCCGCTGCCGGCCACCGTCCAGGAAATTGCCCAGGACCTGGACGCGGTGCTGGTAACGCATACCCATCGCGACCATTGGGACGACGCCGCGGCGCGCGAACTTCCCAGGGAGGTTCCTCTGCTTTGCCAGCCGGAAGATGCACAGAAGCTGCAGGGCCAAGGATTCACGCACGTCCAGCCATTGCAGACCGGTTTGATCTGGAATGCGCTGGAGGTCACACGCACCTCCGGGCAGCATGGAACCGGTGAGATCGGCAGGAAGATGGCGCCGGTTTCCGGCTTCGTGCTGCGCGGGCCGGGGGAGGACCCGCTCTACATTGCCGGCGACACCATCTGGTGCGCGGAGGTGCAGCAGGCGATTGCCCAGTTTCGCCCAGCGGCCATCGTGGTCAATGCGGGCGCTGCCCGCTTCCTCGAAGGCGACCCCATCACCATGGCTGCCGCCGATGTTATCTCCGTTTGCCGTGCGGCGGCGCCAGCCAAAGTCATCGCCGTGCACATGGAGGCCATCAACCACTGCCTGCTCACGCGCCAGCAGTTGGCGGCCGAGGTCGAGGCATCAGGGCTAGTGAAACAGGTCGTCATTCCCCAGGATGGCGGCTGGGTAGCCTAAATGTTCTGCTAGTCCTCGAAGGAAATTTCCATTTCTGTCATCCTGAGCGAAGCCGAAGGACCCCGCGTTGGCTCATCTTCCTACAGGCGTTCCAGGGAGTTCTCTCTACGATTTCCTTAAGAAACTCCTTTATGCAGTTTGCTGCCTTCCAATGACGCAGGGGTCTTTCGACTCGGGTGTGCGCCCTCGCTCAAGATGACAGAAATGAAAATTTGGTTTGCATGATGGGGTTAGTTGCCGGAGTGAGCCTTCGCGGGCTGGTAAAATGGAGCAGTCTACAACTGGCGCGTCTGCCGACCCCGCTCGCGCATCTTACTTTCAGGATCTATACGCCCATATGTTTGAGAACTTAACTGAAAAACTGCAGCGCACCTTCAAGAACTTGCGCGGCCAGGGCAAGCTGACCGAGGAGAACATCGGCGAGGCTCTGCGCGAACTCCGCCTGGCGCTGCTGGAAGCCGACGTCAACTTCAAGGTGGTGAAGGACTTAATTGACCATATCCGCGAAAAGGCCGTCGGCCAGGAGGTCATGACCGCGCTCTCGCCCGGCGAGCAGGTGATCAAGATTGTGCGCGACGAACTGGTGAATCTGCTGGGGCAGGACACCGCCCGGCTGAAGTTCGCCTCGCAGCCACCCACGGTGGTGCTGATGGCCGGTCTGCAGGGCTCAGGCAAAACCACCACCTCGGGCAAGCTGGCTCACTGGCTGCAGAAGGGCGGGCACCGGCCCATGCTGGTCAGCGTGGACGTTTATCGCCCCGCTGCCCGCGAGCAGCTGAAAGTAGTGGCCAAGGCGGTGGGCGCCAACATTTATGAAGGCGAAGTCGGAGACGCGAACACGGCCACCGTGGAGCGCCTGGCCAAGGAAGCGCGGCGCGAGGCGGTGAACAGCGGCTGCGACGTGCTGGTGGTGGACACCGCAGGCCGCCTGCACATTGACGAGCAGCTCATGGAGGAGATGCAGTCGCTCAAGGCGCTGCTCACTCCCCAGGAAATTCTGTTTGTGGCCGACGCCATGACTGGCCAGGACGCGGTGAAATCCGCCGATGAATTCCACAAGAAGCTCTCCCTGACCGGCGTGGTGCTGACCAAGATGGACGGTGACGCCCGCGGCGGCGCTGCACTCTCCATCCGCCACGTGACCGGCGCGCCCATCAAGTTCATCGGCATCGGCGAAAAATACGATGCCCTGGAGCCCTTTCACCCCGACCGCATCGTCAGCCGCATCCTGGGCATGGGCGACATTCTTTCGCTCATCGAAAAAGCGGAAGCCACGGTGGACAAGAAAAAAGCCGAGCAACTGGCGCAAAAGGCGCTGGCCGGCGACGGCTTTTCCCTGGGCGATTTCCGCGACCAGTTGCTGCAGGTGAAGAAGATGGGCTCGCTGCAGAGCCTGATCGGCATGCTGCCTAAGATCGGGCCGTTTTCCAACCTTAAAAACGTGGCCGATAAGGTGGACGAAAAAGAAATTTCGCGGGTGGAGGCCATTATTAACTCCATGACTCCCCACGAGCGCGACCACCACGAAGTGATCAACGGCAGTCGCCGCAAGCGCATAGCCCGCGGTTCCGGCACGACCATCCACGAAGTCAACCAGTTGCTGCGCCAGTACGCCCAGATGCGCAAGATGTTCAAAGACATGGGCAAGGCCAGCTTCGCCCGCAAGCTCGCGGGCATGAAACTGCCGGGAATGTAGAGAAGCAGTAGTCAGTTGTCAGTGGTCAGTTGCTATGAAATGGCGCGGGCTTGAGGAGTCCAAACCGGAGCAGCATGCCGCTTCCCTGCGCGAAGAACTGGAGGAACGCAAGGCACTGGCCGCGCAGTATGTTCCGGCCGATGTACAGCAGGTCAACCGGCAAACGGTGGAGCAACTCGCGGCGTCCGGTATCGCTGGGCGAATTTTGGCTGTGGGGGCATCCGCTCCAGGCTTCGATCTGCCCGATCAGGACGGCAAATCTGTTTCATCCAAGGAACTGCTGAGCCGCGGCCGGCTGGTGATTTGCTTCTTTCGTGGACGCTGGTGTCCTTTTTGCGTTGCCCAGCTGGAGGCCATGAATTCTGTCCTGTCTCAGATTGAGAAAGCGGGAGCCGGCCTGATTGCCGTTTCTCCCCAGACAGTTAAGCAGTCGTTCTTCATGCGCGATCAGCACCAGCTGCGCTTTCCTTTGCTGAGCGACGGGGGCAACCAGCTAGGCCGCCAGTTTGGGCTGGTGTACCGCGTTCCCGAGGAGCAGAAGCAGGTTTACAGCCGAACGTTTGTTAATCTTCCGTTTATCAATGGCGATGCGAGCTGGGAACTTCCCATCCCCGCCACCTGTATCCTTGAGCGGAGCGGAAGTGTGCTCTACGCCAGCGCCGATCCCGACTATACCCGGCGGCCGGAACCGGAGGGACTTGTCCGGTTTCTGGACCAGTTGCCAGGTTAGGAACTATTTGTTCAGGATTCCGAAGCCGGAATCGCCAGCCAAGCGAGGATTTCGTTCAGAATCGGCTCCAGCCAAGGGGTGGGCGTGATTTCTGCCCGGTTGAATCGTTCAAATCCGCGAGCTTAGCCCAAGTTCTGCAAACCGAACATAACGTAGTTTCCACTTTACAAGCACCCATCATGCGAGTTAGCTTTCGGAGTTCGGAAATCTCCTCGGGGGGATGCCGGGCATTTGTGCGTGCCAGGCCGGGGTTGCCAAGCGCTGGAAGTTTACGGGATAATAAGTGGTTGTACATCCCTGGCAAGAATCAGATGAAAGGTCCTTTATCGTGTTAATGATTCGACTGGCGCGCATGGGTGCGCGCAAACAGCCTTATTACCGTGTGGTCGTGATCGAGAAAGAGCGCGCGCGCAACGGCCGTGCCCTGGAGGTGGTCGGTACCTATAATCCCCGTACCAACCCCACCAGCCTGGACTTGAAGCGCGAACGTATCGAGCACTGGTTGTCCAAGGGGGCCCAGATGTCGCACAAGGTTAGCCAACTGCTCGCCAAAGCTTCCGCCTCACCGACCGCGGCATAAGAGTCAAGTTGCAGACAGGCAAACCACCCGCACGCAAGGAG
The DNA here is from genome assembly GCA_035280205.1 of Terriglobales bacterium. Taxonomy (GTDB): domain Bacteria; phylum Acidobacteriota; class Terriglobia; order Terriglobales; family Acidobacteriaceae; genus JAICWP01. Next base: position 4,964 of record DATEGI010000324.1, on the reverse strand, counting down.
TTGTGCCGATGGTGAACGATCAGGGTGGGGATATGCGCGCATTGGTGGAGCAGATTGCCCGGGCGCTGGTGGATGAGCCCGAGCACGTTTCTGTCCAGGCTATTGATGGAGAACAGGTTACGGTATTGGAACTGCGGGTTGCGGCCAACGATTTGGGCAAGGTAATTGGCAAGCAGGGCCGTACGGCGCGTTCCATTCGCACCATCCTGAGCGCCGCCGGCATGAAACTGCGCAAGCGTTTTACCCTGGAGATTCTGGAATAGCCGAAGAGTTCATCACCATCGCCCGCGTGCTCAAGACGCAGGGGCGGCGGGGCGAAGTCGCCGTAGAACTCCACACTGACTTTCCTGAGCGTTTTGCCGAGCGCCGGAAAATTCATGCCCTGGAGCCCGGGGGAACGCGCCGCCAGTTGCAACTGGAAGATTTCTGGCCGCACTTGGGATATTTTATTCTCAAGTTTTGCGGTGTGGATTCCATCAGCGACGCAGAGCACCTGGTGGGCTGCGAGTTGCAGATTCCGGCCGCTGAGCGGACGCCGCTGGAACCGGGCGCGACGTACGTCAGCGACCTGGTGGGCTGCACGGTTTGGAACATGGCTGCCGGCGGTGACCCAACCGAGGTTGGCGCTATTGCCGGGGTTCAGTTTGGGGCAGGCGAAGCGCCGCTGCTGGTGGTTCGTTCCGGGAAGAAGGAATTCCTGATTCCCTTCGCAGCGGCATACTTGCGGGCCGTGGACCTGCCGGGCCGCCGGGTCGTAATGGCATTGCCGGAAGGCTTACTGGCGGTAGATGCGCCGCTGACGGAAGAAGAGAAAAAGCGGCAAGAGGGCGAAGTCTAGTTTCTAGTTTCAAGTTTCTAGTTTCAAGTTTCGCTCCCTGAGAGCCTGCCCGAAACTTGAAACTGGAAACTCGAAACTTGCTTTCATGAAGTTTGAAATCGTAACCATTTTCCCGGATTTTTTCCGCGGGCCGCTGGAGCACGGCATTATCCGGCGCGCTCGCGAAGCGGGGCTGGTCGAGGTTGAGGTCGTTGACCTCCGCGACTTCACCCACGATCGCCACCGCACCGTGGATGACCGTCCCTTCGGCGGGGGCGAGGGCATGGTGTTGAAGCCGGAACCGCTCTTTGAATGCCTGGAGAAGAGGGACGTGGCGCCCCGGGAAGTGCGGCTGGCGGGCACTGCCAGGGAATCGGTGGTTCTGCTCTCCGCCCAGGGCAAACGCTTTGACCAGGGCGTGGCGGAGCAATTGGCAGCTTTGGAGCGGGTAGTGCTCATTTGCGGGCGCTATGAAGGCGTGGATGAGCGGGTAAACGATTTTCTGGCGGATTGCGAGCTCTCCATCGGCGACTACGTTCTAAGCGGCGGCGAACTGGCTGCCGCCGTGGTGGTGGATACGGTCACCCGGCTGCTGCCGGGGGCGCTGGGCAACGAAGCTTCGGCGCGTCAGGAGTCGTTTTGCGCGGGAGGGCAGCGGACGCCGGTCCCCCAGGCGGAGAGTCAGCGACCCATACCCTCCTCTACCTGTGCTTCCGGGGGGCTGCTGGATTATCCGCACTATACGCGGCCGGCAGAGTTTCGCGGCATGGCCGTGCCGGAGGTATTGGTTTCCGGCGACCATGAGCAGATTCGCCGCTGGCGCCGGCGCGTGGCCCTGGAAAAGACGCTGCGCAACCGCCCCGACCTGTTGCAGCAGGCCGAGTTGAGCCCGGAGGACCAGCAGTTACTTGCCCAAATTTCGGGCAAAAGAATTTAGAATGTTGCCAGGGCCAACCTGGCCGACACACAAAAGGAAGAGCTTATGTCGAACCTCATCATTGAAAAATTGCTGGCCAAGAGCCGGCGCACCGATTTGCCCAAGTTTGGCCCCGGCGACACCGTGCGCGTTCACGTCAAAATCAAGGAAGGCGACAAGGAACGGGTGCAGGCTTTCGAGGGCGTGGTCATTTCCCGCACCTCGGGGCCGCAGGCAAGTTTCACCGTGCGCAAAATGAGCTTTGGCCAGGGCGTGGAACGCATCTTCCCCGTCAACTCCAAGGTGATTGATCGCGTAGATGTAGTGCGCTCCTCACGTGTGCGCCGCGCCAAGCTCTACTACCTGCGCGAGCTTCGCGGTAAAGCCGCACGCTTGCGCGAAGTGGAGTAAAGCGGTACCCAGTAGTTTGGTACCTAGTTCCCAGTATCCGGCCTTGGTGGCGTGGGCGCCCCTTCGATTTCGCTCAGGGCAGGCTCTCGCCCGCGTCAAGCGGCATGCAACCGTGACCAGCCTGCCAGATAGCTAGCCAGCCAGTCAGCCCGCCAGCTATACTGGCAGCCCGCTTCTCGACTCATCACAAACCCAATGGCCGCTCCACAAAAGAAAGAATCAGGCATTCCCGGCAAGCTGGCGGAACGCATCCTGGCCGAGGTAGACGAGCAGCAGATCGTTTCCATGTGCTGCGACGTCATCAATATTCCCAGTCCTACCGGCGGAGAAGGACCCATGGCGGAGTATATGAAGACCGCCTTGGAGGGGATCGGCCTGAATGTTACCTGGCAGGAGGTGGAAGAGGGCCGCGCCAATGTGATCGCGCGCTGGGAAGGCGAGGGGGACGGCGAGAGCCTGATGTTTAACGGCCACATGGATACATCGAATACCGGGGACGAGCCCTTCCTCACCGGCCTGGGGTACAAGCCCAAGGCAGTGATCAGGAACGGGTTCATTTACGGCCTGGGTATCTACAACATGAAAGGCGCGCTGGTGTGCTATACGCATGCGGTGCGCGCGCTGAAGCGTGCCGGGGTGAAGCTCGAGGGCGACATCATCATCGGCGCGGTGGCCGGCGAGATCGAAAAGACGCAGTGGGGTGAGTACAAGGGCAAGCAGTACCGTGGTTACGGTGTGGGCACGCACTACATGGTGAACCACGGCGTGCTGCCCGATATGTGCATCCTGGGCGAGCCCACCGACATGAACGTGGTGCTGGAACACTTCGGATCGCTGTGGGTGCGCATCTCCACGCACGGCATTTATGTGCACAGCGCCTTCGCTGAAGGCCGGGCGCAGAAGACTTCCACCCGGCGCATGAAGGACGTGCTGGACGTGGTGGTGAATTGGACCGAGCAGTGGGAGAAGAAAACTGCGTATGGCGGGCACCAGGGGGTGGCCAACATCGGGTGCCTGCAGGCCGGCTTCCCGTGGCGCGTGAGCCGCACCCCCGACCGAGCCGATCTGTTTCTCGACCTGCGAGTGCCGCCCACGATGACGCTGCAGCAGGCGCGGAGGGAGGCTCGTGCTCTGTTCCGTGATCTGCAGAAGAAGTATCCCGATTACGGGTTGGAATTCGAGACGTTTATTTCCGTGCCTGGCGCCACCATTGCCGCCGATCATCCCATGGTGAAGGCGATTGAGGCCAACCACCAGCGGGTAACGGGCAAGCCGCCGGGGCACGATACGGTTCTGTGGTGCTCGGACGCGTCGGTAATGACCCGCTTCGCCATTGATACGGTGAATTATGGGCCGTCCAGCGGGCCGCGCGATGCCGAAGGCGAGAAGGTGGAGATCAAGACCCTGGTGGACATCACCAGGATTTATGCTTTGACCGCCGCCGAACTGTGCGGCGCGCATCTGTGACTTCTTCGCCGCGGATGCACGCGGATGATTTGTAGCGCCGCCATCCTGGCGGCCCGATAGGCTGGCGGGACGCCCGCCAGACAACCGGCGAGACGCTGGCGCTACGAGGAGACATTTGCCGAGTCAAAAGGAAATTGCACGCCGTTACGCCACGCTGCGCGCCGCCATGCAGGCGGAGGGCCTGGACGCGCTCATCGTTTGCGGCAACCAGTACGCCGGCTTTGAAGGCGCGGTGCTCTACACCTCCGGCTTCGAAATCGTTCACCGTTACGTTTATGTCCTGCTGCCGCTGAACGGCGAGCCCACGCTGGTATTTCCCGCGGAGGCGCGCTGGATTGGCGACAAGGCCAAGCCCTGGGTGCGCGACCAGGTTTGGCCCGCGGTGCCTGGCCAGTGGCTGCGTGAGCGCGCCCATGACCAGGGCTGGAAGCGCGTAGGCGTGTACGGCATGAACTTCATCATGGCGGTACGCGACTACCGTGAGCTGGCGCAGGGGCCCTTTGAGCTGGTGCCGTTCGATTTTCAGTTCGACATGGCGCGCGCGGTGAAAAGCGACGAAGAGTTAGCCGAAGTGCGCGACGCCATGGACATCATCCTTGACGGCTTCTGGGCCTTGGTGGAGGCCTACAAGCCGGGCAAAACTGAGGCCGAAATTATGGCGCCGGCGGTGGAGCGCTTCTTCGCCCGCGGCGCCGGGCCGCGCATGATGAACATCCTGCTCTCGGGCGGGAATGGCGAGGCGGAAGCATCGTTCAAAGTTCCCGGCCATCGGGTGGTAAAGGCAGATGACCTGGTGCTCTATTCGCTGGAAATTACCGGGGCGGGCGGGTACTGGGTGGAATTTTCGCGCGCGCTCATCAGCGGCAAGCCCAGCCCGCGCACGCAGGCGATGGCCGATGCTTACCCGGAGGCGCTGGAGGCGGCGCGCAAGCTGATGCGCGACGGCGAGCTGGCCAGCACCGTGCATCGTGCCGTATCCGATACTTTTGCCCGCCACGGCTTCGCGCTGGGTCACCTTTCCGGACACTCCATCGGCGCTACCATGATCGAGCATCCCGCCATTGGCGCCAAGGCCGAGGTTCCGCTGCGCGAAAACATGATCTTCTCGCTGCACCCTCAGGTGGTGGACAAAGACGGCAAGGTTTGCCTCTATACGCAGGACACGTATCGCATCGGCAAAACCGAGGGCGAGTGTCTGGCGGATGTGCCGTGGAAGTTTTTTTCTGGCAGCGAGACAAGAGCGTCAATGGCGACGAAGTAGTGGATAGCGTAGCTGGTAGTTAGTAGCTGGCAGTTGGTAGTTGGAGAAAACCAGCGGCCACCAACTACTAACTACCAGCTACCAACTACCTT
>DATEGI010000323.1:0-17869 GCA_035280205.1 Terriglobales bacterium | reverse complement strand
TAACCAGGGTGTTGAGATCGACCTTCTGCATCTCCGGTGTAGGCATCTTCGAGAAGTCGCTGAAGCGCCCGATGATGGTCTTGAGGTTCCCAATTTCCGACAGAAGGGTGCTCGTGCTCTCGCGAAAGACTTCGTCGAATTGATCGGGGTACTGCTCTCGTGCGCGAAGCAGATTCTCCACCGTGATCTGCAAAGGAAACAGTGGATTCTTCAGCTCATGCGCCAGCCGCCGCGCCAGTTCCCGCCATGCCGCCACTCGCTCCGCCTGTACCAGGCGCTCGCGCTGCTCCGTAAGCTCCTCGGTCATGCGGTTGAAGGCATCGGCCATCTCGCCCAGCTCATCGCTTGCGTCCACCTGCACCCGCGCCTGCCAGTTACCTGCGGCCACTTCCCGCGCCGCCTCGGCCAGTTGCTCCACCGGACGCGTCACCCGGGCCGCCATCCAACTGCTCACCACGATCGCCAGCAGCAGCGCCAACCCGGCCACCAGCAGCGACGCGGAGCGTATTCGCGCCTCCACCGTCACCAGCGCCCGCCGCGAATTCCCCACCAGCAGCATTCCCAGCAATTCGCCCTGCTCGGTTTTGAGCGGAATTGCGTCCACATTCTCGCTGTCGCCAGAGTCCGAGGACCAACTCAACACCGCGCTTTGCTCCGCGCCAGTGGTCTGAACCTGCTCTATCAGCGGCTCCAGCTTCTCCGCCTGCCGCACAGGTCCGGCTGCATCCACCAGCGCTCCCGGAGAGTATGAACCCCCACCGACTGTGTACAACATCGCGCGCGTGCCCGTCGGCAACTCCAGCGAAGCCAGGAATTCCTGGTCCAGTTTCCGCCCGCCGATCACGTACAGCGGCTTGTCGCCCACTCGGATAGCTCGCACAGCGAACAACCCCAGCGCCGTGCCATTGGGCAGCTCTTCTCGTTTCAGGAACGCATTGGAGGCGGGCGCCTGCCCTGCCTTGTCCAGCAGCGGCTCCTTGTACCCGAATTTCGCCGGCCATTGCGCCGAGGAAACAATGCTGCCACCGGCGTCGGCAAATTCGAGAAAGTCCAGTTGCTGAGCTTTGGCTTCGGCCGCCGCCTCGTTCACGTAGGCGCCGGCATTCCCCGGTTGCCGGCTCAACTCGAGCGCCATTCGCGTGGCTGCCTCGCTGCCAGCGATGGCCTCCACCCGGTTCGCCACCTCCTGCCCGCGGCGGTTGAACTCGCGGTGAAACTGCGCCACCAACGCTTGCGTTCGCTCCTGTTCCGACTGCTCAAAGGCCCGCCGGGTAATCACCGAAACCGTCCACGCCACCGCTGCCACCGCCACACATACCGTGAGCGTGAACAGCAGCAGCAGCTTGCGGCGGAAACTCACGGCGCGCTCCCCAGCCAGACATCGGTCAGTTGCCAGCCCCCTGCAAGGTCAGCGTGCCAGCCGTTCACACCTGGCCCGATGGCCGTAGCTTCCGGCACATGGGCCAAAGGTATAATGCGGCCCGACTGCAGCATCTCTTTCTCCCGCCCATAAAGCTCTTCCGGCGATGTCCCCTGGAGTTGCGGAATCGGCAAGCCTGTCGCTCCGGCCGCCACCTGCAGCGCCAATTGCGGTTGCAGTGATGCCAGCGGAATTCCGACCAGGCGCACATCTGCGTTGGCAGCCGAAGCTGCGGTCTGAACTCTTATCCCCGCATCCCGCGCATTCAGCGCCACCCGCTCTGCAATCAACTGATTTGCCGGGTCGCTTGCTTCATACGACAGCGTCAGCGTGTCCGCCGAACTGGGAGCTGTTGCGTTCTTAGCTTTCTCATCTGTCTGCGCAAAAAGCATGGCGTAGCCGGTCATCCAGTTGGGCAGAATCGTCTCGGCCGCCTCTCCCTGCCCCTGCAGCAGCACGTTCACAATAGAAGCGCGATCAATCGCAGCTGAAAGCGCCTGCCGCACCCGTGTTTCGTCCGCGGATTGCGCCTCGCGCGTAAAAACCAGGGCGACAAGCTCGTTAGGAGCCGACTCCGTTATCGTACGACCCGCCGAAGTTAACCGCCGCGCCTGCTCGGGAGCGGCCTCCACCACCTCCGCCTTGCCCAGTTCCAGCGCCACCATCTGCTGACGCCAGTTCTGCCCCAGCGTGACCAGCACTGAATCCACAAACGGCCGTCCTCCCCAGTAATCCTCGTTCGCGGTTAGGGAGATGCTTCTTCCCGGCTGCCAGTCGCTGACCGCAAAAGCGCCCGTGCCCACGACCTTATTCCCCGCGTGACGGGCAATCCCATTCCGCGGCAGAGCCAGTTCAGCCGGCAGCTCCACATCCGGAGCAGTGGTTTCGATTATTACGGAATCGCCATCAGCGCTCGCCGCCCATGTCGGGTTGGCAGCGCGTAGCGATGCCGCTACAGCCTCGGCCGTCAACGGGGTGCCATCGTGAAACTTCACGCCCGGGCGCAGCCAGAACTGCCAACGCCGGTTGGAGGAATCGCCCTGCCAGCGAGTCGCCAACCCGGGCTGCAGGCCCTGAGTATCGAATCGCGTTAATCCTTCGAACATAAACGGGGAAATGTGCGCGCCTTGCGAAGCACTCAGCTTGGCCGGGTCCAGCGAACCCGGCGCCACCCGCAGCATGATTCGCAGCGTGCCGCCATAACGCGGCCGCACCGCTGCGGCGCCCGCCACCGCCAGCGCCACCACGCTACTGATGACAAGCAACGGCCAGGCTGTACGCCTCATATTTCCCCGTATCCGGATTACGTTCCACCGCCACCGCGCTCCCGTCGTCTTTGCTCCACAGCGCAGTCAGTTCGCCACTGAACTCCGCTGCCGCCCCTATCGCAGCGGGTTCCCTATCCATGATCTCGTAGGCACGCACGCTGTCTCCGCCGCCATTTCTTGAGGAAGCCAGAATCTGCCATCCCGAACCGCAATCGCTTTTCACCGCGGCAATGTCGCTGCCCCACGGCACCTTTGGCATAACATCATTGACACCGTCCACCAGGTGCACCGACCCATCCACCGCCGCCAGCGCCCACAACACATATTGCTGGCGGGGCAGGCCCGCGGCTGAATAAAAGGCCGGAAACGTGTTCTGTTTCCCGATCCCCGGCGCCACTGCTCCGGTGAAGAAATTCCGCGCTGGCGAATAGAAACCGCGCACATCCGAGGAGCCCGCTCCCAGCGGCCAGGGATCGTCCGCCTCGTGGCACTCCATGCTCAGCGGCGAGCTCAGTACCGCCTGGCAAACCCCTCCCGGCAAATACACGTCGAACAGGTGCTCGCGGTTGAATACAATGCGCCCGCGCAGGTCGCGCGGCCACGGACGCGTGTGCGTAATAGAAAACGCCTGCTCCTGCCGCCACTGCCCACCTTGCCCGCTGAACAGCGTTACTTTGTCCGCACCCAGCACCAGCAGGTGCTCCGGGTTCCCTCCTGGCAGCACGGTAGCATCCAGGATGGGAGCATCCTGAGACCACAATAAAGTTCGGTGAATGCTCAATGGAGAGCTTGGCCCGAAGCTGCCGGTTGCGGGCTTGCCCGGAACCGAAACCATTACCACCTTTTCGTCGCCCGACCCCTGCCGCACCTGCGCAATCCACAGGTAGTTCTGCGAATTTTCCGAAAAAGTGACGCGCACCGTTGCTGCCTGTCCGCTCTCCACGACCTGGACACCGAGCGTGCCTAACTCGGCCATCAGCGTCCCGCGCGCCTGCTCCACATCGGCCGGCCGGAGCGACGAACGGTTGTTGACCTCCAGCGCGACCGCTCCCGGACCCGTCACGTCGGCTATTTTCTGCGCCAGCGCTCGGGCCGGCGCGCCCCAATCGGCGCCCACCGCAAACGACACCATCATGAACAGTCCTAGAGCTATGCCGAGCATCCGGGGCTTGCCGCTTCGCAGAAACATGTATGGATACCGCAAATTATAAGCTGCCACGCTGCTCACCCCCCTTCCCTCGCCGGGCACCTCGGCCTTTAGGCGAGCCTCCGGGCGGCCCCTCAGGCAGTGCGCCATTGAGGCCGCCCGGCAAAGCCCATTACTGGTTAGGCGGATCGTCCGGCGGCGCCGGCGTGGCATGGCTGCCCATGCTCAGCCCGCGCAACAGGTCATTGGCGAACATGAACTTGCCATCCGCGGGCACCACCATGATCTGCAGCTTATCGGAGAGCTTCTCTGCAATGATCTTGTTGATGAGCAGCGGATTCTGCTTCAGCACCGCGCCTTCGCTCTGCATGCGCTGCGTATCCGCCGCCGCTGTCACCCGGATGCGGTCCGCTTCCGCCTCCGCCAGCAGTTTGCGCCGCTCCATCTCCGCCTTGCTGTCAATCACCTTGGCCTGCGCGTTGGCTTCCGCGCCCTGTACCGTGGCTTCCTTGCGTGCCTGCGACTCCAGGCGCGTCTGCTCGATCTGCTGCTTCTTCAGCGGCAGCAGGTACTTCATGGCGTCGGCCTCGCCCTTGGCCTGCAGCACCCGCACCTGCGCCTGACCTTCGGCCTGCTTCACCTGCTGCGCCTTCACCGCCTCCGCCTCCAGTTCCGCGATCCGCACCTGCTTCTGCTGAATCTCTGTCTCCACTCCCATGCGGTCGTTCTGCTGCTCCTTCAGCAGCAGGTCTTCCAGGCCCTTCGCATATTCCGGCGGCAGCTGAATGTCGCGCAGCATCACTTCCTTCACCACGATTCCATCCGCCTCCAGTTTGCGCGTAATCGCTTCCGCCGCACGCCGCCGCACCTCTTCCCGCTTACTGGCGAAGACTTCGCGTACGGTATAGTTGGGCACCAGTTCACGCCAGGTGCTCGCCACCACTGGCGGCACCAGTTCCTTCTCCACCGGTTGCGGAAGATTGTTCAGGATGTAATCCAGCCGGCCCGAATCCAGCCGATAGCGCACCGTGATGGCCAACCCCAGAGTCAGCCCTTCCTTGGCCTGCACTTTCATTAACTCGGGCGCACCCACAGCAGCGGCTGGTTTGGCTGCTATCGCGTGGTCCTCCATGCCTCCCGTGGTGAACAACTGGTCGCGCGTATCGAATAACACCACCCTGTCAACTAAGGGCCGTACGACGTGCGCTCCGGGATAAAGCGTTCCCGCCAGCGTGCCTGAAATCTGGCTCACGCGCACTCCGCCCATGCCGGCGGGCACCACCACCAGGCTCATGGCTATCAAAATGGGCGCCCAGGCCAGCACCACCAGCGCCACTCCTACCCGCCAGCGCACCTCGCGCTCTTCCGGCGCCGTCTGCCCCGGCTCCAGTTGCGCCAGTGTCCGCCGCGCCATCGCCATCAGGTAAAGGTCATATCCCAGGACCGCCACCGCCGAGCCGAACATCGCGACCCCAACCGCCATCAGCAAATACTTAATCAGCAACATACTCTTCCTCCCTCCGCCTCTGTTCTGACCTCTGCGCGTGGGCGCGCGCGAACATCAGCCGGAACATCCCGCCCACCACCACTTCTTCCACTAGCAGCGCGATGGCTACCGAGAATCCCACTCCCGCCACCGCGAACACCGCCATCATTGCGTTCTCCATTGCGCCCTCGCTTACTGGCCTGCCGCCGGTTGCGCCGCGGCCGAAGCCTGCATCGTTGCCAGTCCGCTTCCGAACACCCGCGCCGTATCTGCATCGCGCTCGGCGTGGATCTCCACCAGGTCGCCAATTCGCACCAGCTTGAAGAATTGCGCGATATCGCGATTGCTCATGCGAATGCACCCGTGCGAAGCCGCGCGCCCAATTGAGTGCGGCTCATTGGTCCCGTGGATTCCGTATCCTTTGCGGTTCAGCCCCACCCAGCGCGTTCCGATGGGACTCTCTTCGCTCGCGGGGATCACCACATGCGGGTGGTAGTAGGTGGGATTTGTGATGCGGTTGACGATTTGAAACTCGCCGCTCGGGCTGGGGCTGATGGATGACCCCACGGCTACGCGGTAAACCTTCACTATCTTGCCGTCTTCCAACAGCGCCAGCCGACGGTCAGGAATGCTGACCAGCACGAGCCGCTTCGGCCCCATTGCGGCATTCGTCTCAGCTACCTTCGACTCCTGCGTCGTGCCCGGTCCTGCCGTCGGCATCATCTGCGACGAGCCCGGCACCATCATCAGCGCCATCAAGCTGAGGAAGATGAGTGCCTTTTCCGCTGCTTTCTTCAGTTGCCGCCGGCTGTTCTCTCGCATCGTTGCCACCTCGCTGCTGACCTGCGCCAACAGGAGTGGCAACGGCGCTGCCGTTCATAATGCATTGATATTGAAGGATTTAGATCGGCGTTTTGTTGCGGAAGCGTGTGCCAGCCCACACACTGTGTCAGTTCCTACACGCGCGCTGAATACTCGCAGCCGTGGCGCTGTCTTGCTTGCGTGAAGTAGCGCCGGCGTCTCGCCCGCTGTCGCGAAGGCGTCTCGCTCTCGCCTGACCTTAACTTTGTGGCGCTAGTGCCCCCCGGCGTACGTCCTCTGTAAGAGGGCGCCATCCCAAAGGCCTTCAGGCTCGAGGAGTCTCGCTCGTAGGGTTGTCATAGCGCAGCGAAGCACCTGCTTTTTGTTTTCACCGTGGGTCGCGTAGAAAGCCCGGTGCTGCTCAGATCGCATGGGAGCGTGTGCCCGCTTCCACGCTGTACCCTCCTGACCACACCTCCTCCTTTGTTTCAAATCTCTAAATCCTGCCCAATCAACAGGCTGTTCTCTGGCTGCTCTCTTGCCCTTCTCCTCAGCGGACCCAAGGAGGGGACCAAACATGAAGCCAGCAACCAAGAATTTTCGCAACCGCCGGGCAGTCATTCTGCTCGGCACGCTCGCCGCCCTGGTGGCAACACTTGCCTGCTCCAGCAAACCGAACAAGCAAGCGGTGAATTCGCCCGTTTCTTCCACCGCAACCGTAAAGCCGGTGGCGCTTTCCACCGTCGTGCCGGTTGACACGCAGCCGTCTACTGAAGTTGTGAAGCCGAGGAAGTCGGATCCGGTCAAGTCCGGCAACTTCCTCAGCCGCGATTACGGAGTCTCCTTCCACTATCCCTGGCAGTACGCCTTCCTCAGCGCCCGCGCCGTGGTTAACAGCGATTCTTCGCTCAAACCCCGGTCCGACGGCCACGACGGGCAGTTCACCCTGGCCCGGGTGGAGATTCCGCAGGGCTTTTATCCCGACACCGACTTCGAGAGCGGTTACTTTACTCTCAGCCTGAACGAGAATCTGAGCGAGCAGGACTGCCTCCAGACGCTCAGTTCCGCCAAGGACGCCAAGCTGGACACTGTTTCCATCCAGGGACAGGACTTTCACTGGATCGAGACTTCCAGCGCCGGGCATGGCGAGGCATCCCTAGTGCGCAGCTACGTCTCTTTCGAAAACGGGACCTGTTACGAAATCGAAATGGGAGTGAAAACCGCGAACAAGGATGGCATGGCTCGGGAGCTCAACCCCGACCTGGTGATGAGCCGCCTGGACTCCATTCTGCAGACGGTGAAGATTGTGCCGGCAAGCCAGCCTGCCGCTTCGGCCGTGGAAAGCTCGGCCGCGACCGCTTCGCCCGAAGTCTCGCCCAAGTAGTCATGCCTTTTCCCCCTGGCGGCTGCGTGCCCCTGCTGAGCGAAAGCTCAGCGGGGGCGCTCGGCTTGGGTTTTCCCCATGGCGCGCCGTGCTGGACAAACAATTGGGCGACCGCCGGGTCAACCTCCGCCGTAAACTTCGTCACTCGCGCAGATGTGGTCGCGGTCTCAAGCTCGTTCATGGGCTGGCCGCAAACTTCCACCAGCAAGCCGTTTTGGCTTCGTCTTTTGAACAGTGCGCTCACGTGCCTCAGCCACTGCTGAATCGGATTGTCATCTCCGATAAGCTCCGCCTTCGTTCTCCAGTAATAGGAGCACACCGCCAGGTTCGAAGAGGGCGAGACGGCGGTTATCTCAGTGAATTTGCGCCGCCCCAAAGCCAATCCCGACCGGCGGTTGGTGATCACCCACCCGCTGGCGCGCAGGCAATAGTCAGGGCTGTGCACTCCCACTGTGGTTGGCACGATATAAACCTCCAGAGGATCGCTGTTTTGATTGGAATACTGCCGGCAGACAACCCCGTTGCTGCCATACGCCGAGCGTGCGGCTGCGCAATCAGATGTAGAGGCGTCTTTCCCGCTGTACTCGCCGATCTTATAGGGAAACGCCTCCAGCGCTCCGTTCCCCAATACGGGGGACTCATCACCAGACTTCGGCTTCAGAAAGCGTTGTGCGGCAATTCCCGAGAGGAGGATTAGAGCCAGTACCGCGTAGCTCGGTGCCCGTCGGTTTCCGGCCACAACCGGCTGGTGTGAGGCGGATGCTTGGCCTCTGACTTGACGGAACTCGCCACAACCCAAGAGCTTGGCCAGATGGAACAGCAATGCTATGGGTAATAAAAAAATGAGAAAACCGGTGATGTAATCCCACGCTTGCTCGTATTTCAGGAAGCCTTGACCTAAGCTGGCAACCGCGCAAACATCGCCCAGAAGCCGGATGAAGTTCCCCAGGTAGGCCAAGGGGACGGCCGCAATCAGCAATACTATTTTCCTTTGCCAGCTTCCCGTAAGTAGGTACGCGTAAACCATTGCGATAAAAAGCATCGCCAGTGAGGACCTTACTCCGTTGCAGGCGGGCGCCACATTGGCCACCAGCCCCGATGGCCCCAGGAAAATCATGGTTCCTGCTCGTTGCAGGTGAAACCCTGCCAGATTCACTGTGAAAACAGTCACCCGGGCGCACGTTTCCTGAAGGGGAAAGTCAATGCCGGCCAAAAGCCCTGGAGGCAGGGGAACAAGCAGCAGCAGGAATGCCAAGGGCCACGCCAGGGTCCGCAGCATGGCCATGCCATAGAGACCCAACACGATGCCGCCCGCCGTCAGGGCAACGAGAAAAGGAGTCAGAGAGTTGAAGCCGGCTCCGCTCACGTCCAGCAATGCCGTTGCCGCCACGACGAGTCCGGTGACCACTAATCCTGCCCGGGAACCTTCTCCGGCAGGCGCCGTGCTGCACTTCAACTTCGCGTAGGCAATGGCCAGACTTACCAACGGCACCACGGCAAACAAGGAATAGGTGCCGTCGGAAATCCACAACTGAACCATTAGCACAAGCCGCGCCCAGAACAGCGCAACCAGCAAACTGGCCAGGATTATCGTGGCAAGAAGGAACTGGAGCCGGGCTTTGCTCGCGCGCGTTCCCGCAAGAGCCTGCGTGTTGTTATCTAGCTGTGCGGGAGCGAACATATTGCCAAAACAGAGAAGCGCCACCCAGTAAACCTAGGACCAAGGTGGGATTTTCCGGTGAATGCCGCCCGTGCCCAAAGGCGGCCAGCGGCAAACAGCAAATAACCACGAGCACCCGTAGCGTTGAGGCCCAAAGGTCCCGGGTGTTCCGTAAATCCACCACACACCTCGCAATCTTGTGGGGCTTTTACCTACAAGACTCCCCTGTCTTCGCCTAAAGCGCAATTATTTATCTCGACTCCGGTACAGAAAGGGTAAACATCCCTTCCGCAGCCCTTCAATCAGCTCAGTCTTTCCGCTCGGCTTGACTGCTTGGTTTAGGGTTGTACATTTGGAAAGCAGGACTCGGAGGACGCGCTCCGCAAGTGGCCTAGGATGATGGGAAGAAGGCGATTGGAACCGCAAGTGGGTTCGAGCGTCTATTAATAATCGCTACGACTTGCCCGTGAGGACACCGCGCAGGTGCAGGCAATAGGAGAAACCAGGGATGGATGCAAAAGAGTTTCGTGATTTAGGGCATCAGGTGGTGGACTTGCTTTCTGACTACCTCGGCCATATTGAGGAGATGCGGGTTTTTCCTGACGTCGAACCGAGGACGGTGAACCGGTTGTTTGCCGAGCCTTTGCCCCAGGAACCGACGTCCTCTTCGCAGGTGCTGCGCGAACTCGAAGAGAAACTACTGCCCTACTGCACTCATGTGGGTCACCCCGGCTACATGGGGCTGATCACACCTTCTCCCAATCCCGTGGGTACTGTCGCCGACTTTATCTGCTCCGCCCTCAACCAGAATATTGGCGCCTACTCCATCGGGCCTTCGGCAGTTGCTATGGAGAGGCGCGTAGTGCGCTGGCTCACCGATCTCTGTGGCTACGACGCCAATGCCGGCGGCAATCTGACGAGCGGCGGCATGATGGCCAATTTCATCGCTCTCAAGCTCGGGCGCGATGCGGTGACCCATGATCTCGCACAACATGACGGAATCCACCAACGCTGGGCGGTTTACACCTCCGAGGAGCGCCACGTTTCCGTGGATAAGGCGGTGGATGCCATCGGACTTGGTCGAAAAGCCTTGCGAGCCCTGCCCACAGACGACAGCTTTCAGGTTCGTCTCGATGCGCTGGAGCAAGCGATCGTTCACGACAAGAAAAACGGCATTCGTCCCATGTGCATTGTGGGGATCTTCGGCACCACCAACACCGGCGCCGTGGATAACATCCGCGAACTGCGCTGCATTGCCGACCGCGAAGGCATGTGGCTGCATGTGGACGCCGCCTATGGCGGCGGCATGCTGCTATCTCAGCAGTGGTCCATGCGCGAACGCGGCCTGGAACTGGCGGATTCCGTCACCATTGATCCGCACAAGTGGTTTTACGCTCCCCTCGATGCCGGAGCCGTGCTGGCCAAAGATCAGCGCCGGCTCACCGCCTCCTTCGGCATGAAGCCTTCATATTTAACCGACGAACTCGACCAGGCCAACGAGCGTTATCAATACTACGTTCACGGCTTCGAGCAGTCCCGCCGCTTCCGCAGCCTCAAAGTCTGGATGAGCTTCAAGCGGTACGGCGCGCGCCAGATCGGCGAGTGGATTGACAACAATGTGCGCCAGGCCAGGCACCTCTACAGCCTGGCTGAGAAGCACCCTGAGTTTGAGCCGGCCAGCAATCCGCCTATGTCGGCCATCTGCATCCGCTTCACAAATTCAGGATTAAATGAGGCGGAATCAAAGAAGCTGCATGCGGAAGTGGCGCAGCGCGTGGAGCAGAGCGGTCGTTTTTGGATTTCAACGACGGAACTGAAAGGCAACTCCTGGTTCCGCATCAATCCGGTTAATTTCCGCACCCGCCAGCAGCACATGGAGGAACTGTTTGCCCTGCTGCAGCAGGAATGCCACTCCGTGCTGCGCGAAAAAGCCGCATTGAGCCGGGCGAGCGATTAGAGTTTTTCCGACACTCCGGCGACTGTCGGGTGCCAAAAAGCGGCCGAGGGGTTGGGGACTATTCCTCTGTGTCCTCTGTGGTGAAAAATTTATTTTTTCTCTGCAATATCCACGTAGGCCCGCGTTTTCTCCCAATCAACATTCATCACGCAGGAGCGTGGGTCGGCCTTCTGAAAGCTGATGGTGAAATTCTCCAGGTTCGAAGGAAGGGCTTGAGTTTTCATGTCAACTCGCGCCAGGTCGAACTGCTTTCCGGGGTAGGGGATGCCCCACTCGCCCGTCTTCTTGCTGACCACCAGTTTCCAGGTTCCCTCCGCTGGCACGGTAAACAGGGTGTAATGTCCGGCGGGAACAGCGGTGCCGTTAATTTGCACGTTGGCAGTGGTGTCGAAGGTTGTGGCCTCGTTGGCGCCGGTGCGCCACTCCTGGCCGTAAGGCACCAGGCCGCCATATATTTTGCGGCCCTTCGTGCGCGGACTGCTGTAGTCAACGTTAACCGCTTTGCCGTCAGCAAACTGGCACTTGGCATTGGCCGGAGGGCTGGGACGCTTGCTCTTGTCCTGCTGCGCCACAACCACTACCGCTACCACCCCCACCACCAGAACAGCCCCAACCGCAAGCAGTGTTTTACGCATCATTTCGCTCCTTGGAATTCGGCGACATTATCCGCGATAGGCAACTGACTTTGCAATCTGGCGTCTAGGGAAGAAGGTCTTGGCGCGGTGACTTGTTATGTCTTGGGAATTTCGGTGAGACCTGACGCAGTGTCGACTGCGAAGCTCTTGGGTGGCGCAGCGCTTTAGCTCTGCATTTCATCAACTGGAGGGAAGTCGGCTTTAGCCGCTGAGGTAATACCTGCCACATGAAGAATACCTATACCTCAGAGGCGAAAACCATCTCTCCAGCAAGAACTTTTTCTGCAGGCCGAGGCCTGCCCCACCCTCCCTGCAAACCTACGCGGTCACGTACTTCCCTGCCTCGATCACGCGTGCGGCAATCTTGCGCCGCAGAGCCACGGTATTCACCGGTTCATGCTTGCCCAGGCGCCGCAGGATCGCCATCTGGGTGCGCAGCATGTCGCCCTCGGCAATGGCGGCAATCACTTTGCGCCCCGCCGCCTCAACCTTCTCCATGCCATGCGCCAGATAAACCTGCGCCATGGCCACGGCCAGGGCCGCCGCGGGCTCGCCGTTGCGCTCCTGTATTTTCAGCGCGCGCAGGACCGCCGACTCCATGGCATAAACTTCCATGATCATGTCAGCCAGCGCGCCCATGATTTCCTGCTGGTCCACCAGCGCCTGCATGTACTTCTGCGAAGCCGCGCCCGCGGCAAACAGCGCCAGCTTTTTGGCATTGCTCACCAGCGTGCGCTCGGCGGCCAGCGGTCCTTCCAAGCCTTCACCCAGGCTGGGGCCGGCCAGTACTTCGTCCATCAGCTTCTTGATGGCCGGCAGCAGCGGCAGTTGCCCGCTCATGGCCCGCTTCAGCAGCCACCCGGTAATGATCAGCCGGTTGATCTCGTTGGTGCCCTCGAAAATGCGGTTCACACGCGCATCGCGGTAGGCGCGCTCCGCCGGGTATTCCTCCACGAAGCCGTAGCCGCCGTAGATCTGCACCACCTCGTCCACTACGTGGTCCAGCATCTCCGAGCCCCACACCTTAAGCACGGAACACTCCACCGCATATTCCTCGATCGCCTTGCGAGTTTCGCCGATCGCGTTTGCGCCTGCCTTGTCCACCTCGCCCAGCGCCACATCCATCATGCCGACAGTGCGATAGACGATGGACTCGCCCACAAAAATTTCCGTGGCCATGTCCGCCAGCTTTTCCTGGATCAGCCCAAATTCGGCGATGGACTTGCCGAACGCCTTGCGCTGCTTGGCGTAGCCGATGGCGTGATCCAGTGATGTTCGCGACCCGCCCACGCACATCGCTCCCAGCTTGTAGCGGCCGATGTTCAGAATATTGAACGCAATCACGTGCCCCTTGCCCACCTCGCCCAGCACATTTTCCACCGGCACCTGGCAGTCGTTGAGAATCAGCGGGCAGGTGGAGGAGCCGCGAATCCCCATCTTGTGTTCTTCCCCGCCAATGGAAAAGCCCGGGAAAGTTTTCTCCACCAGGAAGGCGGTGAACTTCTCACCGTCCACTTTGGCGAACACGGTAAACAGGTCGGCGAATCCACCATTGGTGATCCACATCTTCTCGCCGTTGAGGATGTAGTGCTTGCCGTCGGACGCCAGCTGCGCGCGGGCGCGGCAATTGAGCGCGTCCGAGCCGGCCGAAGCTTCCGAAAGCGCGTACGCGCCGACCATTTCCGTGGTCGCCAGCTTAGGAAGGTACTTTTTCTTCTGTGCCTGAGTGCCAAAAAATACGATGGGTAGGGTGCCGATGCCAGTGTGTCCGCCCCAGCTCACCGCAAAACCGGCGTACTTGGCCATGTGGTCGGCAAGAATGCAGGAGCTGACCTTATCCATCTCCGCCCCGCCGTACTCCTCCGGGATATCCACCGAGGTGAGGCCCAGGTCGGCGGTCTTCTTCAGCAGCTCGCGGGTGAGCGCCCACTCCTTGTGCTCAAGCCGGTCGGCCGCGGGCACAACTTCATTAGTCGCAAAATCATCCGCCGTTTGGGCAATGAGCTGATGCTGCTCGTTGAAATCTTCCGGAGTGAAGACTTCGCTTGTCGGCCGCTCTTGCAACAGAAAGCTGCCGCCCGGGATTTTCGTCTTGGGTACTGCCGTTGTCGTCGCCATAAACTCCTTTTTCACCCCAGAGGATCTCATTAACCACAGAGGACGCCGAGGTCACAGAGTGATTCAGATTATAAGAAACTTGCTGCGGGGGACTTATTTCCACTTCGTACCACGCACCAAGCGCTTCACTCCATCTTCAGATGAACGACGTTGAAATTGATAATTAACCCCACGTGCTTTCCTGAAAGCTTTAGATATGACAGCAGCTGGGCTTTATGCACCGGCTCAATTGCCTCGACACTCTTCAACTCGACCACCACCGAATCTTCCACCAGCAGGTCCACCCGGTAGCCCACATCAAGTTTGACCTGCTCGTAAACTACCGGCAGCGGAACTTGCGCCTCGGTTTTCAATCCCGCCTTGTGCAATTCAAAAAGCGAGCAAGCCTCATAGGCGCTCTCCAGCAGGCCAGGCCCTAGAGCCGAATGGACTTTCATGGCCGCGCCGATGATAGTCCGCGTGACTTCATTCACGCGGATAGGTCGGATCGTAACTACACTTGCCATACAGAAAGTGATTTAACCACAGTTTTCAAAACTTCTCTGTGACCTCTGTGTCCTCTGTGGTTAAGAGATATTTTCGAAAATACCGGCTGCACCCATGCCGCCACCCACGCACATGGTCACCAGTCCATAGCGCGCATTACGCCGCTTCAGTTCGCGGATGACGCTCGCCGTCAGCTTGGCGCCGGTGCAGCCCAGCGGATGTCCCAGCGCGATGGCGCCACCGTTTACATTCACGCGATTCAGGTCGAGGCCCGCTTCTTTGATCACCGACAGCGACTGCGCCGCAAACGCCTCGTTCAGTTCGATAACGTCCATCTGCGAGAGCTGCAGCCCGGCCATCTTCAGCGCCTTGGGAATGGCGTACACCGGGCCCACGCCCATCTCTTCCGGCTTGTAGCCGGCGGTGGCGAACGAAATGTAGCGTGCCAGCGGCTTGATGCCCAGCGCCCGCGCCCGCTCCGCCGACATGACCACCGCCGCAGCCGCTCCGTCTGACATTTGCGAAGAATTGCCCGCCGTTACCGTGCCCCTGGCGTGAAACGCCGGCTTCAGCGATGCCAGCACTTCCATGGAAGTGTCGGCGCGCGGTCCCTCGTCAACTTTGAAAGTAATTTCCATGCGCTTGGGCCTGGCGCCGTTGGGCGTGGTGAAGCTCACCGGCACGGGCACGGTTTCGTCGTCGAACTTGCCTGCTTGAATGGCCGCGATCGCGTTCTTGTGACTGCGCAGAGAGAATTCGTCGGCCTGCTCGCGCGTAATGCCGAAGCGCTTGGCCAGGCGCTCGGTGGTCAACCCCATGGAGAGGTAGGCGTCGGGATAGTGGTCCACCAGCCAGGGATTGGGCGAAACCTTGTGCCCGCCCATGGGAATCATGGTCATGGATTCGGCCCCGCCGGCCACAATCACGTCGGCGCCGCCTGCCATGATGCGCTCCGCCGCCATGGCGATGGCCTGCAGCCCGGAGGAGCAAAAGCGGTTAATAGTCATGGCCGAAACTTCCACCGGCAGCCCGGCGCGCAATGAAGCGATACGCGCCACGTTCATGCCCTGTTCCGCTTCCGGCATGGCGCAGCCCAGGATCACGTCTTCGATCTCTTTGCGGTCCACCTGCGGTACGCGTTCCAGCGCGCCCGTAATGGCTACCGCCGCTAACTCATCCGGCCGCGTGCTGCGCAGCGTACCCTTGAACGCCTTGCCTACCGGCGTGCGCACTGAACTTGCTATCACCACTTCCCGCATATCCAACCTCTTTCACCACAAAGGTCACAAAGGATCACGAAGGAAATGCTTGGTTCTTCCTTCGTGTCCTTTGTGGTTAATTTCTTAAGGTTTTCCCCGTCTTCAGTGTGTACTGGATCCGCTCCTGTGTCTTGCGCTCGCCGCACAGCGATTTGAATGCCTCCCGCTCCAGGTCAAGCAGATACTGTTCGCTGACCGGCGTGCCTGGCGAAACTTTGCCGCCGCACAGCACCTCCGCCACTTTGGTGCCGATCTTCACCTCGTGGTCGCTGATGTACTCGCCCTGCCGCATTAGATGTACACCCAGCTTCAAGGTAGCAAGCATGCTTTCGCCCGGTGCGGGGATATCGGTGCGCAGCACCGGAGGCTTGTAGCCCGCCCGGGCCAGGTCCAGGGCGCGCTGCTTGGCGTCGGCCAGCACCCGCTCGCGGTTCATAGTCACCTGGTCGCCTTCGCTCAGGAAGCCCAGCCCGTGCGCCTCTTCTGCCGACATGGAAACTTTGGCCATGGCGATGGTCTCGAAGGCACGTTTCATCGCCTCTACCAGTTCCACCGACTCGCCTCGGCCGCCCGGGCGCACCGCTTCGGCGCTGTCAATGGCGCGCAGCACCATCTCCTTGCAGCCGCCACCGCCCGGGAGCAAGCCAACGCCCACTTCTACCAGCCCCATGTAGAGTTCGGCATGAGGCTGCCTCACCGGCGCGTGCAGCGAGATCTCGCAGCCCCCGCCCAGCGTCATGCCGAACGGCGCCACGGCCACGGGTTTAGGCGAAAACTTGATCGCCTGCGTCATGCCCTGGAATTGGCGAATGGCCATATCAATTTCGTCCCAGTCGTCATCCTGGATAGACATGAGCAGCAGCATCACGTTCGCGCCCACGGAAAAATTCTGCGCATCATTGGTGATAACGAAGGCGTCGAAGTTGGCGCCCAGCGCGCCCGAATCCGGCCGCCCCGGCACACCCAGCGTCTGCGTGATCAGCTGCACGATGTCGCCGCCCAGGGCGTTCATCTTGCTGTGGAATTCGATGCAGCCCACGCCATCACCCACATCCACCAGCGACGCGCCCGCGTTCTTCTTGACTACGTGGCACGACTTTTTGAGTGAGGGCAGCAGAACCACTCCCGTCGGCACCGGCTCGCGCTGGTAACTGCCCGCCGCCATATCGAAATAACCCCGCCCGGAGGGTGCCTCGCGGTCGTCGCTATACCAGGATTTTTTGCCGGAAGCCAGCAGGCGCTCGGCATTGGCCGCAACAGGCCGCCCTTGCTTCTTCAACTGCTCTAGCGTTTGCTCCACTCCGGCCGCATCCCACAACTCGAATGGACCCATCTCCCAGTTGAAGCCCAGGCGCATGGCGCGATCAATATCGGCGATGGAATCGGAAATCTCGCCGATGCGATTAGCCGAGTATGTCCACAGGTCTCCCAGTGAGCTCCAGAGAAACTCCGCCGCCTTATCGCCCTTGCGCGGCCCGGAGCCATCCAGGCCCAGCAACATGCGTAGCCGCTGAGCGCTGTCGTCCACGTTGCGCGCCATCTCCAGCGCCGGGAAGCTGGCCTTCTGCCGCGGCCGGTACTCCAGGGTGCGCCAGTCCAGCGCCAGCCGTTCGGCGGTCTCTCCCTTGCCGGATTTTTTGTAGAAGCCGCCACCGGTCTTATCGCCCAGCCAGCGCCGCTCCAGCATGATCTTGACGAATTGCGGTACCTGCAGATCCGAGCGTTCGTCGCGCACGTTCTGCTTCAGGTTGCCGACCACGTGCGCCAGCACGTCCAGGCCCACCAGGTCCGCGGTGCGGAAGGTAGCCGACTTCGGCCAGCCCACCGCCGGGCCGGTAAGCGCGTCCACTTGCTCCACTGTCAGGTCCATCTCTTGCATGATGCGCATCACGTTAAGCGCAGAGAAGGTGCCAATGCGGTTGGCAATAAAGTTGGGCGTGTCCTTGGCAAACACAATGCCCTTGCCCAGGCGCACATCGCAGAAGTGGCTGATGGCATCCAGCGCGGCCCGATCTGTCTGCGGGGTGGGAATAATTTCCAGCAGCCGCATATAACGCGGCGGATTGAAAAAGTGCGTGCCGAACCAGTTCCGTCGGAAGTCTTCCGAGAAGCCCTCGGCGATTTTGCTCACCGGCAAGCCGCTGGTGTTAGTGGTAACGATGCTGCCCGGCCGCCGCGCCGCCTCCACCTTGCGCAGCAGGGCGCGCTTGATTTCCAGGTCCTCTACTACCGCCTCAATAATCCAGTC
>DATEGI010000322.1:0-46208 GCA_035280205.1 Terriglobales bacterium | reverse complement strand
CCTGCCCCCTATTCCCAATCGGCACGAATAGTGTTATCACTGGTTAGCTATAGACATGTGGGTGTGTTGCTATCACTTGCTAGCTGCACGGTCTTCTGCAGAGATTCACGGCTAGCCTGCAGAAAGTAAGCAGTATGCCAGGAATTCTCCAGCCCGCGGCGGATGCTTCGGCTGAGCAGCGCTACCGGGCGCTGCTGGAAGTAACCGACGCTGTCGCCCTGCACGACGGGCTGGACCGCCTACTGCATGACCTGGCGCAGCGCCTGCTCAAGGTTGTCCGCTTTGATTCCGTCAGTTTTGTGCTTTACGACCCCTCCGCCAATCTGATGCGCGTGGCCCACACAGAAAGCTTTGGGCAGAACATTCCCTTGCCGGCGACCATGCCCGTAAATGGCTCCGCGTCCGGGCGAGTGTGGGAGACCGGCGAGCCGCTGGTCTTGGATGATCTGCAGAAAGAGGAACAGCTAGGCCCGGTGTTGAAGATCCTGCAGGGCTGCGGCTTTCAATCCTGCTGCGTGTTGCCCCTGACCGCGGCCGAGCGGCGTTTGGGCGCGCTGGCGCTGACCAGCCGAAAGCCAGGCGCTTACGGCAACGCCGACCTGGAATTCCTGCTGCGGGTGGCCGAGCAGGTGGCCCTGGCTGTGGACAACGTGGCCCAGAGGCAGGAGGCCATGACTTACCAGAAGCAGGTGGCCAGTGAACGCGATCGCCTGCGGCTGCTGCTGGAGGTCAACAACGTCCTGGTATCCAACCGCGAGATCCGCGATCTGTTCCCTGCCATTTCCAATTGCCTGCAGAAAGTGGTGACACACGATTACACCAGCCTCGCCCTGCTGGAACCGGGCGGGTCGCTCCTGCGCCTCCATGCCCTGATATTCCCCGAGGGCAAAGGGCTGGTGCACCAGGAGCTGGTTTTTCCGCTGAAAGACTCGCCCGGAGGCTGGGCGCTGGCTCACCGCCAACCGCTGCTGGCTGATCCGCTAACCACGGAACAGTACCCAGCGGAGATCACCGCGCGCATGCTCTCCGAAGGTGTGCGCTGCGCACTGTGGCTGCCGCTGATCGCGCGTAACGCCGCTCTAGGCACATTAAGCCTGGCCAGCCTGCATGAACACGCTTTCCGCTCCGAAGATATAGCCCTGCTGGCCCAGGTGGCCAGCCAGGTAGCCATCGCCCTGGAGAACGCGCTGGCTTTCCGCGAGATTGCCCAGCTCAAAGACAAGCTGGCACGGGATAACGTGTATCTGCAGGAGGAAATCCACTCCGAATACAACTTTGAAGAAATCGTGGGCGAAAGCCGGGCTTTGCAAACCGTACTTCAGCAGGTGGAGACGGTCGCGCCCACCGGGGCTACGGTGCTGATCCTGGGAGAAACCGGAACCGGGAAGGAACTCATAGCCCGGGCCATTCATGATCGGAGCACGCGGCGGGAACAGACTTTCGTCAAGATGAGCTGCGCCGCCATTCCCACGGGCCTGCTGGAAAGCGAGTTATTTGGGCATGAGAAGGGGGCGTTCACGGGCGCCATCATGCAGAAAATCGGGCGTCTGGAACTGGCCCACAAGGGCACGCTGTTTCTGGACGAGGTGGGCGACATTCCCCTGGAGTTGCAGCCCAAGCTGCTGCGCGCGCTGCAGGAGCGGGAATTTGAGCGGCTGGGCAGCACGCGCACTCAGCAGGTAGATACGCGGGTGGTCGCCGCCACCAATCGCGACTTGGCGGAAATGGTGGAGGAAGGCACATTTCGGCGCGACCTCTACTATCGTATTAACGTCTTCCCGGTGCGCATTCCGCCTCTGCGCGAGCGCCCGGAGGACATTCCCCTGCTGGTCCGCTACTTCGCGCAGAAGTTTTCCCGGACCATGAATCGCCATATCGAAGTCATCCCCTCAGAAACCATGGAGGCGCTGGTCAACTGGGAGTGGCCGGGAAATGTCCGTGAATTGGAGCACATGGTGGAACGGGCGGTGATTCTCTCCCGCGGACCGATTCTGAATGTGCCCGTTGCGGAGTTGCAGCCCACCAACGGAGAAGCCAAAAATCTGCTGCGCCTGGACGATGCCGAACGCGAGCACATCCTGCGCGTCCTGCGCGACACGGGAGGCGTGATTGGCGGCCCCGCGGGCGCCGCCAGCCGTCTCGGACTGAAACGCACCACCCTCCACTTCAAGATGAAAAAGTTGGGAATCACCCGCGCTGACTTGTGACAGCGTCGATGACAGCAGGCTGACATCCTGACTGCAGGCTGTCACTCTCACTGGCAGGGCTGCCTCTCCTCGCAAGCATCTGTTTCTTAAACACCTTTATTTGCATTGTGTCCACGGTCACATTCACCTGTGACCACTTGGCCCCCAGCGTGCCTAAAGCTAGGGCAAAGTCAGGGAAGGCGAACACCATGTTCCGAGCAACAGTTGAGCACGATGGCGAGCTGGTGACGCTGCGAATCGAAGGACGGTTAAGCGGGCCGTGCCTGTCAGAACTGGAGAACTGCTGGCGGCAAATGGTCCATGGAAATGGCAGCCATCGGATAGTCGTGGACCTGAAGGAAGTCACATTCGTCAGTTCACAAGGCAAACAGCTGCTGGAAAAGCTTTGCCGGGCCGGCGCCCAGCTGACGGGTGATGGACTGATGACACGCGCGCTGGTGGAACAAATCACCGAGTCTGCGGGACTGGTAGGAAAACAACAATGAGGGAGCGAACGATGTCTACAGTGCACGCACCATACAACCTGGAAATGACGGACAGCTGTCTGAATTGCCAATTGCGGGGGCGCGGCTTCTTCTGCCAGTTCGCGGGCGAGGAACTGCGGGGTCTGGCGGCAGTTTCCTATTCCACTGTCTATCCGGAGAATTCGGTGCTGTTTGTGGAAGGACAGATGCCCCGCGGGGTGTACATCCTGTGCCGCGGGCGAGCCAAACTGTCCATGGTGTCCAGTGAGGGCAAAACTCTGATCCTGCACATCTCCGAGCCGGGCGACATATTGGGATTGAGTTCCTGCCTGCTCGGCCAGCCCTACCAGGCGACGGTGGAGACGCTGAGCCCATGCCAGCTCAACTTCATACGCCGCGAGGATTTTCTGAGCTATATCCGCCGCCACCCGGAAGCGATGTTCCGCGTGGCCGAATTCCTCAGCCGCGAGTACCGCGCCGCCTGCACCGAAATCGGGTCGCTGGGCCTGGCGCATTCGGCGGCGGAAAAGATGGCACGCCTGCTGCTGGACTGGAAGGAGACACATTCCAACGGCAACGGCACGACCGTGCTAAAGCTGACCCTGACGCACGAAGAGATGGCGCAAATGATCGGCTCCAGCCGGGAAACGGTGACCCGGATGCTGGCCCGGTTCCGTGCTAAGAACTACATCGAGGTGCGGGGCTCGACGCTCGTTATCCGCAACCGGGCAGCGCTGCAATCCCTGGCCGAGCAAGGGGGAGGGGAGCAGGCGGAGGAGGCTCCAGCGTTAGCCCGGGCGGGCAGTATTTCGGTAATCAGGCGGAGTTTCGGGCCGGGCCAGGGCAGTACTTCGACGCCGCGCGCGCGCTCGGGCAAGTCACAGGTTCCAGCATTGCAGCTATCGGCAAGATAGGTCCGCGCATCTGAAGTACAGGAGGGTGCCATGAATCCCGCTCCTATTTATTTCTGCGAAGTTTGCGGCGCCGCACAAAAAGGCGATGGCTGGTTCCTGGTGGCCGAGGACCAGGACCGGAATACTCTCCAGATATTAAAGTGGAACAGCCGGCTGGCGGAACGCTCCGGCATGCGACATGTGTGCTCGGCGGCGCACGTGGAGGAATTGGTGTCACACTGGATGGTGGACGACAGCTTGGATTACGGCTGGTCGCGGGAGGCTGCCGCCTCTTCTGCTCTGGCCGCTGATGCCATGGACGAGTCCTACCGCCTGGGCGAACTCATGCTGGACCGTGCCAGTTTCGCCGCCCTAGGCGAGCGCCCTGACATGCTGAGCTCGATTCTGGAAGCGATTGACGACGTGCTGCAAGCTCCTGTTACGGCGCGCTCACTGCTGGCGGAGGAGGAAGAAGAGGCAACCCCGGTTTACGATGCGTAGAGAGCCTTCACACCCCTAAGAGCGCTGGAGCCAGTTCGCTGGCCAGTCGCAGCACGTCTTCATAGAGAACGTCCCGGCCCAAAATTTCCAGCTCGCTGCTCACCAGGCGGCTGGCGGATTCGTCACCAATTCGCACCAGGCGGCGCATGGGGGCCTGCCCGGGCAGTTCGGCGCGCGTGGCCAGGCCTTTGCCATCCTGCGTGCGAGACACCGCGAATACGGCACGGCCTTCGCTGCAGGTGAGGAAGACAGCGGTTACACCCGACCCGATGCGTTTGCCGTGACGCAGTTCCACCCTCAAACGGGAATCGCCGCTGCTCAGCTCCCAGGTGGCGGTTTTTTGCTCCGGGCCGCCTTCTGGAGCAACGGGCCGAGGATGTTTGAATCCGAGCTGCCGTGCCAGCCAGGCCCCCAGCAGCAGGACATCCGCGGGAAGAATCGGCTTCCCGCTTTCCTCGCCGAACTCCACCACAATTCTGCGCAACTGCCGCAGGTAGGAAGCACGAGCCGGGCCATCGAACAATTGGGCGATCAGTTGCCGCCAGGGAGTCAAGCGCGACCATGCCAGATCGCTGACCGCCAGGTTCGGACGCTGAACCAGAGCCTGCACGCCTGACCAGTCGGCCGGCAGATCCTTCAGCCCAGCCGAATCCACGATGATGCGCTCAGCCAGATCACTTAACTGGCGAAAGAGTTCGCTGCCCAGCGAACGGACGTCGCGCCACCACAGGAATACGGGCAGATCGGGCAGCACCAGAGCGCGGACAATGCTGGCCAGGCGAGGGTGTGCACTGGGCTTGGCCGCAAGGCTCACCAGCTCCCGGCCGATGTAGCGATTGCCGGCGTGAGAGGTGAGGCAGGAAGCGGACACTTCCGTGTGGATTTCCTCTTGCGACTCAGGCGGAGCCGGAGACACCACGATGGCACGGCAGGGATGATTAGAAATGATGGGATCCAGCAGCCCGGTAGCCCGCTGCACGTCGGCGAAATTGCGGCAGTAGACAAGCAAATTCAGAGTGCGCGAGCACAGCACCGGGCCGGCGCTGGATTTTTCCGCTTCATGACGCCAGAGATGGCGCAGTTCCTGCTCCACTTTGCTGGCGTCCGCCGGAATACTGGTAGAAGACATCCTGACTTCCCTTCTTAAGGTTTGCGCCAGCAGCCGCCGCCCTGCAAGAGGCTGTCGGCAGCAGCCGGACCCCAGGTGCCGGCCGCATAGTTGGGAAATGCGGGCGCGGTCTGGCTGGCCCAGGCTTCCAGAATCGGGGTGAGTATGCCCCAAGCCGCCTCGACGGCATCGCGATGGGCGAACAAAGTCGCATCGCCCAGCATGCAATCCAGCAGCAGGCGTTCATAGGCGCTGGCCGAAGCCACGCCGAACGAGGTGGAGTAACGGAAATCCATGGTCACAGGCCGGACGTGCATCGCCGGCCCCGGCTGTTTGGCGGTGAACTTCAGGGAAATGCCTTCGTCCGGCTGGATGCGGATAACCAGCAGGTTGGGCGACATCTGTTCCGTGGGCGTGTGATTGAAAAGCAGCAGCGGCGCCTGGCGGAACTGAATAGCGATTTCCGTCAGGCGCTTGGGCAGCCGCTTGCCGGTGCGCAGGTAAAAGGGAACGCCGGCCCAGCGCCAGTTCTCAATAAAAAGCTTGAGGGCGACAAAGGTGTCGGTAGAGGAATTCGGGTTGACGCCCGGCTCGGAGCGATAGCCGGGAACCTCCTTGCCATCAACCCAGCCGGGGCCATACTGGCCGCGCACGGTGCAGGAATTGACGCGGTCGCCGATAAGCGGTGGAATGGCGCGAAGCACCTTAAGTTTCTCTGAGCGCACTTCCTCGGCCCCCATGGAAGCGGGCGGTTCCATGGCGGTGAGGGCCAGGACCTGGGAAAGATGGTTCTGCACCATGTCGCGCAGGGCGCCGGATTCTTCGTAGTAGGCGGCGCGGTTCTCCACCCCCACGGTTTCGGCGGCCGTAATCTGCACATTGTCCACGTAGCGGCGGTTCCAGATAGGCTCGAAAATTCCGTTGGCAAAGCGGAACACCAGGAGGTTCTGAACCGTTTCCTTCCCCAGGTAGTGGTCAATGCGGTAGACCTGCTCTTCGTGAAAAACCTTGGAAATCGCCTGGTTAAGTTCCCGGGCGCTCTGCAGGTCGTGGCCGAAGGGCTTTTCGATGATCAGGCGATGCCAGCCCTTCTCGCCCTGGGCCAGACCCGCGGCGTCCAGTTGCTGCACGATGCCGGCGAAGGAACTCGGGGGCACGGCGAGATAGTAGACGCGGTTGCCGTTAGTGCCGCGCTGCCGGTCAACATCTTCAAGCATTGAGGAGAGACTGGCGTAGTCTTCTGGGTGGCCGGGATGCGCTGAAAGGTAGAACAGGCCCTCGGCAAAGCTCTCCCAGGCCTCGCGGTCCACCGGTCCCTGCTCGCCAAACTGTTCCACCGCCTCCTTCATAGAGGCGCGGAACTGGTCGTCGTTCAGGTCGGTGCGGGAGAAGCCCACCACCGAGAAGCCGGCGGGCAGCAGGCGCTCGCGCCACAAGTTATAAAGCGCGGGCATCAGCTTGCGCCGGGTCAGGTCGCCGGAGGCGCCGAAAATAACCATCACACAAGGATCGGGGGTGCGCTCCAGGCGCATGCCCTCGCGCAGCGGATTTTCCATCGTCAGGACAGCCACATTCGCTCCTCTTACGCGATGAATCCTCTACTTCTGGTCCGGCCCTGGGGTTACGCGGCGCGATGCCCGGAATTCAACTCCGAACGCAGTTCCCGCGCCACTTCCAGCAGTTGCGCCAGCCCGCCCTGTGCGTTCGTCCCCAACTGCACCCGAACCACGCGCCGGCCACGCTGGGTGAGCGCCTGCCAATCACCCTGGGCCTGCGCCCTGATCAACTGACCGAAGGTGTAGTTGGTTTCCGGCACCGCCACATCCGCACTTGGCTGATCTACCAATTGCAGGAATAGGCCAGTGTTGGGGCCGCCTTTGTGCAACTGACCCGTGGAATGCAGGAAGCGGGGCCCATAGCCCGACGTGGTGGCCAACCGCGATTTCTCACGCAACAGCACACGCAGTTGCTCCAGCGCAGCGTCAAAGGCCGAAGTGGGCTCCAGGTAAGCCTGCAGGGAAATGTAGTTTCCCGCCTGCGCCCGCCCCAGCCACTCCTGCAGCGCGCCTTGCAATTGTTGCCGCTGTGCAGCCGGCACTTCGGGCGCCTGCTGGCCACCAGCTTTGCCCTCCATGGCCTTCTTGGCCAGGTCCTTGGCTAATTGCACATCGGGCTGGTTGAAGGGCTGAATGCCAATAACCGCGCCGGCGGAAGCCACCGCCATCTCCCAACGGAAGAATTCCTGGCCCAGATCATACTTGTCCTGCAGCGCAATGCGCGCCACCGGATGGCCCGCCTGCTCCAGGGCGGCAACGCGCGCTTCCAGGTCCTTGCTCTCACCGGGAATGTGCAGAAAGGCGAAAAAGCGGTCCTTGTCATATGCATCGGGCGCGCCCACCGGTTCGTCGGCGATGGGCACAATGCCTTTGTTGTCCTTGCCCGTGCTCTCGGCGATCAACTGTTCCGCCCAAATAGGATATGCCGCCAGCGAAGGCGAGGCGAGGAAAGTGACCTTGTCGCGCTGCATGCGCGCCAGCTCTCCCATGGCGGCTCCCAGGGCCAACGTCGGGCATTTCTTGGAGTCCACACAGAAGGCGCTGGCCTCGGCCATGGTCCAGGCCTCATCGAGCAGGCGCTTCAGGTCCATACCGATGAGGGCGGCGGGAACCAGTCCAAAGACGGTGAGCGCAGCGTAGCGCCCGCCGACTTCCGGCGGGGCGGAGAACACGCGGCGGAATTTGCGCTCGCGCGCCAGCTTTTCCAGCGGCGTGCCCGGATCGGTAATGGCAACGAAGTTCTGTCCTGGTTGCTTGCTGCGGTCGCTCACCAGCTTCCAGAAGTAGTAGAAGTAGGAAAGCGTCTCCGTGGTAGTTCCCGATTTGCTGGACACCAGGAACAGCGTGCGCAGCGGGTCAATGCGGCGCTCCACGGCGCGCACTGCCGCGGGGTGAGTGCTATCGAGCACAATCAGTTCGGGATAGCCGGCCGCATTGCCGAAGGTGCGCTGATAAACTTCCGGCGCCAGGCTGGAGCCGCCCATGCCCAGCAAGACGGCATGCTTGATTCCGGCATCCTTGACGGCAGCCGCGAATGTCTGCAATTCGTCCACGTGCTCGTGCATGGCCTGGGGCAAGCTCAGCCAGCCCATGCGGTCGGTGAGTTCCGGCACCGGCTTGGGCGACCACAAGGTGTAATCCTTGGCCCACAGGCGGCGGTTGAAGTCGTCTTTCTGCCACTGCGCCAGGCGCGTGTCCACTGCTGATTGCGCCGGTCCCAGGCTGAGCTGCTGGCGGTCCACGGGAGTGGAAACCAGTCTGGTGCGCTTTTCGCGCAGGCTGTCCAGAAGCTGGCGCATGGACTTGTCGAAAGCTTCCACACCATCTACTGAGAGCTGTTCCGTAATCTGATTCAGATCAATCCCCACCTCCCCCAGCCGGGCCAGTGCGGCTTCCGCCTCCTGCTCACCGGCATCCAGCGTAGGCGCAACTTTGCCGTGGCCGCGGAAGGCGTCAATAGTGGCGGGGGGCAAGGTGTTCACAGTGTGCGGTCCGATCAGCTCTTCCACATACAGAACATCGCGGTAGGCGGGATTCTTGGTGCTGGTGCTGGCCCAAAGCGGCCGCTGCAGGCGCGCGCCCCGACTCTTAAATTCGCTGAAGGGCGTGCCCAGGAAGATTTCCTGGAAGCGCCGGTAAACGCGCTTGCTGTTGGCGATGGCGATTTTCCCGCGCAGGGCCAGGGCTTCCGGCGTGCCTATCTTCTCCAGCGCGGCGTCCACCATGGTGTCCACGCGGCTCACGAAAAAGGAAGCGACCGAAGCCACCTTGCTGGGGTTCTGGTTACGCCGCAAACCGCGCAGGTAGGCGGCGGCTACCGCCTCGTAGTGCGCCAGGGAGAACATCAGCGTGATGTTGACGTTGATGCCCTCAGCGATGAGCGCCTCGATGGCGGGAATACCTTCGGGGGTGGCCGGCACTTTGATCATAACGTTGGGCCGGACCACGGCGCTCCACAGGCGCTTCGCCTCGCTGATGGTAGCCGCGGTGTCGTGTGCCATGGAGGCTGGAACCTCCATGCTGACAAACCCGTCCGCGCCTTCGGTCTGGTCGTAAACCGGGCGCAGAATATCGGCCGCCATCTGGATGTCTTCGATCTCCAGTTGATCGAACAGCTTTTCTGGAGTGGCGTGGAGATCTTTGGCCAGCAGGGAGCGCAGGCTTTCGTCGTAATCGGAACTGCCGGCGATGGCTTTGTCGAAGATGGTGGGATTGCTGGTGACCCCACGCAGGCCATCTTCGTCGCGCAGCCGTTTGAGGCCACCGCCGGTAAGCAGGTCCCGACGAATGTAGTCCAGCCAAACCGATTGTCCTTGTTCCTGGAGCTGCTTGAGTGGGTTCATCTGGATTTCCCCTTCGCGGTAGCGTCGGCGTCTCGCCGGCTGTCTGGGGGCCCTTCGGCCCCGCTTAAGGCAGGCTACGCCCGCCCAATGGGCCGCCAGGATGGCGGCACTACTTTCTCACCAACCTCAGCGCGTGCTCCACCACGTTGGGCACGTTAAAGCCAAGCTTGTCCATCACCACATTGCCCGGAGCGGAAGCGCCAAAACGGTTCAGGCCGACCACATCGCCGTTCTCGCCAACGTAGCGGCACCAGCCCAGAGTGGCGCCCGCCTCGATGGCCAGCTTAGGCACGCCCGCAGGCAACACCTGCTTGCGATATTCTGCCGGCTGCTCGTCAAACAACTCCCAGCAGGGCATGGAAACCACGCGCGCAGCAATCTTCTGCTTAGCCAGTTCTTCGCGCGCAGCCAGCGCCAGTTGCACCTCCGAACCAGTGGCGATCAACACAATCTGTGGCTTGCCGCCTTCGGCCCCGGCTAACACATATGCGCCTTTGGCCACGCCTTCACGAATGGGATAGCGCTGCACATCCAACACCGGTATTTTCTGCCGTGTCAAAGCCATGGCCATGGGCCGCTGGCGCTGAATGGCGATACGCCAGGCCTCGACGGTCTCATTGGCGTCTCCCGGCCGCATCACGGTCATGTTCGGCATAGCGCGCAAGCTCATCAGGTGTTCGATAGGCTCATGTGTCGGTCCATCCTCGCCCAACCCGATGCTGTCGTGGGTGAACACAAACAACGAGTGAGTGTTCATCAGGGCCGCCAGGCGAATGGAGCCGCGCATGTAATCCGAAAAGATTAAGAACGTCGCGCCATAGGGAATTATTCCACCGTGCAGCGCCATTCCGTTCACGATGGAGCCCATGCCGTGCTCGCGCACACCAAAATGGATGTTGCGCCCGCTATCGCTGCCCATGCCGATGTCGCCATAAGCCGTGAGCGTGGTCTTGGTGGAGGGCGCCAGGTCGGCGGAGCCTCCCACCAGCGATTGCACGTGCCCGGCGATGGCGTTCATGGTCTTGCCGGAAGCATCGCGCGTGGCCATGCCCTTTGGGTCGGCGGGAAACACGGGCAGGTCGGCATCCCATCCCTGGGGCAGTTTGCCGCAAATTATGCCCTGCAGGTCCTGGGCCATTTTCGGATAGCGGCCGCGGTATTCCTCGAAGCGGTCATTCCATGCCGCTTCCAGTTCCTCGCCGCGCGGTATGGCTGCACGGAAGTGCGCCAAGGCAGCCTCGGGGATGTAGAAATCGGGCTGCAGCGGCCAGCCCAGCTTTTGTTTTGTGGCCTTCACGTTTTCCGGGCCCATGGCCTCGCCGTGCACGGCGGCGGTGTCCTGCAGCGGGCTGCCGTAGCCGATGTGATTGCGCACCGAAATGAGGGAGGGCTGGTCTTCGTGCGCCTGCGCCAGGCGAATGGCGGCCTCAACCGCATCCAGGTCATTGCCATCGGGCACGGTCTGCACGTGCCAGTGATAAGCGCGGAAACGTTCGGTAACGCTTTCGGTAAAGGCCAGGTCGGTGGAGCCTTCGATGGAAATGTGGTTGTTATCGTAAAGATAGATCAGCTTGCCCAGCTTGAGCGTGCCGGCCAGTGATGCCGCCTCGGCGGAAATGCCCTCCATCAGATCGCCGTCCGACACGATGGCGTAGGTGTAATGGTCCACTACCCCCAGTTCTTCCTTGTTGAAGCAGCCAGCCAAGTGCGCCTCGGCCAGCGCCATGCCCACGCCCATGCCGAAGCCTTGTCCCAGCGGGCCGGTGGTGGCCTCGATGCCGCGGTCAATGTTGTACTCGGGGTGACCGGGAGTTTCGCTGCCAAATTGCCGGAACTGCTTCAACTGCTCCATCGGCATGTCATAGCCATAGAGGTGGAGCATCGCGTAAAGCAGGGCGCAGCCATGCCCGGGGGAGAGGACGAAGCGGTCGCGGTTGAACCAGCGCGGATTGCGGGGATTGTGGCGCAAAAAGCGGTCCCACAGCACATAGGCCATCGGCGCCGCTCCTAGCGGCAACCCGGGATGGCCGGAGTGCGCCTTCTCCACCTGGTCCACCGCCAGCATGCGGATGGTGTTCACGCACAAACGATCCAGTTCGCCGCCCTTGGGCTGCCCCTGGGACATAGCGCCTTCCTGCTCAGTAGCCGGCAAATTCTTCAGTACGGATGTCATCCTCGTCCACCTTTGTGTCCAGCAGCATTTTGCGCATGGCGGCCACCATGGCGGGAGGCCCCGCCAAATAATAAATGGGCCCGTTCAAATTGTTCATGTATTTGATGAGCATGGTGCGGTCAATGAAGCCTCGCTCACCGTCCCACGACCGCTGGGATTTCTCCATTTGGGTCATGGTGGGAATGAAGTGGTAGTTGGGGTTCTCCTTCTCCAGGCGGCGGAGAAAGTCGAGAAACGGGGCGTCTTCTGGCCGGTGATTGGAGTAGAAGAGGTAGAGCGGGTGCGGCAGGCGGTC
This sequence comes from Terriglobales bacterium, assembly GCA_035280205.1. Classification (GTDB taxonomy): domain Bacteria; phylum Acidobacteriota; class Terriglobia; order Terriglobales; family Acidobacteriaceae; genus JAICWP01. Next base: position 34,168 of record DATEGI010000322.1, on the reverse strand, counting down.
GTGTGCGCCCTGGGCAACGATGCTCATAAAAGGAGTGATGCCTATACCGCCCGCCAGGAAGGCCGCCGGCTTCTTGGAGTTTTTGTGCAGGGTGAAGGAGCCCATGGGACCGTCAATTTTCAGTTCTGTGCCCAGGGGAATGGATTTCAGGGAACGTTTGAAGGCGGAGTCGCGCATGCGGGTAGCAAACATCAATTCTTTTTCATGGGGCGGACTAACAATAGAAAAAGTGCGAATGTTCCCTTCCTCGTCGGTTTCCGGCGGGTTCAACATGGTCATGTCCACCGTCTGGCCGCCCTGGAAATCGAAGCCCGCCGGTTTCTCGAAGTGGAAGGCCATGGTCCCCTCGGCAACCTGCTCGCGGGATTTGAGTTTGCTCTGGTACACAGGCATGGTGTTGCTCCTTGCACCCGGGCCGCAATGAGGCGGCCTTTACATGGCCTTAATCACTCTTTGATTAAGCCAACCCCGGCGCGGTTACATTTTGCGGGCCGCAATTCGCGTTTTTACCACAGCCGGCACTCTGCGGCGGGACAAGTGTAAGACTTCCATGATACATCGCGCGCTAGGGACCGTGTACGAGCAGCTTACCTATCGTGTTACGATATGATTCTTCCCGAAGCAAAAGGAGTTCAACCGCCATGATTCAGCTGAAACGCGCTTATGAGCCCGCCAGCAAGAGCGATGGCGCCCGTTACCTGGTGGAACGGTTGTGGCCGCGTGGCGTGAAAAAAGAGTCGCTGCAAGTGGAAGGCTGGCTCAAGGACGTGGCTCCCAGCACCGACCTGCGGAAATGGTTCTCGCATGATCCGGCCAAATGGCCCGAGTTCCGCCGCCGCTATTTCGAAGAACTCAAGTCTAATCCCCAAGCCTGGGAACCGCTGCTCGCTGCCGCCCGCCGCGGACGCGTCACCCTGGTTTACAGTTCGCACGACTCCGAGCACAATAATGCGGTTGCCCTGAAGGAATTCCTGCAGCAACGCCTGGGCAAAAAGGCGGCTTGAAACCGCATGGCGGCAAGAGATCGCGTTCAACTGGTAATTGCTGACGTGGATGGCACCCTGGTCACGCAGGACAAGGTGCTGACCGAGCGCGCCCGCGAAGCAGTGCGCAAAATGCTGGCTGCGGGCATCGCCTTCACCATCACCAGCGGCCGGCCGCCGCTGGGCATGGAGATGCTGATCGAACCGCTGGGGCTGAAGGATCCCATCGCCGCCTTCAACGGCGGAGTGATCGTGAGCCCCGATCTTTCCGTGCTCCAGCAGCATCTGCTGCCCCAGGCTGCGGCCCAGAGCGCTTGCGAAATCATTGACCAGCACGGCCTCGACGTGTGGCTCTACACCGATAAGGACTGGTTTGTGCGCAAGCGCCAGGCGCCGCACGTTGACCGCGAAGAATGGACGGTAAAGTTCCCGCCCAAGGTGGCGCCCAACTATGACGAACTGCTGGGGCGGACAGCCAAACTGGTGGGCGTAAGCGACGACTACGCGGCGGTGGCCCGCTGCGAGCAGGACGTGCAGAAGCAGTGCGGCGCGCAGGTGTCCGCTTCGCGCTCCCAACCCTATTACCTGGACGTGACCCATCCTCAGGCAAATAAGGGCGAAGTTGTGACCGCGCTGTCGCAGATGCTCAAAATTCCGCCGGAAAAGATCGCCACCATCGGCGATGGGCCAAACGACGTTCTTATGTTCCGGCGCAGCGGAATCAGCATCGCTATGGGCAACGCTGCCGACGAAATGAAGAAAGAGGCAAAGTTCGTGAGTGCCTCCAATCAGGAAGAAGGCTTCGCGCAGGCCATGGAGCGGTTCGTGCTTTCGTAGCGATGTGGGGACGGGGCTCTGCCCCGTCCGGGCTGAGCAAAGCCCCGCGTTTTGTTGTAGCGCCGGCGTCTCGCCGACTGTCCTGAGGCCGTCTCGGCCTCAGCCTCGCGGGCGAGGGCGCCCGCGCCACAAGGGCCTCGGGAAGGCGCTCTGCCCTGTCCGGGCGGGGCAAAGCCCCGCCCCCACACGGAAGCAGCACCTTGCCCTCCTCCCATACAATACCCGTGTGAGATCCACAATTTTTCTGGTGGAGGACGATGCCGACATCGCCCGCCTGGTGCGCCATCACCTGGAGTCCGCCGGCTTCGGGGTGCGGTCGTTTGCCTCTGCTTCCGGAGTGATGACTCAAGCCGAACAGGAGCGGCCAGCGCTGCTGCTGCTGGACATCATGATTCCCGGCGGCGACGGCCTCGACCTGTGCCGCCGGGTGCGGGAAACTACGGCTATCGCCGCCACGCCGGTCATCTTTCTTACCGCCCGCACCGCCGAGGCGGACCGCGTGCTTGGCCTGGAACTGGGCGCCGACGACTACATCACCAAACCCTTCAGCCCGCGCGAACTGGTGGCGCGAGTCAAGGCAGTGCTGCGCCGCTTCGAGCAACCACTGCAGCCAGCCACGGTGAAACTCGACGACATTGAGATTGACACCGGCGCCATGCTCCTGACCGTGCGCGGCAAGAACGTGCCCGCCACGGCCACGGAATTTCGGCTCCTCGAGTACCTGGCGCGCCATGCCGGCCGCGTCTTTACCCGCGACCAGTTGCTCGATGCAGTGTGGCGCGACACGGCTTACGTGACTCCGCGCTCGGTAGATGTCTACGTGCGGCGCATCCGGGAAAAAATCGAGCGCGATCCGGAAAACCCCCGTTATCTGCGCACAGTGCGCGGTGCGGGCTACCGCTTCGAGGTTCCGCGGTGAAGAAGCGCATCTTTTTCAAGCTGCTGGGAGCATTTCTGCTGGTCATCGCCGTGGCCACCGCCACGCTGGATTTCGCTGTGCGCCGGGCCTGGGAAACCTCTTTGCGCCGCGAACTGGAGACCACGCTGACCCAGAAGGCGCGCCTGTTTGCCGCCCAGGTGGAACACGAGCGCGACCGCCGTCCCGTGCAGCAGATTGCGAATGAGGTTTCCGAGGCCGCCGACGCCCGCGCCACCATCATTGAATCCAGCGGGAAAGTGCTGGCCGATACTCGCGCCGACCCCGCTGAGATGGAGAACCACGCAACCCGGCCCGAGTTTATCGCCGCCTTGCACGGAAAGACGGGCAGCGCCCAGCGCGTGAGCCACACCGTCGGCATCCCTTTCCTTTACGTGGCGGCGCCGGTGAGCGGGGGCGCCGTGCGCCTGGCTTATCCCTTGTCCTCGATTGCGGAACGGCTAAGGCATGTTCGCCTGCAGTTGCTGTTCGCTTCCGGACTGGCCTTGCTGGTGGCGCTGCTTCTGTCAGCCCTGATCTCACAGGCCATCTCGCGCCGGCTGCAGCGGATTGTCATGTTCGCCGAGAAGATCGCCGCCGGCGACCTGACCGCGCGCCTCGAGGAACCTTCCGGCGACGAGATTGCCCACGTTGCCGCCGCCCTCGACCGCACCGCCCGGCAGCTGGAGCGCAGCTTTGCCGAACTGGAAACCGGGCGCAAGCAACTCGAGACCCTGCTCAACAGCATGCAGGATGCCGTGCTTGCGGTTTCGCCCGCAGGCAAAGTGGAATGGTCGAACGGCGTAATGAACCGCCTGGCTTATGGGCATGTGCGCGTGGGCGCGCCGCTGGTAGAGACGATGCGCGACCCCGACTTCCTGCGCGCGGTGGATGAGGCGCTGCGCACCCGGCAGGTCAGGACTGCGCGCGCGAGCTCCCTCGGAGCGGGGCGCAGTTTCGATGTGATCGCCGCGCCCCTGCCCGGAGGCGGCGCCGTGGTCGTGCTGCACGACCTCACCGAGGTGGAGCGGGTGGAAAAAACTCGCCGCGACTTTATCGCCAACGTTTCTCATGAACTGCGCACCCCGCTGACCTCCATCCAGGGCTATGCCGAAACCCTGCTGGACTCCGGCGGCAACGGCAACACCCGGGAGTTTCTGGAAATCATCCGCAAGAATGCCTCGCGCATGAGCCGCCTGACGGAAGACCTGCTGACCCTGGCGCGAGTAGAGTCGGGCGAAACCGAATTCGCCTTGCAACCGCAATCGGCATCAGAACTGCTGACCGAGGCGCAGCAGAATTTCCAGGAGATGCTCAAGTCTTCGGGAATGGAACTGGAGATCGCGGAGAGCACGCCGGCGGCAGTGCAGGCCGATAATGACGCCATCCAGCAGGTGCTCACCAACCTGATTGATAATGCCGCCAAGTATGGCGCGGCCGGCGGGCGCATTGTGCTGGGCGCGCGCGAGGGCGAAGGCGGAGTGGAGTTTTATGTCCGCGACTTCGGCTCTGGCATTGCCTCCGAACACCTGCCCCGGCTGTTCGAGCGCTTCTATCGCGTAGACAAGGCGCGCTCGCGCGAGTCGGGCGGCACCGGCTTGGGCCTGGCCATCGCCAAACACATCGTGCTCGCCCATGGCGGCCGCATTCGTGTGGAAAGCACAATCGGCCACGGTTCCACGTTCTTCTTTACTCTTCCCCTGGCCATTTCCGCCGACGCAACAGTCGGAAGCGGCGCGTGACCTACGTTCACATATGGCGGGTGTCGCCGTGAAAGCGTCCGGCTTCAGCCGGGCGCTAAAGATGCATATGTGAAACGGGGCTTCAGCCCCTGCGCTTCATCGTGACTGGGGCTAAAGCCCCTTTTTCTAATGCCCACTTTAGGACACCCGGCTAAAGCCGGGTGCTTCCACACCGGGATCAATATGATGAAAAATCCTTATGGGGTAGTATGGGCAGCCCCGAAGGGGCGTAATTAGGAAAGCCCAGGACGGGAGTCCTGGGTAGGCTGGCAAAATAGAATCGAGTCCCGTAAGGGACGACACTAGACTGGGCTGGCCACTGCGGGTTCGGTGATTCCCGGCAACTGCGCCATGCCCTCGCGGCGCGCCTCGGCTTCCATAAAGGCGTGCAACTCGCGCTCGAGATCGCTGGGAATTTCAGGCCGGCGATATGCCCTCACCAACTCGTTGACGCGAGCGCTAGCACGATCAAAAGTACTCGGCGAACCGGCTTCCTGCCAGCCGCGCAGCGAATCGCGGTCAATCACAGAAGACGGCAAATACTGCTCGCTGCGGAACATCTGCCGCGTCTCCTTCAGTTTTAGAAAATCGCCACTGTGGCCCAGCGTGGCGAACATGTCCGTTGCCAGAGTGGGCGTGCGCGCTTGAATGCCCGCCAGCAGGCGCTGCGCGTAGCCGATGGCCTCGGCGTCAATCACCAGCTTCTCAATGCTCATGGTCGCCAGAAAATTCAACATGCCGGAGCCAGAAATCATATTGATACCGGCCAGGGCGCCCAGAACCGCTGCCATTCCCGATTCCATTCCCGCCTGCGCGTCCACAATTTTGGTGTCGCCACCGATCAGGTAGGTGTGCGTTGGCAGGCCTAGGCCCTTTCCCACCTGGGCGTAGGCGATATCAATCATCGCGGTCTCCACCGCGCCCATCGGTGTGTTGCCGGTGCGCATGTCGAAGATGGCCGGGGCCCCGCCCCAAACCACCGGCGCTCCCGGAGCAGCAAGCTGGTGAATTGTGATTCCGCTCAGGCACTCAGCGGCATGCTGCACCACGGCTCCGGCCAGCGTGACGGGCGCGGCCGCGCCGGCCAGCGGCATGGAGATGATCTGCCCCGGCACACCGGCGCGCGCTAGGTCAATCAAACTTTGTGCAGCGAACTCCGTCCAGGTCAGCGGCGGTGAAGGGCAGACATCGAACACCGCCCGCGGCTTCCGCCGCAACGACTGCTGTCCGCCGGCTTCTAGGGCCAGCAACTCCACCATGCGCCGTCCACCCGTGGCGCTAAACCCTCCGGTCACGATGGGTTTGTTCGAATACCACAACACCAGGAAAAGCCGATAGAGGTCGCCGATTTCGGCCGCAACGTCGGCGCACACCATGGCGGTGGATTGGGCCGCGTATTGGGGCAGCATCTCCCCTACCTGCAGCAGGCGCACCAGGTCGGCCGCCTGTGCCGGACGGTGCTCCAGCGTTTCCGGGTCGAGCAGATAGACGCAGGAAGAGCCGGGATCGAAGTGGACGTGGTTGCCGCCATAATGCACCGCAGGCTTGCCGGCCCGATCGTAGAGAAAGAACTCGTGCGGCACAGTTTCCAGCGCTCGCCGCACTAGGGCTTCCGGGAGGTGCGCCACACCGCCTTCTATAGTAGTGTCCACCCGCGCTCCGGCCGAGGCCAGCAGCTCCAGTGCGGCCGGTGCCTGAACTTTGATCCCCGGGCACTCCAGCAGTTCAAACGCCTCCGCCAGAATGCGTTCAATGAATTCGCCGTCGAGCATTTCGATTTTCGGTTGCATGGACGAATTCCCCGTCATTTCCCGTGCCCGTTGGATTTGCCAACCAGCGACTTGGCCAGCGCCACCGCCCCTACCGCATCCTTGCCGTAGCCATCGGCGCCGATCTCCTCCGCCCATTTGCGGGTGACGGGCGCGCCGCCCACGATGACCTTCACCCGAGGCCGCAGGTGAGCCCGCTCCAAAGCCTCCACCACCCCACGCTGCAGCGCCATGGTCGTTGTGAGCAAGGAAGAAACGCCAACGATGTCGGCGTCCAGTTCGCGCGCCTTGGCCGCGAACATTTCCGCTGTTACATTCACACCCAGATCCACCACCTCAAAGCCGGCGGCGGAGAGCAGAATGCCGACCAGGGTTTTGCCAATCTCGTGAATGTCACCTTTCACCGTGCCCAGCACCACCCGGCCAAGCGACTCGCGTTGCGTGCCCCGGCGGCGCATCTCCGGTTCTAAGATCCCGATCCCCGCTTTCATGGCCTCCGCCGCCATCACCAGATCGGGCAGAAACATTTCCCGCCGGGCAAACTGCTCGCCCACATAATCCACGCCGGGAACAAAGCCGTTGTTTACCGCCAGCAAAGGATCAATGCCGGCCGACAGCGCTTGCTGGGCCAGTTCGGTGGCGTGTTCGGCGGCGCCATCAATGATGCTCTGCCGCATGGCCCGGAAAAGTTCGTCGCTCATATCGGTGTACTGGCGCACATTTCGCGCTGCAGGGATAGTAGCGGGCGATGTCTCTTGGGGCTGTGACCGAAATCACGAGGTGGGGTGATGCTGGAAGCAGGTGACGGTTACCGGGGTTGGCCCGCGCTTCTCGAGTTCAGGCAGCGCGCCCGTCGTTCTGCAGCAGTTCGTCAATGGTGCGCAGCACGACGCTGGGCGGTTGCCCCTTCTGCAGGAATGCGTCCACGTGGGCGCGGGCTTCCGGCGGGACCTCCGAGACTCCCGAAAACATCACAATGCGCACCTGAGGCTTGATCCGTTTCATGGTTGCCGCCACTTCGCCCCCGTCCGCTTCCGGCATGGCGTAATCCAGCAGCACAAGGTCAATGGGTTGGGTGGCAAACAACTGCAAGCCTTCCTCAGCGCCGTGGGCGGTCTCGACCGAATATCCCGCGCCCTGCAGGTAGAGACACCAGCCCGCCAGCGAAGGCTTATGGTCGTCAATGCACAGAAGAGTCTTCTGTCCTGCGGACATGGCAACCCTCAACCGCGCTCAAGTAGGCAAGCGCCAGCAATAAAGCTAAGTACAACAATATATACCGAGGACCGCAAAGGCCAAAGTGAGGTAAGCAACCGCCGGTTGCAGAATGCGTTGCGACTGCGGGTACTTAGGATCGACCCCGAAAGTGAGCACACCCCGCTTCAGCCGGACTCAACGGTTATTGGACTGGAACGGAAAGGCGTAAATTGCACATCCCATATCACCGCGCAGCCGCCTGAGCCCTCCGTCTTCCGCCAGCACATGCTCCAGCAGCGGATTGTGGTAAACGACGTAGAGGGGGCGGGGATGCTCCCGCAGCGAAGCTTGCAAATTTTCCATTACCACCCGCAGGCCCGCTTCCGGCAAAGGATTGAAAAGAAACACTACCAGCGGCTCCGGGGGAAACTGGAAATCGCGGGCGTCGCCGCAAAGCGACTCCAGATCAAGACATTTTTGCGTCGCGCTCCGGTATTTACGGATATTTTCCAATGCCACGCGATGCAGGACGGGAACTGCCTCCACACCCACAATGCGCTGAAAGGGGTACTCCGAGGCCATCAGCAGGGTGCGGCCCTTCCCCGAACCCAGGTCAATGAACTGGAACTGGTTGTAGTCAATGGCGAGGCTGCGAATGCTTTCGTGGAACACCGCCGGGTCACTCGGCTGGTAGCGGTGCCCGGTCAGAACCGCCAGCAAATCGGCGCGCCGGCTCACGTTGGCGGAAGTGGTGTCTACGCGGTAATCCCAGTCGAAATCAATATCGCCGTAGCGCTGTTTCCGCCGCCCGGGAGTGGCCTCGCGCAGGAACTCCCACATTTCGCCGAGGAACATGCCGCTGGCGCGAGTCAGACCGAGGCGGGGCAGGTTCTGGCGCCACCACCTGACCAGCGCGCGAGGAATCGTGATCTTAGAAGAGCTGCCGGCGGATGGGGACGCGCGATCCGCCACTCAGCTCACCTTCACCGCGTCCAGGCTGACCACCGGCGTCTTCATGCGATGATTCTAATCGTCCCCGGCTCCGGTCAGCCAAGGTGACCGAAACTGGAGTGCGCGAGCAGGGCGGGCTTATTGTCTGACTAACGAGTTAAGCTCGCTGCCAACTCCGGGCTGGCGCTTTCAGCAATGGATTCGGTGATGTGGAAGCCACGCTTGCGGGCCTCGCGCACAAACGCATCGCCCGGCACCGCCAGTTCCAAGGGCAAGGCGCCGACAGGGGTTTCTCCCCGCGCCATCATGGCCGCCACAATGGAAAAGTGCCAGCCGGTCAGGCGCTGCATGGCGGAAAATCCGGTTGCCTCATCGTAGTAATCAATGATCTCGACTGTAGTCTCCGCAGGCGCTCCATCCTTAGTGCCCACAGCACGCGTCCGCACGATGCAGACATCCTTAATCACCTCCGCCTGCACCTGGGGCTCGAACAGGGCGTGGAAGACGTGCCGCGGAATTACCTCCGCTCCGTCCACCTCCACTGGCGCGATTTCGAACAGCCCCAGGTCAGAGAACGCTTTCAGCTGCGAAAAATTGCCGGGATAGCGCAGCACCTTGAGCTCGTAGCTCTGCAGCTTGCCCTCAAATGTCCAGGGTGCCGTAGAAGCCCCACCGGCGATAAAGAAACACTCCAGTTCCCCCAGCGGCGGCACCTCTACCATTTCCAACTCGGTGAAGCACGGGATGTGCGTCAGCTTGCCGCCGCGCAGCACGGTCATGCCGCCGTAATACTCATTGGTCAGGCCTTCGATGTTGAAGGTCAGCTGATAATTCCACGGAGGCGTCGGGTGCTGAGGCAGCCCGCCGTCGCAGATGTAAACGTGCTCAGCATGGTCCAGCAGGCTCATGGCATAGACGGCGAGCGTATTGCCCATGCCGGGACCCATGCCGCAATCGGGCACCACGCGCACACCGGCGCGGCACGCTTCATCGTGCAGGGCATGCTGCTCCAGGACAATATCGGTATTGCCGCCCAGGTCGCAGAACGACACGCCGCTTTCTATGGCGATGCGGGTCAGCCCCAGGTTGAAGAAGTAGGGCACCGCGCTGAGCACCACGTCGTAACCTGTAAAAGCGTGACGCACGGCCGCCTTGTCGCGCACATCCAGAGCTAACGCTTCAGCCGCGTTTCGGCCCAGCAAGTGGTTCACTTTTGCCGCCGATTCCTTCGCCAGCGCCGCATCCACATCCGCCAGCGTGACCCGGGCCGCGTCGCCAAATTTTGCCAGATCGTAAGCCGCGGCAATTCCCTGCCGTCCTGCTCCCAGCACTATGTAGGAAAATGACATGTTGATCCCTCGCGCCCGCTTGGCGCCTTCACGGCTAAATTTTAGGGGAGACTGTCGCGCCGCACTGTGACGCGTGGACATTCCGGGTGTGAGAGGGGTTACAGATTCGCGGGAACTTAGTGGTCCATTTCAAGCATTGAGTGGTTCTGAGAAGTTCTGTCGTACATGGTTTTCGGAAGGGCACGGCTTTCAGCCGTGCCGAGCATGCATCGAACAGATGGCCTTTAGGCCCTGAGGTGGCTTTTCTTTGAGGCGACCCACAGCGGCTGAAGCCGCCATCTTCACACCTCATTATGTCGCAGCTGAAGCTGCGCCCTTCCGAAAGAATTTCAGTATGGCTCCTCGGAGTCCCAAACTATTCCCTCTCCGTCACCTTCGTCGCCTTGCGGAACTTGCCGGCCTCCACTCCGGTGAGCGCGGCCAGCGCCAGGGAGATCATCTGCGTGGGAAGGATTTCCAGGATGGGACGTAGCGCCGGGGGAACTGGGGGCAGGCGCAGCGGCTCCAGATCGGCTCGCTCGCCGCAAAGGAAGGCCCTCCCGCCGGCGCGCCGGATGTCATTCACCAAGCTGAGATTGAGGCGCTCCACCTGCGGATCGCCGGCATAGACCAGCGCAAACACCTGCGGGCCTACCAGTTCGAAGGGCCCGTGGCGGAAGGCCGCGCTGCTCATGCCTTCGGAATGGAAGCGGGTGGATTCCTTAATGGTGAGGCCGCTGTCCATGGCCGCGGCCAGCGAACTGCCGCGCCCCAAGAAGAACAGGTCGCGCACGCCCTCCAGTTCGCGCATAAGGACGTCTACATGGCTTTGCCACTTGCTGAGATAATCGCGAACCAGGACGGGCGCCTGGCGCAGCTCATTCGCCGCGTTGCCCGGCTGTCCGCCGCACAGCAGGTCGCCCAGCCAGGCCAGAACCGCGAGGGCTGAGACGTAGGTCTTGCAGGAAACCGAAAACTCCGAGCCTGCGCGCGTCACCAGGCTGGCCTCGGCGCGCAAGGCCAGAGGCGAGTCAGCAACATTGGTCACGCCAATCACCGCGGATTTGCGTTCCGGCAGTTCCAATAGCCGCACCGTCTCCGCGCTCTTGCCCGACTGCGAGACCGCGATCACCAGCGTGCTCTCGTCCAGCAAGCGAGGCAGGAAGTGGATTAGCTCCGATGTCTCCACCAGCAGGGCGCTGGTACCGCACGCCAGCATGGAAAGATAAAGCGGCTGCAGCGCGTTCAGCGAGGCGCCCATGCCGGTGAGCACCACCCGCCGGTACTTGCCTTCCACGGGGATCAGGCGGCGCAGTTTGTCCGAAACCTGCAGGGCAGCAAGCGTGTCCTCCAACGCCTGTGGCTGGCCGAGCAGATCGCGAAAATAGCGGCCTTCAATCACCTTGCCTGCGCTGGCCTGCTTGCCGATGATTTCCTGGGTGGTCATGACCTCTTCTGTTTTCCGAAACGGTTTTGCCAGGCGCGGGCTGCGCCGACAATGCCCGCGTCTGCGCCCATGCGCGCCAGCAGAATCTCGGTTTTCTCCGCAGGGACCAGCGTGCAGTTGGTACGGACTACCCCGCGGGCGCGATCCAGGAACAGATGCGCACTGCCCATTACGCCTCCGCCGAGCGCGATCGCGTCGGGGCAATACATCGTGACCAGGTTACCCAATCCTACGCCCAGGTAGTAGGCTTCCCGTTCCACCGCCTTCTTTGCGAGCGCATCACCCTGCTCCGCCAGGCGGCAAATTTCTTTGGCGCTCAGATCGGCGGGCAACGTTGTCCCCGCCGGCGCATTCTCCCGCACCCAGGTGACCACGGCCGGGCCTGCCGCCATCCACTCCCAGCAACCGCGGGCGCCGCAATAACAACGCGGCCCGGAAGCTTCCACAACCATGTGCCCAACTTCGGGGTGGGACTGGTCCACGCCGCGATAGAGTTCGCCATCAAATACGATCCCGCCGCCGATGCCGGTGCTGACCGTTACATAAATGAATCGGCTTTTGCCCCGCCCGGCGCCCCAGACAGCTTCTCCCAGAGCGGCGGCATCGGCGTCATTTTCTATCGCCACCGGCACGCCGAATTCCCGCTCCAGCGGGTCCTTTAAATTGGAGCCTTTCCAGCCCGGCAGGTTGTCCACTGTACCGAAGACGCCCGTCTCCGGATCAATGGGGCCGGTGCTGCCGACGCCGATTCCTGCAAGCTTTCCCCCGGCGGCATGGGCTGACTCGCGCAACAGCCCAATGATGCTCTGCAGCCCGCACTCGAAGCCCTGTTCTGGCTTCGTGGGACACTCGCCGCGGTGCAGAATCCGCCCCGACTCCTCCACCACGCCGACGGCGATCTTGGTGCCCCCTATGTCAACGCCGCCGATCACGCGCGCACCTGGACTGGCATTGGAATCCGGCCATCGGGCGCGGACGAACAAACCGGCGCACAGAAGCGCCGGAAAGGAAGAGCTGATTGTCGCATGTGCACCATAATGAGGCAGGTTTCCGCCGGCGCGTTTCCTCGCGCTTATCAAGTCAGCAGGTCAGCGCTTCTTGGGCGGTACACGATATTGTAGCTGAGCCTGCGTTTTTGCTGCAGCAAAAACACAATCAAAAGCAAAAAATCGAAATGGTTGATAACCAGGAGCGAAATGTCGTGTGACGCCTCCCTGTGTCAGTCTGGCGGGCTCGTCCTGCCTGCCACAGAATCCCCGAGCGGTGGACAACGCCCGCGCTCTGTCACTAAACTCTTGCCGTACCCTGAGGCCCTATGAGACTCGTAACCTTCTTGACCAGCTGGGGGGAAAGCCGCACCGGCGCGGTCAGCCCCGACGGCGCCATCGTTGACCTGAACTCCGCCTGCGCCCTTTACCTGCGCGATTCCGAAGGCGAAGCCGCCTATGTGCGCCTGGCTAATGCCCTGGTTCCACCCAAGATGCGTGAGCTGTTTGCGGGCGGCGACACCAGCCTGGAAGCCGCACGCAAATCCTTCGACCACGCGCTCACGCTGGCTGGTGAGGTGAGGGGAGTCAACGGGGAGCCCGTCATTTATAGCCGTGACGAAATCAAGCTGAAGGCTCCAATCTTCCCCAAAAAGTTCTTCCACACCGCCGGCAACTTCCGCGAGCACCACGAGGAAGCGGTGCGCGCCAAATTCTCCCATCCCGTGCGCCCCTGGATCGTTTTCTTCCAGAACGTGGACGCCATCATCGGCCCCGACGAGCCGGTGATCTACCCCGAGCACCTCACCCAGGAACTCGACTACGAACTGGAGCTGGCGGTGGTTCTCAAGAAGGCGGGCAAGCACTTCACCGCCGCCGAAGCCGGCGACTACATTGGCGGCTACGTCATCTTCAACGACATCACCGCCCGCGACATTCAGCGCGAAGAGATGAAGTCGGGCGTGTTCAGCTATTGCAAGGCCATTGACAGCTTCTGCCCCCTGGGGCCGCACATCGTCACCGCCGACGAAATTCCCGACCCGCATAACCTGGCCATGGAGCTGCGCGTCAACGGCGAGCGCCGCCAGGTTTCGCACTCCGGCAAAATGTCGGTAAGGATTCCGGAAATCATCGCCCACTACTCCGCCATGGGCTACAGCGCGGGCGACGTGCTCTCCACCGGCACCGTTTCCGGCGTAGCCGCCTTCAGTGGCGATCCCAAGGCCTGGTATCTCAAGCCCGGCGACGTCATGGAATGCGAAATCGAGCGCATCGGCGTGCTGCGCAATCCGGTCATCTCCTGGGAGGAGGCTTACGGCCGCAAGCCGGCCATGGCCATCCGCGAAAGCGCCTGACTTATGCCCGAAAACAACCTGCACGATAAAGTCTGGGTCAGTGAACTGAATTCACGGCCGGAAATTCGCGGCGCCTTCGCCGGCAAGCAGCCCATCTGCTTCTACGACACCACCTTGCGCGACGGCGAGCAGACGGTGGGCGTGGTGCTCTCGCCGCAGCAGAAGCTGGAAATTGCCCGCAAACTGGACGTACTCGGCGTCAGCCGCATCGAGGCCGGCTTCCCCCGTGTTTCCGCCGACGACGCCGAAGCCATTCGCCTGATGTCCCGCGCCAGCCTGAAAGCCGAACTCTGGGGCTTTTCCCGCGCCGTCAAGGCCGACCTGGAAGAACTGGTGCGTCTGGGCGTGCGCGCTACCATCATCGAGGCGCCCACCAGCGACATTAAACTCAAAGCCTATGCCATCTCGCGCGACGAGGTGTTGCGCCGCGTGCGCGAGGCCATCAGCTTCGCCAAGCAGAATGGCATTACCGTTGCCTTCTTCGCGGTGGACGGAACCCGCACCGGACTCGAGTTTCTCAAGCAGATGTACATGACCGCGCTCGAGGCCGGCGCCGCCGAACTGGTGGTCGTGGACACTATTGGCGCTTGCGGCCCTGAGGCCGCTGAATTCCTTACCCGCGAAGTCTGCAATTGGGCTGGCCCTGGCGTGCCGGTGCACTGGCACGGCCACAACGATTTCGGCCTGGGAACAGCCGCCGCGATTGCCGCCGTGCGTGGCGGCGCCACCTGGGTACAGGGCACCATCAACGGCATGGGCGAGCGCGCCGGCAATGCCGATATTTGCGAGATTGCCTTGGCCCTGCGCTGCCTCTACGACGTTCCCGTGGCCATGGACCTGACCAAGGTTCGTGAGGTTTCAGAAGCTGTATGCCGTGCTGCGGGATATGAACTCGAAGCCTGGAAGCCGCTGGTGGGCGAAAACCTTTTTACCCGCGAGAGCGGCGCTGTGGCCAGCCAGTTCCACATCCCAGAGGCGATTGAACCCTATTCTGCCGACTTGGTGGGCGCCGACCGCCGCATTGTGCTGGGCAAGAAGAGCGGCTTGGATAGCATTGATCTGAAAGCCCGCGAACTGGGCCTCGACGTTCCCGCCGATGCCCGCCCCGCGATTCTGGCTGAAGTAAAGAAGCGTGCCATCGAAAAGCGCGGCCTGCTCACCGACGCCGAGTTTCGCCAGGTCGTGGCCGGAGTGGCGGTTTCCAGGTAGACTCGCCTTAGCGCCTTTACAAACAACAAATTCCGGCACACCGGGCCCGGAGAGCGCATCTAATGAAGTGAATTCCCGTAGAATTAGAGATTATGAGCTTTCGTTCGCTGTCTTCCCTGGCCTTATCCGGCCTGTCTATTCTCGTGTTTACCACCCTGCCTTCCCTGGCCCAGCGCGGTGAAGGGACGCTCAACCCAGCCCAACCGCAGGGTATCACCGTGGACCAGATCATCCAGCGCTTTGCCGCCAAGGAGAAGATGTTCCAGGAGGCACGTGAAGCGTATGCGTACACCCAGTCAGTGAAAGTGATGACGGTGGACGGCGACACGGTAACCGGAGAGTACCAGGAGGTTTTCGACGTCCTCTTCGACGACAAGGGCAACCGCCTCGAGCAGGTCAAGTTCGCTCCCCAATCCACGCTGG
Source organism: Terriglobales bacterium (assembly GCA_035280205.1). GTDB lineage: Bacteria > Acidobacteriota > Terriglobia > Terriglobales > Acidobacteriaceae > JAICWP01. The sequence continues at coordinate 19,025 of DATEGI010000322.1, read as the reverse complement.
AGAATGGCGGCATCTCCATGACCGAGCAGGACCTGAACGATATCCGGCACCTGATGCCATTCGTTCTCACCACAGAGCAGATTCCGGAGTACGACATTCTCTATCGCGGCACGCAGCAGGAAGATGAACTGCACTGCTACGTTTTTGACATCGCGCCGAAGAAGATCGAAAAGAACAGACGCTATTTCCAGGGCCGCATCTGGGTGGACGACCACGACTTCCAGATCGTGAAAACCTACGGCAAGAGCGTTCCCGATATTCGCAAGAAGAACCAGGAGAACCTGTTCCCTCAGTTCACCACCTGGCGGCAGCAGATTGATAACGTCTACTGGTTCCCGGTGTACACCCGGGCCGACGACGTGCTGCATTTCAGCATGGGCGATGTCCACATCCGCGAGATTGTGAAGTATGAGGATTACAAGCGGTTCGGATCGAAGGTGAAGATCACCTATCAAGGCGAGGAACTGCCTGGCCAGAGCCAACCGGGAACGCAGACAGGACAGCAGCGGCAGCCTCAGCCACCCAATCCGCCGCAAGGACAGCCACAACCGCCGGCAAAACCGCAGTAAGGCAGTTGCCAGTTGTCAGTCGGCAGTTCCGGAGCGCTGAACGCCTTCTCCTCGTACGTGAGCAGACCGGCTTGCATCTCAGGTCGTTGACGCTGGCGCAAATGTGGAAACGCGTGGCTTTAGCCACGCGAATTATTGGATTCGAAGAATCAGGGCTTCAGCCCTGGTGGCAGTTATCATCCAGCTGGGCCGTAAGCCATTTTTTAAGGAAGTTTGTTTATCGCCAGCAGCCAAAAACTGGCAACTGACAACAGGCAACTGACCGCTGCTTCTACGCTGCTGGCGCCAGCGAGCGCTCCGCGGCCTGCTGGATGAAGCGCTTCATTACTGTGGCCCACATCACCTTCTTGCGCAGCGCGCTCTCTTTGCCTCTCCGTCCTTGCGCGAACATAGTGAGCAGGGCGCGCATTTTCATCACCCGTAGCACTCCCATCTCGGCAGGGCTGATGCCATAGGCGTCCAGGAATTCCGCCTGAACCTGGCTAGTGATGGCACGGTTGCAGAAGGGATATTTTTCCAGCGCTTCCACCGCCGCCAAGAAATTCGCCACGTCGTTGAACGATAAGCCGTGCGGAGACATTTTGGCAAAGTCGGCGATGCCCACTCCCTGTTCGCCCACAATCACGTTGAGCGGCGTGAAATCATTGAGCACGGCCGAGCAGGGCAGGGATTTGCGGGCACGGGCCAGGGCAGCCCGGGAGCCAGCCACGATGGTGCGTATGGAATTGTCATCCAGACCTTCGCCGTGGCACTTTTCGCATAGTTTTTCCAGTTCCTGAAGCAGGCAAGAGGAATCCAGGGAAGCCGCGCCGTCGGCCACCGCACGATGGTAGCCGCGTAGCCACTCGCCGCTTCTGCGCGCCGCCGCTTTCAGAATGGCGCCATCGGCATAACCGGGCAGCAGCGCCGCTTTCATAATTAACGACTGCAGGGGAAATCCGCAGAACTTTTCCGCCACTACCGCTCCCAATTCCGTGAAGTCACCTAGTGGCCGGGGCACGCCGGTCAGTTTTTTCTTCTGGAAAGCAAGGTAGACTCGATCCAGGTTGCCATGCTCCTGCCGCGCCATGGCGTGCGCGCCTTTCGGCCCGCAACGGTTAGGGCGGTACACCTTGGCGGCGACGCGCTCGCTGCCTTCGGCAAAGTCAATCACCATGTCGTAGATGTAATGGTCGGCTTTGGGTGTGTGCCCCACCACGCGAACATTGCGCGGCTCGCCTCGGCCGGCATAGTACTCTCCTCCATGGGCCCGCAAATCTGTGACTATCTGTTCCATTACGCTCTCAGCCATCGTCTCTCCGGTTGGGATCCTGGGTTTCCGCAGCGCTTACCGTGCCGTTCGAAAGGACCGCCTTGCTGGAAGTACCTGCCGTCCTGGGAAACGTCTGCGCTTGCGGACCGACAGTCGTGTGACTTTCTGGTTTGGTGCAGTTTCGGTTCCAGCCGGAGACTGCGAACCATAATTTATGTCATTGAAAATGCAGAGCGTTGCAGGGTGGCGATTGAGTGTCACCAGGCGGACTTCCTGTATGTGGTATGAGGATGGAAATCTTAGGTAGCGGAAGGGCTATGGTTTGGTCCCGCATTGACGATTGATGATTTTCGATGATGATTGCACCCCTTCCCTGAAGTGAGGGTGGCTTGAGTGGCCCTAAAATCGTCAATCTTCAATCGTCAATAGAAGAGATACTTGCGCCACTTGGCATCGGAGTGGCCCATCAGGCGCATGATGTGGCGGCTGGTATGCAGGTTGAAAGCGCGCGGCTCGCGCAGCAGTTTCATATGCGCTTCTCCGGGCAGTTGATTGCCCTTGCGGCGATTGCAGGTGTGGCAGCACGTAACCAGATTTTCCCAGGTGGAAGCGCCACCGCGAGAACGCGGCACCACGTGATCCAGTGTCAACTCGCCGGCGGGAAGAACCGTCCCGCAGTATTGGCAGCTGTTACGGTCGCGCAGCAGGATGTTCTTGCGTGAAAGCGCGCGGCTCTGGTGGGGAATGCGGCGATACTCCAGCAGGCGGATCACCGAGGGCACACGAATGGCAAAGCGCGCGGCGTGCAGGAAATGGCCGTTTTCCTCCTCTGCCATAGCCACGCCCTTCAGCACCAGCACAATAGCGCGGCGGGCAGCGCAGACGTTGATGGGCTCGTAGGAAGCATTCAAAACCAGCACGGGAGCGTGCATGGAATGGCCGTCACCTTGGGAGTGCGCCGCCTGCACCGCGGGCATCATCTCCCGGCCCGGCATTCCCATCGAACTGTTCAGCTCCAAAGACATATCTGAATTCAAACCGTGGCTGCCATGGCCCGTGGCTCAGGCGCAGCTTCCACCTTCTCAGATGCATTTTCCGGGACAGCAAAGGTCAGTTCGGGCCGCAGCACGCGGGCCACAGTGGCCACCCAAACCTGCGTCGCGCCCGCCTTGCGCAACATGCGGGCACACTCGGAAACCGTGGTTCCGGTGGTGAAAACATCATCTACCAGCAGAATGGTGCGGCCAGCAACTATTTCCACATCACGCACCTGAAAAGCGCCGCGAATGTTCTCCCGGCGCTGATGGCGGGTCAAGCCGGTCTGCGATTCGGTTGGCCGCGAGCGCTCCAGTACCGAGGTGTGCAGCGGCCAGGAAACCATCGTTAGTGCGGGCGACTTCAGCGCCGCCCGCGCAATCAATTCCGACTGGTTGAAGCCACGCTGCCGTAGCTTGGCGGCATGAAGGGGCACTGGAATCACCAGCAGCAGGGCCTGGTCAAGCAGAGGCGCTACCCTGGCTACTGCCTCACCCAGCATGCGCCCCAGCACCCCGGCGGCAGGACGGACTTGCTCGTACTTCAACAGATGGATCAGCTCGCGCAAGCCGCCTTCGTAGCTGCCATAGGCGACTGCTTTGGCAAACAGCGGCTCCAGGCGCTGGCAGGCGCCGCAGCGCGCCATGCCTTCGACAACCGTGTGGGGGCTGGCCAACCGCTCCCCGCAAATGCCGCACACCAGGCCGGAGATAGGGTGCATGGCCTGCATGCAGGCGTCGCACACAGGGAGTCGTGAAATTTTGATCAACGGGGCGTTGCAGAGACGGCAATTGCTAGGCAAGAGGGTGACGAACAGGCTTTCGGCAGCCGCACCCAGTAGGGATAGAAGCGAGGACTGACTTCCTGAGGACTCAGCCCTGGTAGCCCGAGTTAGGTCTCCGCTACTGCTGAAGACGACCCTCCCCTGCCCCAAATGGCGCAAACAACCATTCTGAGCAGTGTAGTCTCAGTATAACGACCTAACCCGTTGGTTCGCAACGCCGCTATCTGTTACCAAGGTGGAAGCCCATGTGGTTTGACCAAAGCGAGGTGAATCGAGCCCGGAGGGCGCAACAGAATTTAGCCCAGGGCGTCAGCCCTGGGTAAGCGCCACCCCACAAGGAGAGCCCTGTAGGGGCGGCACAGCAAAGCCTTAGTGCCTTACCAGCCACATCACCCAACCGGCGGCGATGACCCCGCCTATAAACATGGCAAAACAGTAGGCGCCGTAGCGCACCTGGTCGCGCATGCCTTCGCGCTGGGTAATGCCGAAGACGACGGAAGCGAACACCGCAAACAGCAGCGCTGCAGTGAAATGGGAGAGAGCCAGGCCGGTCATTTCTTCTTCCCTATGGCGATATGGTAGGCGTCCACCGCGGCGATGAAGTTAAGCAGACCGGCCACGATGATGAACTTGGTGCCATAGTCGGCAGTGGCATGCTGAATCATGCCCTGGCCGTAGTCCATGGCCCGGCTCACAATGTAGAGCCCGCCTGCGCCGACGTCCCCAATAAAGCCCAGAATGTCTAGCACCTCTCCGCTGTTGGGCTGGTAAACATGGCCATTCATGGCCAGGCCGAGGATGTACATGGCCACAATGCAGACCATCAACAGCAGCCCGCGGATCCAGCGCTTCTGCGCCAGGTGCCCAGCGCCGGGAATGAGCCAGCCTACGGCCGGCGCCACCACCGCCATGGCACTCAGGGCCTGCGAACTGGGACGTTCCAGCTCCGCGCTTGCCGCTTTCGATCGGGAATTCGCCATCAGATGATCACAATCTCGTTCTGAATTTTACCCGTCACCTCCGCCGAGCGCTCGCGCACCAGCATGTTGATTTCGCTGCGCACGCCCCACTCGGGAAAGTAAATTCCGGGTTCAATGGAAAAACAGCTATTGGGCAGTACTTGGCGCTCGTCGTGCACTTCCAGGTTGTCCATGTTGGCGCCGTTGGCATGCACGTCGGTGCCGATGGAGTGCCCGGTGCGGTGGATGAAATATTGCCCGTAGCCCCGGGAAGCAATCTGGTCGCGGGTCGCCTTGTCCACTTCCCAACCCTGCAGCTTGCGGCCCGCAGACACGGCCGATTTCACCGCGTTAATGCCGGCATCGCGCGCGTCGCGCACAATTTCGAATATTTCGTGCTGGCGGTCCGAAGCCGCAGCGCCGATTACGCCCGTCCAAGTGATGTCGTAGTAGACCGCGTTGGGCCGGTCCTTCTTGCCCCAGATATCGAGCAGGACAAAGTCCCCCGCTTTGATATCGGCGGAGCGCTCGGCGGTCGGTTCGTAATGCGGGTCCCCGCTGTGGGCGCCTACGGAGACGTTGGGCGGGTCATCGGTGACGATATGCTCGCGGCGAAACGCCTCCATCAGCCATTGCTGCATCTCGTATTCGCTGGTGCCGCTCTGGCGGGCACGCCGGCCCAGCTCTGGCCAGAAGGCAGTCACAATGGAATCAATCGCATCCCGGGCCTCGAAGTGGCTGCGGATCTGGTCCGCGGTCCAGGTGGCCTCAAAGCGCGCTACTAGATCGCCCGAGCTGACCACGTTTTTGCCAAAGCTGCGCACCAGGTCCACGGTGCCCGCGTCCACCATGGAAACCAAAAACACCAGGTTGTCGGGCGAGTACTGCATGGCCACGTTCTTGTAGGGAGCCAGCATCACCTTAAGCTTCTCGAAGAGCTCCTGCCAGGCAGAGTACTTTTCCTCCTTGCCGGGCAACGACGTAAGATGATGGGGCTCAATACGATGCGTGAGCTTGGCAGGTTCGCCCTGCGCCGGGATTAGGTAGTACCAGCGGCGCGTCACCATGGTGCCGTTAGGCAGTCCCAGCACCCGGTAGGCAATGGGATCACGGTGATGGTGGTCGTAGAAGAGCCACGCGTCAATGCCTTGCCGGCGCAGCTCCTCCTGAATAGCAGGCAGGTTCATTGGACTTAGAAACCTATTCTAAACAACCACGACGGGTTTGCGCGAATCCCGCTGGAAAGTTAGCCAAAAATCCACTTGGTTGTATTTCTCGGGACCGGAGCCGCCCTCACTGGCGCCGCCATCATGCCCCTGGCGGCGTATTCCATGCGTCATTGAACCGCCAGCGGGTAATTGGTAGCTTGGTAGTTTGTACCTGGCCATCCAGCCAGACCAGACGCCGGTGGAAATCCTCGACCTCAGGCATTTTTCCTCAGCCGATTTGCGCCCCTTGCTGGAAGGGGAGGCGCAAGTGTGGTCGCGCCTGCTTTCCTGGGACTACCGCGGCTCGGCGGAGATGATCCTGCGCTACGTGGATGCCAAGATTCTGCCGGGTTATGCCGCTATCGAACGCGGGCGCATCTTCGGCTATTCGTTCTTTGTATATGAAGGCAGCAAAGGGGTAATTGGCGATCTGTTCGTGGGCGGCTGCAATGGCGCGGGCACAGAGGGTAATGGCACGCACGCAATCGAGATCCGCCTGCTCACCCACGTAATTGAAACCCTGCAGCGTTCCCCAGGCATTCATCGAGTCGAAGCACAGCTGCTGGTGCACGAAACCGGCGCCGTCTCGCGCCCCTTCCTCGACCAAGGCTTCCGCCGGCATCCTCGCCTGTTCATGGTTTTGCCTTTGCGCTCAGCGGCGGCAACAACGGCCAAGCTGCCGGCCGACATCGAGATTCGCCCCTGGACGGAGCACGATTACCAGGCAGCGGCGGCGGTGATCACAGCCGCCTATCGCGGCCACATAGATTCCGAAATCAACGACCAGTACCGCAGCCTGAGCGGCTCGGTGCGCTTCCTCAACAACATAGTGCGCTTCCCAGGGTGCGGCGTCTTCGATGCCGAAGCCTCATTCGTAGCCGTACACCGCCCGACCCGTTCGCTGGTGGGGGTAATCCTCTGTTCGCGGGTGAAGCATGACGTTGGGCATGTCACGCAGGTGTGCGTGGTCCCCGAACTGCGCGGCCACGGCATCGGCGAAGTGCTGATTGCGGCCAGCACCCGCGCCCTGCGCCAGCGGAGCTTTGAGCTGCTGTCCCTCACCGTGACTCAGGGCAATGAGCGGGCAGTCCTGCTCTATGAGCGCCTGGGTTTCTCCACCACCCGGGTTTTCGATGCCTTCGTCTGGGAAGGCTAGGTTCCCGTGATCTGAGCCGCCAGCACCCACCATCCTTGCGACTTTGAAGCTGCTACCCTAGGCGTGATGCCCGCCCTTGTGAAGATGCCGCCGGCCGTGCTACCTTGCGCGGTTTCGCGTAGTCCGCATCTCAGCTAGCCGCGAGGAGTCCTTATGAGCGCCGAAACCACCACCATATCCCCTTCCCTCGGTGGTAAGAAGCACCAGCCCTTTGTTCCTCCCAGCATGCAGATGCGCGAGTTCTCCCTGCGCGCCCTGATCCTGGGCATGATCATGACCGCCATACTGGGCTCGGCCAACGCCTACCTCGGCCTGCGCGCGGGCATGACCATCGCCGCCACCTATCCCGCCGCCGTAATCGGCATGGCGGTGCTGCGCCTGCTGAAGGGCTCGGTGCTGGAAGAGAACATTGCCCGTACCATCGGCTCCATCGGCGAATCAGTGGCCGCCGGCGCTGTGTTCACCATCCCGGCGTTCGTGCTGGCTGGCCTTTGGCAAGGCCTGGCCGGCAAGTACTGGCAATCCGTGGCGCTGATGATTATCGGCGGCACGCTGGGCATTCTGTTCGTCACCCTCCTACGCCGGGTGATGGTGGAAGACCCCGAGCTGCCTTTCCCCGAATCGGTGGCTGCCTCAGAAATTCATAAAGCCGGCCAGCAGGGCGCCAAAGCCGCCAAAATTCTTTTCGCCAACATGGGATTCGGCGCGCTCATGTATTTCCTCTCCCAGATCAACCTGTTCTGGTACACGCGGCAGCTGCTGGTGAAGATTCCGTCTATGGCCAGGGGACTTACCATTGGACGCGGTTCCACCGCCCCCAGTGTCGCCACCGGTGGCATGACCACCTTCACCTCTCCTGCCATCAGCCCCGCCTATCTGGGCGTGGGCTACATCATCGGCCCGCGCCTGGCGGCCCTGAACTTTGCCGGCGGCGTGGTGGCCTGGGGACTGCTGGTTCCTCTCCTAATCTATTTCCTCGGACCCAATCTGCCCATGCCCGCGGGCAGCAGCGCCATGGGCTACTGGGGCGGAATTGCCGGCGCGGTGTGGTACTCCATTGTGCGGCCCATTGCGGTGGGCGGCATGCTGGTGGGCGCTGGTTTCACCCTGTTCCGCATGCGCAAACAACTGGGCGCCGGCATGGCGCGCGCCATCTCCGATCTGAAAAAGTCAGCTGCGGCTCATGAAGTCACCGACCGCACTGAGCGCGACCTGAATGCCAAGGTGGTATTCGCAGGCGTTGGCGTTGTGCTGTTGGCGATGATTGCGTTGTACTACTTCTTCATTGTGGGCGCCGGCAACCTGACCATGTCGAAGGTGGTGGGCGGGGCGGTGGTGGCCGCTCTGGTCATGGTGATTCTCGGCTTCTTCTTTGCCGCCGTGTCCGGGAACCTGGTGGGCCTGATTGGCTCCTCCAACAACCCAGTTTCCGGCCTAACGCTGTGCACTTTGGTCGTGGCGGCTCTGCTGATGGTGGCGCTGGGCGTTTCCGGCGTGGGTGGCGTGGCGGCTGTGCTGGGGGTAGCGGCTGTGGTCTGCGTTTCCTCCGCAGTAGCGGGCGAAATGCTGCAGGACTTAAAGGTCGGTCATATCCTGGGCGGCACTCCGTCCAAGATGCAGATCGGCGACCTATTCGGCATTGCGGTTTCCGGCCTGGTGCTGTTCTTCCCCCTCATGGTCCTGGATAAGGCCTATCACTTCGGCACCGCGGCCCTGCCTGCGCCACAAGCCGGGCTGATGGCCATGCTGGCGCAGGGCATTGTGGGAGGCAACATGGCCTGGCCGCTGGTGGTGGTGGGCATTCTCATGGGCTTCGCCATGATCCTGATTGAGGTGCGCAGCCCCATGCTGTTTGCCGTGGGCATGTATCTGCCGCTGGAGACCACCTTTGCCATCTTCGTGGGCGGCGTGATTCGCTGGATCACCGATCGGCTACGCGACCGCCGCGGCTTTAACGATGCCCAGAAAGCCCGCGTGGACAACGCCGGCGTACTTACCGCCTCCGGGTTGATCGCGGGCGAGGCTCTGTGCGGGCTGGTGATCGCCGGCATTGTTGGCTCTGGACACTCCTTGCCTCAGATTTTCGAGAACCCGCACTGGATTTCCGGGCTGATTGGGCTGGCCCTTCTGATCGCTGTGATGATCAAGGTGCCGCTGGCCAACGCCGGGCGCCCCGAGGACCCCGCGCCGCCGACGGCGATCATGTGAGTCTCTGTTCTTCACCACAGAGGACACAGAGTGCACAGAGGAAGAAATTAAAAAAAGAAAATACCTAACCCTGACAATGAACTTCTTATATCGCACTATTGCGATATAGAAACTTTTATCTTCTGTCATCCTGAGCGAAGTGAACCGGTTTGCTTGCGAACCGGCTCACGGAGTCGAAGGACCTCGCGTCTGTTTCACCGGAATCTGCTGCTTCAGGGAATTCTTCCCGAAAATTCGAAAATCTTTCACCATCCATCTAAAATCCCTCTGTGAACTCTGTGACCTCTGTGGTGAAAAATCTGGCCGAGGTGCATGAGCGAATCTCTGCCGCCGCTCGCCACGCAGGCCGCCGCCCCGAAGAGATCGTCCTCATGGCGGTCAGTAAGACCTTTCCTCCCGAAATCATCCGCGCGGCTTACAACGCCGGCCAGCGCCTGTTTGGCGAGAACCGGGTGCAGGAGTTCGCGGACAAGGCGGGGGCGCTGCAAGCGCTCGCCGATGCGGAATGGCATTTGATCGGCCATCTGCAGACCAATAAAGCCGCCAAAGCAGCGGAATTATTCAACGCGGTTGATTCTGTGGACTCGCTGCGCCTGGCGGAGAAGCTGAACGCGGCTGCTCAAAAGGCGCACAAGCAACTGCCGGTGTTGATTGAAATTAACGTCGGCGGCGAAGCCGCCAAGAGCGGCGTCCCGCCCGATTCGCCAGAATTGGAGCAACTGCTGAACGCTGCGCCCCTTCTCACGGCACTCCAGTTTCGCGGTTTGATGACCATTCCACCCTTTACTGACGACCCGCAGCAGGCCCGGCCCTATTTCCGTCCTCTCCGTGAACTGCGCGACCAGATTGCAGCTCGCCATCTTCCCGCCTTGAACCTCGACGTGCTCTCCATGGGCATGTCGCACGACTTCGAAGTGGCCATTGAAGAAGGCTCCACCTGCGTGCGCGTGGGCACAGCGATATTTGGAGAAAGGACGAAACATTAACGACAAGGGACACGAAGGAAAGCAAGCAATTGGCGCTTGGCATTCAGCCAGTGAACAGTTTCGACATACCCGCAAAAACCTTAACGGCCAAGTGCCAGCGGCCAAGTGCTAAGTGCTGCTCTTCAAAATCTTCAATCAAAAATTCTCCGTGCCTCCGTGTCTCCGTGGTGAAAATAAGTCTGTGATTCCCATCCGCGACACCCCCGCCGGGGCCACCTTCGCCATTCGCGTCCAGCCCCGCGCCCGCAAGAACGCCATTACCGGAGTGGCAGGCGACGCACTCAAACTGGCGCTCACCGCGCCCCCTGTGGAGGGCAAGGCCAACCAGGCCTGCATTCAGTTCCTGGCAGAATTTTTGAATGTGCCGCGCGCGTCGGTTACGATAGTCGCCGGCCAATCCAGCCGTAACAAGGTGATTCGCGTGGCCGACCGCACCGCCGCCCAAGTCGAAGAGCGGCTCCGCGCCATCATTGGGTAGGGGCTGGCCTGAGGAGAACGCTTTTGAGCCTGTCGCAACGCTGGGAGGATATCCGTACCGGCTTCACCCGCCCCTTCTGGGTCGCCAATGTCAGCGAGCTTTTTGAGCGCCTTTCCTACTACGCGGCATTTGCCTCCCTGGCGCGCTACCTGCATGAAACCCTCCGCTTTCCCGCCGAGCAGGCGGGCAGCCTCGCGGGTCTGTTTGGCGGCCTGGTCTGGTTCCTGGCCGCTTTCGGCGGCACGGTGGCCGACCGCATGGGTTTCCGCCGCTCGCTCTCACTGGCTTACTTCATTCTGACCTGCGCCTATTTTCTGCTTGGCTCCCTGGGCGCGCCATGGTTCGCGCCAGTACGCAATGCCGTGCCGCTGATTGTGGTAGTGGCCTTCGTTTTGGCCCTGCCGGCTCTGGGCATTGCCCTGGTCAAGCCCTGTGTGGTGGGCACCACCGCGCGCACTTCCAAAGACAATGTCCGCTCCATCGGCTACTCGATTTATTACACGCTGGTGAACATTGGCGGCGCCGCAGGTCCGTTTGTGGCCTCCATCGTCCACCGGCACATGAGCGTGAGCAACGTATTTCGTGTGGCCGCGCTCAGCGTTTTCCTGATGTTCTTTGCTGTGCTGTTGCTGTTCCGGGAGCCACGCCGCCACGACGAAGTGCAAACCACCAGCCTGGGGCAGGCGGCCCGCAATTTCTGGACCGTCATCTCCAATCCCCGCTTCATGCTTTTCCTGCTCATCTTCACCGGGTACTGGATCGTTTACTGGCAGGAGTTCATCATCCTGCCGCTGTATGTGCATGAATTCGTGGACTCCAAGTTCGACACGGAACTGATGCTGGTAACGGGTCCGCTTACCGTGATCGCGCTGCAGATGGTGGCCAGCTACCTGACACAAAAGATCGCGGCGTTCCGTGCCGTCATCCTGGGCACGCTGATTTCCGCCCTGGCCTGGCTCATTTTGGCGGCACACCCCACTCCGGCTTTCGTGATTGTTACGCTGTTCGCCATATCGCTGGGCGAGATCACACAGGCGCCCCGCTATTACGAATACATCTCCCATCTGGCACCCTCCGGCCAGCAGGGCACGTATATGGGATTCGCTTTCCTGCCTATCGGCATTGGCTCGCTGATTGGCGGCTGGTTTGGCGGGCTGCTGTTTCACCAGTTCGGCGAAGTCATGCACCGGCCGGCCGGCATCTGGGTGGTCCTGGCCGCTGTCGGTGTGCTTACCGCCGCCCTGCTCTGGACCTACGACCGCGTGGTGCGAGTTTCCCAGCCGCACCCGGTGGCCCAGGCAGCGCCTTCCGCCTAGGGTTCCGGCCATGCGCTCTCCTGCCAACCTGGCGAAGCACATTCGCAAGCTGCTGCACGACTACGGCTCGCCCGATCACGCCGCCGGCGTGCAGCGGTTTTTCAAGGAAGAGGTGCGCTCGCATGGCTGGCGCGCCCCAGACCTGCGCAAGGCCGCTGTGCGCGTGCGCCGCTCCATCCTCGCCTATGCCGGGCCGGATTACCTTCTGCAGGTGGCCGACAAGCTCTTTCGCGGGCGCGTGGTCGAGGAGAAAGCTATGGCAGTGCTGCTCCTGGAGAAATCTGCGCCTGAATTTGGTGAGCGCGAGTTCCGCCTGCTTGAGGGCTGGCTGGACCGGGTAAGCAACTGGGACGACCACGATGCCCTGGTGCACACGCTGCTTGGGCCGATGCTTATCGCTGAGCCACGGCGGGCGGGTCTCGCCCTGCGCTGGGCGAAGTCACGGAACCGCTGGCGCAGGCGGGCCGCGGCTGTCGTACTCATCCGCGGTGCCCGCAAGGAGATGTTTGCGCCCGAGATTCGCCGCGTCTCCGATCAGCTCTTAACCGACGAGGATGAAATGGTGCAGAAAGGCCTGGGCTGGCTATTGCGTGAGTGGGCTAAGAAGACCCCGAAGCGCGCTGTTCCCTACCTGCTGCACATTCGGGCCCGCACGCCTCGCCTGGTGCTGCGCACGGCGTGTGAAACCCTGACTTCAGCGCAACGCAAAAAAGTCTTGCAACTTTGAACCCTCGCGCCGGTCTTTCGTTTTTGCAGTGTACCGTCGCAGCGAAGACGAAGTTCTGGGGTGAAGATATGACACTCAAAGCAGGCCGCAATCCAATGCCTGGGGTGCAGATCCTGTGCGGATTGATGCTTCTAATTCTGGGTTTGCTAGTCCTGCATCGCAACCTCCTGTTCTCCGGTGGCATGTTGGAGGTGGTTTTAGGTGCGGTCCTCCTGACCACTGGAAGTGTTCTGCACGGGGTACGGCTAGTTGTGCGTCAAGTGCTGCGAGAAGAGCTAAACCCGCCGCCGAAGGAGAAGGTATTAAATCTCGAATAACTGCCAAGGAACGTAGTTGGTAGTTTGTAGTTCGACCACCACTAACTACCAGCTACTAACTACCAGCTACCAGCCAGCTGACTCCTGACTACTGGTGTTTCATGCCCATGCCCGGTGCGCTCACCCAGAAATATTCCAGGTGCTCGGTGGCGAGGCCACCCAGATGGGAGATGCGCCGGTCCGGCAGCAAAGTTTTCAGCTGATCTTCTGAGCCTTCGCGAGCTACCAGCAGGTGCTGGCCCGCAGGAATCTCGCCCCGGTTGTAATTCGAAGCCACCTGGTTCTGATAGAACGCCAAGCCATATTCCGTCTCCCGCGTCGCATTGAAAATGGCAACAGGGAGCTTCGCGGTCTCCATGCCCGCCAGTTCTTGCGCCACTGGCCGCGCCGATTGCGTGCGGTCCAGGGGCGAACTTCCCAGGCGCAGAATTAGAGCCACGGCCAAGATCACCGGTATTAGTGTGATGAAGCGCAGCACGCGCGCCCCGCGCCGCGCCAGGGTAATCAGGATGGCGAGAAACATCACCGCTGAAACCACGATGGCAATGATCAGCGCCTGCCCCGTGGCTTTCTGCCCAAGGGCGACGTAGGCCACGAGCAGCGCCGGTCCCATCACTCCCCCGGCCGTGGCTGCGTGCAGCACCAGCCAGGCGGTGTGCGGGCGTTTGCCGGCCACAATCACGCGTTGCAGGTAATCAGCCAGCAGCATGGCGCAGGCCGGCGCCGCCGGCAGAATGTACGCAGGCAGCTTCGATTGCGACGCCGAGAAAAACACCAGCACCACCGTGATCCAGGTCAGAAAGAAGCTGTCGGCGGGGATGGTGCGGTCTTCCACGTCAGGCTCGCGCTTCCAGCGCCGCACCGCCCCGGCGAACGCAGCCGCCACCAGGAAGATCCAGGGGACGATGGCCAGCAGCAATACTGGCACGAAGTACCACCAGGGCTGCACGTGGTGATAGAGGCTGGTGCCGAACCGAGCGAAGTTCTGCTCGATGATGAAACTGTGGAAAAAGCCGGGATTCTCCCGCTGCACCGCTGCGTACCAGGGCAGCGCGGCGGCCAGGAAAAGCAGAACCCCCGGCCACCACAAGGTTTGCCCCACTAGGCGCAGGTTTCTCCAAGCGATGGCGAACAGCAGAATGATGATGCCCGCCAGCACCACCGCCACCGGGCCCTTGGCCAGCGTGGCCAGCGCCAGAAAGAAATAGAACACCAGCAGCCAGCGCCGCCTTCCGCCCTCATACCAGGCCAGCCAGGCAACCAGCGCGATGGTGAAGGTCGCGGCCAGCGGCATGTCCGTGGAGGCGCTGCGCGCAAGGCCGATCACGCCCGCGGTCGAGGCGGTGATCAGCGCCGCATCCAATTGGAACCCGCGGCGGAACTGGCGAAAGAATAGATAGATGGCCACCACCATGGCGGTGGCATCCACGGCGGAAGGCAGGCGCGCGACCCAGTCGCTGACGCCAAAAATCTTGTAGCAGACCATCGCCTGCCAGTAGTAAAGGACAGGCTTTTCCAGCCAGGGATGGCCGTAAAGGAATGGCGTGACCCAGTTGTGGCGTTCGAGCATCTCCCGCGCCACCTGGGCGTAGCGCGGCTCGTCGGCGCCGACCAGGCCGAAAGCTCCCAGTCCAAAGTAGAAGAGAAAGACGCAAAAGCCGGCCAGGGTTATCCATTCCAGGCTAGTTCTCAGTTCCCGGTTTTCAGAAGCAGTTGTCAGTTGTCAGTTCTCAGCGGGCTGATTGCCGCCGCCCTGAGCAGTTTACTGCACGGTGGGATTCAGACGCAGTTGTTCCATAATGCGGGCCACGGCCACAGAGAGGGGACCGTCAATGGAGCACCCACTGGCGCAATCATGCCCGCCCCCGCCAAAATGTTCCGCCACCTTGGCCACGTTCACGCCACCCTTGCTGCGCAGGCTCACCCGGTAGCGGTGGTCGGAGAGTTCACGGAAGAAGATGGAAACCTCCACCCCTTCAATCGCCAGCGCGTAGTTCACCAGGCCTTCGCAATCCTCGTCGTTGGCCTCGCATTGTGCCATGTGTTCGCGTGTCACCCACATCCACGTGACCTTGCCTTCACGGTGCAGGTTTGAGAGCGCCGCACCCAGCAAACGCATCTTGGAAGTGGGATGAGAAAAGTACACGCCCTGCGCAATGCGCGCCGGATCGGCCCCGCAAAGCACTAACTCGCGTGCCAGCGCGAAAGTGTGCTCGTTGGTCCCGATAAAACTGAATGAACCCGTGTCCGTCAGCACCGCGGTATACAGGCAGGTCGCGATTTCCGGCGAAATAGGAACGCCCGCCTGGCGCGCCAGCCGGTAAACCATTTCGGCAGTGGCGCAGGCGTGGGGGTCAATCCAGTTGATGTGAGCGAAGGGGCGCGCCGAACTGTGATGATCAATATTGATCAGAAAACGGCCGTCCAGGCCTTGCAGGCGGGTGCGCTGCACGCTGTCGCATTCCAGGATGATGGCGGCATCAAAGCCGTTGTGAATCTCGCAAGCCTGCAGGATGGAATCGGCAAAAGGCAGGGGGCGATAGATTACTGGCACCGGGTCGGCCATCACCACCTGCGCCTCTTTGCCCAGTTGGCGAAGTATCTGCCAGCAGGCCAGCACCGAGCCCACGGCGTCGCCGTCGGGACGCGCGTGCGAGGTGAGCAGGAACCGATCCCGCTTTCCGATCTCGTTTAGCACTTCCTTCAACATGACTTACACGACCGCCGGCCGCCGGGAACGCCCGCCGGCGCTGGATTATTTCTTGTTCTGCTTGATGCGCTTCAGAAGTTGATCAATTCTAGTCTCAAATTGCTGGGACTTGTCCAGCGCAAAAAACAGCTCGGGTGCATGACGCAGGTGCAGGCGCTCGGCCAGTTCATGGCGGATAAAGCCGCGGGCGGCGGCCAGTCCGGCCAAGGTCTGCTCCGCCTCCATCTCTCCACCCTGCGCCGCCACCAAGACATGGGCCGACTTGCCGTCCGGCGCGAGTTGCACTCCGGTGACGTTCGCCAGGCCAATGCGCGGATCGCCCAGCTCCCCTTCCAGGATGGTTTCTATCTCCTCGCGCATAGCTTCGCCGAGTCGCTCGCGACGATGTCTTAGATTGCGCTGCTCCGGCATGACCCTGAAAGAACGCTAGAGAATATCAAAATTTCGGAAGCAGGATGCCACACTTAAGTGGCCCCTTGGCGGTTACTTCCCGTTTCAGGAAATAAAAATCTGCCCACATCTGCTAGCAGATGATTACAGGAGGGAAAAGGGTTCCTTCCCGTCAGAGATACTCGACGAAGGAGTCCGCCACTTCCGCGCCGGCGTTGTTGGCGATGCGCATGGACTGCCGCTCCACATTGTGCATCAGTCCATCCAGGTAATCGCGCGAATCGGAGATGCTGACCACGCCCAGGGTGGCGCGCTGCCACAAGTCGGTGTGATCCAGCTCCGCCACCGCCACGTTGAACTGGGAACGCAGCCGATCTTTCAGGCTGCGCAACACCTGGCGCTTGTCCTTCAAGGAATGCGCGCCTTCGATGCGCAATTCGAGGGTGAGAAAAGCAATCATTCAGTTCGCGGTTCTCAGTTCTCAGTTGAATCTGGCTCAGAAACTAAGTGAGAACTGAGAACCGCGAACTGAGAACTGCCTTCAGGCGAGCGCTTCCGCGGCAATCCGCTCGGTGACGAAGGCTTCTATTACATCGCCAATCTTCACGTCGCCATAGTTGGCAATGGCGATGCCGCACTCCATGCCGTTACGCACCTCGCTGACGTCTTCTTTGAAGCGGCGCAGCGACCCGACCTTGCCCTTGAACACCACCACGTTGTCGCGCAGCAGCCGCACTTCGGAGTCGCGCTTAATGTTGCCATCCTGCACATAGCAGCCGGCGACCATGCCAACTTTGGGAATGCGAAAGGTCTCGCGCACTTCCGCCCGCCCATGGTAGGTCTCCTTGATGGTAGGTTCGAGCAGGCCGCTCATGGCCTTCTTGATCTCGTCCTGCAGCTCGTAAATGATGGAGTGCAGGCGGATGTCCACCTTCTCCTGCTCCGCCAGTTCCTGTGCCTTGCGCTCCGGCCGCACGTTAAATCCGATGATGATGGCGTTCGACGCCGAAGCCAGCAGCACGTCGCTTTCGGTGATGGCGCCCACACCCGTGCGCAGCAGGTTGATGCGCACCTTTTCGCCCGACATCTTGGTGAGCAGGTCGCTGAGCACCTCCACCGAGCCTTGCACATCCCCTTTAAGGATGATGGAAAGCTCCTTGCTGCCGCCGGCCTTCATCTGCTCGGCCAGCCCTTCCAGCGACATGCGCGAGCTCTTGGCCAGCTCCGCCTCGCGCGCCTTCTGCTCGCGGTACTCGGAAATGTCGCGGGCACGGTCGCGGTCGGCCACCACCACGAACTGGTCGCCGGCCTGGGGCAGGCTTTCCAGTCCCAGGATTTCGACGGGAGTGGAGGGCGGCGCCACATCCAGCACGTTGCCGCGATCGTCAAACATGGCCCGCACCTTGCCGTAGACGTTGCCTACCACGAAGTTGTCGCCCACGCGCAGGGTGCCGTTTTGCACCAGCACGGTGGCAACCGGCCCGCGTCCGCGATCCAGCTTGGCTTCCAGCACCACGCCTTGCGCTGGACGGTCGGGATTCGCCTTCAGCTCCTGCAGGTCGGCCACCAGGCAGATCATTTCCAGCAGCAGGTTAAGATTCGTTTTCTGCTTCGCGGAAACATCCACAAACACCGTGGTGCCACCCCAGTCTTCCGGCATCAGCCCGCGGTCGGCGAGCTGCTTCTTCACTCGGTCAGGCAGCGCGTCAGGCTTATCAATTTTATTGACCGCCACAATGATGGGCACTTCCGCCGCGCGCGCGTGGTCAATGGCCTCAAGAGTCTGCGGCATCACTCCGTCATCGGCGGCCACTACCAGCACCACGATGTCGGTGGCCTTGGCGCCGCGTGACCGCATGCGCGTGAAGGCTTCATGGCCGGGCGTATCCAGAAACACGATTTCGCGGCCGTAAGCCGGCGACTGCGTGTCCTGAATACTGACCTTGTAAGCGCCAATGTGCTGCGTAATGCCACCCGCCTCTCCGCCGGCCACGTTGGTGGAGCGAATCGAGTCGAGCAGGGTGGTCTTGCCGTGGTCCACGTGGCCCATGATGGTGACCACCGGCGGCCGAGGCACAGCTCCGGTTGGCTCTTCCGCAGCTGTTTCCGCGGCAGCAGCTTCCTGCGCGGCCTGCTGTTCGAAGCTGATCACCGAAGTCTCGGCGCCAAAGAAGCGCGCCATCTCGGAAGCCAGCTCTGCGTCCAGAGTCTGGTTGATAGTGGCGAAAACGCCTTTGGCCAGCAGGCGCGCGATCAGGTCTTTAGCGCGCACGCTGAGCTTCTCCGCCAGGTCCTTCACGCTGATGCCTTCAGCGATGGTTATGGCGCGCGTGATGGGTAGCGGTTCGTTGTTCACCGGCAACCGCGGCGGGGGAACAAAGCCCTTCATCGGGCCTTCCTTCACGCCGCGCGGAACGTAGCGCTGTCCCGGACGCCGCGCCGGCGCCGGTCGGGCTCCGGGACGCGGAGTCAGCGGCGCGCCCGGGCCAACTCCCATGGGCCGAGGGCCGCCTGGGGCCTGGCGCGTGGGGTGCATAGGCCGGCGCTCGCCCGGCCTCAGTGGAGGCCTGGCCGCAGGGCTGCCGGGGCGCGGACGCTGGAAAATCGGCTGTCCTGGCACGGGACGACCCGGCGCCGGCCTGCCAGCAATAGGACGACCCGGCACTGGGCGGGCTTGCGGACTTGCGCTCGCCGCCGGGCTCTCCGCCCGCGCCGGAGGCACAGGCGCTTTATAGACCGGACGTGGGCCCGTCTGCGGCACAATCACGCGCCGCGGCGGAACGGCGGGCGCGCTTGGACGCGGAGGCTGAGCAGGCGGAGCGGCAGCAGTGGGCTGTATTGGCGCCGGTGGCTGTGCCGGAGGAGGAACCGGCGCTACCGCAGGCGGAGCGACTTGTGCGGGTGGAACTGGCGCGGCAGGGCGCGCTGGC
>DATEGI010000321.1:0-16640 GCA_035280205.1 Terriglobales bacterium | reverse complement strand
ATAACCGGCAAAAAAGCGGCTGCCTAAGCTGCGGCTGAGAATGGAAAAACTGTCGGGCCTGGGCCTACTCCGTGCAGGTCCGGGCCCTCTTTTTCTGCAGGCGGGTTCCCGAGACGCCCCGCGGCTAGCAGCAGGCGTTCCATTTTGGGAAACCAGGCGTTGCAGAGGTACCCCCCTACCCCCGCCCTACCTAAAATCTTTGGAATGAAGGTCTTAGAGGCGCAGCTAAATTCCTATTTTTCAAGATTTTAACTTAAAATCTCTGTTTTCAGCGGCTTAGACAGCAAAAACGGCGGGGCAGACGGCCGCCGAGAAACCGCCTGCAGTGAGGATTGCAGTGGCCGGACTGCTTTCATCGTGGCTCCTAACATGACACTCTGATTCCAGTATGGAATATTCGAGAGCTATTCTGTGCCTCGTCCCGAAAGCATTTTGCGCCGTGGTTTGAGGGAGTTGGCAGGGACGCGAACGGCGGGGCGCTTGACAGGGACCGCGTGCGCCCATTTGCTGGCGGGAAAGCGCCGGCGGGGAGTGTCCCCCTCAGTATTCTTCTCGAAGGCGTCACCCTGAGAGGCCGCTGCCACGAACGGGTCCGGCGGGCGCTACGTTTACGATGGGCCACCCGCCATGTAGGAGTAACAACTCCTACATGCCATCACGGACAGAGGGACACGACGTGAACGCGTACATTGAAATCATTACGGCCGCGCTGCCTGTTGTCCAAAACGACAGCGCACAAGAACGTGATAAGCACCTTTACGTGCGGTATGAACTAACCGACAGTGACTTGCGTGAAATTGGCCAATTCACGCGGGGAAACGTTCGGACGTGGATGGAGAGCCATCAGGGAGTAGATTGGTTTGACATCCTTTGTTGGGGTCCAATACACGACTTTCACGCGGTTTGTGGCGACAATAGTGGTCGGCGTGACATGGATATTCCTTGGGCCAAGGAAGAATCGAAGCAGCTTTTTCAACGAGTATGGCGGAAAGAGAAGCAATAGATTTCAGGCCGCTGGGTGCCCTACATTTGGCCGCGGGCCGACCCGCTGGCAACATCGCCGATGACGAGCGGCCAAATGTGGGATGTTTGTGCAGATCGAATCAGAGTGGACGGGCGCGACGGGTTTCAGCAACTTCCCCCTTTTGCCTGCGCCAGATTCCAGTTGGCCCAAACCGCTCAGCCGTCCGGGCAAATGTGGAACACCCGCGTCGTTTCCGCTTTCAGAACCTAAGCCTCAACCCTTCGGATGCTTGTCATGAGAGGACAACATTGGAGCAGCCTTTTAATGTGCAGGGCGGCGAGTGCCGGACCCTTCCGGCTCCTGCCCACCCTTCGCAAAACCGCAAAGGGTGGGGCACCCCGTTCGGATTGTGGGATATGCTGCTCCGTTCAAACGGAAGGTGGGCCACCCGCCGAGACATTCGGATACAGGCAAAACAGTTTTCGACCAAGGCTTTGTCTCGGCGATATGGTGTTGCCGAATGTGCAATACGAGCCTTCAAAAAGGGCAGAAATACCATCAGGCTGCGTACTTTGCGAAAGCTGATACGAGCTATTCATGACCTTGAAAACGCGGCCAGCCCAGTTGAGCGGTGATATGCGACGTAATTTTTTCCATATCCACGAGCTACAAAGCAGCCTCACATCATGAATCACTGACTGATTCACCTCGACCACCCGAAGGGAATCGTGGCTGGTATACGTTGAGCTCCGCGGAATTCGGATTACGGAAGACGGACTTCATGGTGCGAAACTCTGAATTCTACCGATGGCGCCACTTGACAAATCGTGATACACTCTGCCTTGTACTTAGTTCCTTTCTCTTAATTGCTCTTCCACGTGGAGTTTCGCCGTGGCCGAGGATAACGACTCCCCCCAGTCGCCGGATAAAGCTCAAGAAAGCCGCAACAAGGTTGCCGCTCACAGTGTGCGGCTGCCGTTCCTTGTACGGGACGAAGACATCGGACTTGGAGACGTTATTCGTAAGGTCACGTATGCTTAGGCTCCGTTCAAAGCATTACAGCTGGCACCTGATTGCACAGAGTTGATAATAGAGCGGTAATACGACGATACCAGCGGATAACCGATAACTAATGTGAAGGGGCGCTCTAAGCTTCACTCCTTCCCTTCTCCCAGGGGCGGTTTGACCCCCTGCCCGCAACTCCGTAAACTTACCTAAGCGTTCCCCGACTTTGTGGCCCGTCTGTGGGAGGCCCTTTCCTGAAGCTAAGGTTTCGGAGCTGGTGCTGCGTCGCGCGTCTGGGCGCGCTCGCCCAGGTGCGTCCGACCGAAGCGCCCGCGCTCCATCTGGCGCCGCTGGCCGAAACTTTCGCCCCCGCCCAAGTGTTTGCAAGGACAATGCATCCAGCTAGTCCCACTCAAGCCAAAAACAGGCTTGAGTGGGCCACCCGTGCATTTGAGTGGGTCACTCGCCAGCCGGCCGTCCGCTGTGCACTTGAGTGCACCCAACCAGCTATGACATGGCTGGTCGCCGCAGGCATGACTGCTGCCTTGCTAGCCCTGATCTTCTTCTCTGCAGCCCCCGCCGCGGCCCAGATGACCCCCAAGGCCACGGTGGATACCAGCGAAGCCATCTTTACGGTACTGGCCGCCATGAACACCTGCGGCTATGACCAGGAACTGGGGCAGTCTGACCCGGTGCGCCAGGAGATTCGCGGCGAGTTGGCGCGAGCCGCCGAGGCCTCGCCGGATGCCGCCGCTGCCACCCGCCAAATCTGCCAGTTCTATACCGACCACCGCCAGGGCGACCAGTCCCACGATCTGGCGCAGTATCTCTCCCTGGCGCTCACCCTGGGCCCTCCGCCCGACTTCAAGCCGGAGATGAAAGAAGCCGACCTGCCGCCTGACGCCGGCTACGTGCTCGGCCTGGTGCCCCTGCTACCCTCTTTCTACAAAAACGCCGGCCTGCACGCTATCTGGGAGCGCCACCAGGGGCAGTACCAAGGCCTGATTGACCAATTTCACGAGCCTATCGCCAAGCTGCTCAGTTCCACCGACCTGTACCTGCGGCTGCCCATCGCCGGCTACATGGGGCGCAAGTTCAACATTTATCTGGCGCCGCTGGGCGCGCCCGGGCAGGTGAACGCACGCAACTACGGCAGCGACTACTACCTTGTGCTCACGCCCGCGCACGGCAGCGTGCAGTACAACCAGATCCGCCACACCTACCTGCACTATGTGCTCGATCCCATTGCCATGAAGCGGCCCACCGCCATGGCCCACCTGGAGCCGCTGCTGCCGCTGGTGCAAACCGCGCCCATGGATGAAATCTTTAAGCATGACGCCACGCTGCTGTGCACCGAGTCGCTGATTGAGGCGATTGAGGCACGCACGATCAAGGCCAAGGGCAAAGGCAAAGAGCAGGAAAGGCAAGCTGAGGCGCAGCGCGACCAGGCCGTGGATGCGGCCATGAAGCAGGGCTACGTTCTGACCCAGTATTTTTATAATCAGCTGCCCAAGTTCGAAAAGGAGCCGGTGGGTCTGCAGGACGCATTCCCTAACTGGCTCTACGACATGGACATAGAGCACGAGAAAAAGGTGGCGCGCGACGTGGAATTCGGCCAGAGCGCGCATCCGGAAGTGGTGCGAGTGACGCCACCCAAACCGTCGCTGCTCGACGAAGCGGAAAAGGACCTGGTCAGCCGAAACGTAGACGGGGCGCAGCAGTTGGCGGAGCAAGCCCTGGCTGAGAAAAAGGACGACCCCGGACGTGCCTTTTTTATTCTGGCGCGGGCGGCTACCATGAAGGGCGACATGGCGGGAGCGCAGAAGTACTTTGCACGTACGGTGGAAGTCAGCCGCGAGCCCCGGGTGCTGGCCTGGTCGCACATCTACCTGGGCAGAATTTTCGATCTGCAGGATAATCGGCAGGCAGCCCTGGACCACTACCGCATAGCGTTGAACAGTGGGGAGTTGGACCCGCAGGTGCGCGCCGCCGCGGAAAAAGGTTTGAAGCAGCCGTATGCGCCGCCGGAGCGGGCGCAATAAGTTCGCAGTCAGCCAAATGGAGAGAGCAGTCCGCCTAAGAGGCAAGGAGACAGCATGAAGCGAGTAATCATATTTGCCGCCGCGCTGTTGGTCGCAAGCTGGGCCATGGCGCAGACCAGCGATCAGCAGGGTACGCAGGGTCAGAATCCGCCCGCTCAGGGCACGCAAGCGCAGCCCGGAGCTCAGGGTCAGACCGGAGCTCAAGGGCAGCCAGGAGCCGCGGGACAGCCCGCCCCGACTACCAAGCGCCCGCCACAGGCAAAGACGCAGGAAGAGTTCAAAGCCTTCCAGACGGCGGCGGCGACCACAACGCCGGACGCGCAGGAGAAGGCGGCCAACGACTTCGCCGCCAAGTTTCCCGAGAGCGAGTTGCGCGTCCTGCTTTATCGCCAGGCCATGAACGGCTATCAGAACGCCAACAACGCCGACAAAATGGTCGAGATGGGGCGCAAGATTCTGGGCATTGACCCCAACGATCCGCAGGCGCTGATCGAGGTGGCGGAAGTGCTTTCCGAGCGCACCCGCAGCACCGATCTGGACTTCAACGAGAAGACCGCGGAAGCCACCAAGCTGGCCAGCCACGCGCTGGACACCATTGATGCCGACCTGATGTTCGCGGCCAACGCGCCGCCGGACAAGGTGCAGGCGGCTAAGGACTGGCTGCGGGCGACGGCCTACGCCATCCTGGGCAATATCGCCATGGTGAAGAAGGACTATCCGGGCGCGGAGCAGAACCTGAAGAAGGCGATTGACATGGGCAAGACCCAGCCCGATCCGGTCAATTATCTGCGCCTGGCGGTGGCGCTCGATAATCAGGCCAAGTACGCGGAGGCCCTGTCCACGGCCGACCAGGCGGTGAGCATGACCCAGGAAAACACCACCGTGGGACAGCTTTCGCGGCAGGAACAGAGCCGGCTGAAGCAACTGTCGGGCGGCGGTCCGGCTCCGGCCAACCAGCCCAAGACGCCGGCGCCAACTTCACCGCAGCCGGAAACGCCGCATAACTAGGCCCGGAATCAATGTGCCGCGCGGCAGGGCGCCTGACAAGGCGGGGGTGCCTGCTGGTCTGCCATGGAGAAGCCGAACATAGCCGCACTGGAAGCCCTCCTGGGACACCACTTTCAGCGCCCGGAAATACTGCACCGGGCGCTGACCCACAGTTCGCGGGCGCGCGAGCAGGAAGCTGCCGCCGGCGGTAAAATCATAGATAACGAGCAGTTGGAGTTCCTGGGCGACGCCATCCTGGGCTTCGTGACTAGCGAAGAGCTCTACCGGCGTTATCCGGAGTTCGAAGAAGGGCACCTTTCCAAGCTGCGCGCTCACCTGGTAAGCGGGCGGCACCTGGTGCGGGTAGCCCGCGAGCTGGACCTGGGCAAGTACCTGGCCCTGGGCCGCGGGGAAGAGAAAAGCGGCGGGCGCGGCAAGGCTGCCCTGCTGGTGAATGCTTTGGAAGCGGTAGTGGCAGCCATATACCTGGATGCGGGCCTGGAGAAAGCGCGGGAGCTGATCCTGCAGCGTATCCTGCTTCCCGAATTGCGAGAGCTTCCCGGTGGCGCCACCGTGCCTATCACCGATTACAAGTCCACTCTGCAGGAGATGGTGCATTCCACCGGGCACGCCCAGCCTTCCTATGTCCTGGTAAAGGAAGAAGGCCCCGAACACAGAAAAACCTTTACTGTGGAAGCGCGTCTGCATAAGGGTGGGACCGACCACCAGCCGGAGTTTGTGGCCCAGGCGGCAGGGCCCACCAAGAAGCGTGCCGAGCAGGAGGCCGCGCGTCAGGCCCTGGAATATTTGTGGTCGCTGCCGGCGCCCAGCGGCAAGAGTAAAGCGCCCGAGAAGAGCCCGTGAGTGAACAGCCAGTAACGGAAGAAGTAAGCCAGCTGCCCGCGGCGGAGCCGCAACCTGCGCCGGGCGCCCCGGAGCGGCGGCGAGCGCTGCGCGCCGGCATGCCAGCTTCCATCCAGTCGCTGCTGGTCACCGTGGTGATCGCGCTTTTCGTTATTACCTTTCTGGTGCAGGCTTTCCAGATCCCTTCCGAATCCATGGAAAACACCCTGCTCATTGGCGATTACCTGCTGGTGGACAAGGTGGATTACGCGAATGGCGGCCTCTGGGGCCACGTCTTGCCCTACAGCAGGATTCAGCGCGGCGATATTGTGGTGTTTCACTATCCCGTACACCCCGACCAGCACTTTGTGAAGCGGGTGATCGGAGTACCCGGCGACCACATCCGCATGAGCGGCAAGCAGGTGTGGGTGAATGGCGTGCCCCTAAAGGAGAACTACGCCATCTATCGCTCGGCGGCGGATGACGCCTACCACTATCATTTCCCCAACACCGACTTCGTGGCCGCCGGAGTAGAGGCGCGCTGGTGGCTGGAGATGCGCAGCCTGGTTCACGACGGCGAACTGGTGGTTCCCACCGGGCAATATTTTGTGCTGGGCGATAACCGCGACGAGAGCCTGGACAGCCGCTTCTGGGGTTTCGTGCCGCAAGCGAACATCGTGGGACGGCCGCTGATCATCTACTGGTCTATTCGCGCCCCGGAAGATGATCCCGGCATGGCGGGCGCGGGCGGCGACACCTTGTCGCACTTTGCTTATGTAATGACCCACGTTTTCCAGGCCACACGCTGGCACCGCACCTTTCGGCTGGTAAATTAGCAGTATCCCGCGCAACCGGGTAAATTAATACTGATGGCAACCGCGCTCAGCAAGACGAAGTCTCCGGCCAAGAAGCTGCCCAGGAAAGAGGAAAAGAAAAAAGAGACCACGGTTGAATTCCTGGCCTCGCTGGCCGTGGTGCTGGTGGTGGGACTTTTCATTATTACTTTCATTGTGCAGGCCTTCGAAATTCCCTCCAGTTCCATGGAGGACACGCTCCTGATTGGGGACCACGTCTTTGTCAACCGCATCGGGTTCGCGCCCGATTCGCACTACCTGGGGCCCCTGCTTCCCTACCACGATCCCAAAGATGGCGACATTGTGGTATTCCTCTCCCCCGCCGAGCCTGGTTTGTACGTGGTGAAGCGCGTTATGGGCGTGCCCGGTGACCATGTTCACCTGCGGGACGGCATCGTTTACCGCAACGGCCAGGCCCTCAATGAGCAGGGCTACGTGCTGCGCAACGGCAGTTACAACCCCTACCGGGATAACTTCCCCGCGATTTCCGCCAGCGACGCCAACAGCGTGACCCCGGAGTGGCGGCTGACCATAAGCTCGCACATCCAAGGCGAGGACCTGGTGGTGCCGCCGGACCGCTACTTCGTAATGGGCGATAACCGCGACGTCAGTTACGACAGCCGCTACTGGGGCTTTGTTCCGCGGGAGAACGTGATCGGCCGCCCGCTGTTCATCTACTGGTCGTTTGTAGAGTCTTCCGGCCAGTACCTGAAGCGCAGCGCCGCCGACCGCATTGGCTTCATCTTCCACGTGATTTTTCACTTCTTCGACCAGACGCGCTGGGGGCGCATGCTGCACATTGTGCGATGAAGCGGACCACTCGCAACCTCGCAGGCGCCGTCGCGGCTTTAGTGTTGCTGGCCCTGGTGGTGCCGCCGCTGATCAGCATGGGCCGTTTTCACGCCCGTATTGACCAGTCCATAGGGCGGGCGCTGGGCCGGCAGGTCACCATCGGCGCAGTCAACCTTCGTCTTCTTCCGCAGCCGGGATTCGACCTGCAGCGCCTAGTGGTTGCAGATGATCCCTCCTTCAGCGCGGAGCCCATGCTGCGCGCCGATGAGGTCACCGCCTACCTGCGGCTCAGTTCATTGTGGCGGGGACGCCTGGAGATTGCCCGCCTCAGCCTGCAGAACCCCAGTCTGAACCTGGTGCGCGGCCCCAACGGACGCTGGAATGTCTACGCCCTGCTGGAACGTACGGCGCAAATTCCTTCCGCTCCCACCGCGCAGAGCAAGCCTGAGACCCGGCCTCGTTTCCCCTACATTGAGGCCGATACCGGTCGCATTAACTTCAAGGTGGGCGCGGAAAAGAAAGTCTACGCGTTGACCGACGCCGATTTCGCGCTCTGGCAGGAGGCGGAAGACAAGTGGAACTTCCGGGTCGCAGCTCGACCGGTGCGCACTGACGAAAATTTGAGCGACACCGGCACGCTCAAGCTTGAGGGCTCCTTCCAGCGCGCGACCTCGTTGCGCGAAACGCCGGTGAGCATCAGGCTGAACTGGCAGAACGGGCAATTGGGACAACTGACGGAGCTGGTCTACGGGCGCGACCGCGGCTGGCGCGGAGCTCTGGACCTCTCCGCGGAGTTCAGCGGCACGCCGGCGTCGCTGGCGGTGCGAGCCGACGCCCGGGTGCAGGACTTCCGCCGCTACGACATCGTCACTCCTGGGTACCTGCAGTTACAGGCGCGTTGCGATGCTCGTTTCAGCTCCATTGACCAGAGCTGGTCGAAGGTTGCCTGCCGCGCTCCGGTTCAGGACGGGCTGCTGACGGTGAATGGCAACGCGGTGGCCCCGCTCAGCGGGGGCCCCTATCAGTTCAAGATGGTGGCGCAACAGCTTCCCATGCAGTCGTTGGTGGCGGCGGCGCGCCACGCCAAGCGCGACCTGCCGGAAGACCTGACCGCCGGCGGCGTGTTGAACGCCAGCTTCCTGGTTTCCAAGTCCGCGCAGACTGGCTGGCGGCGCTCCTGGTCGGGTGACGGGCAAACCAGCGAATTCGTTCTCTCTTCGGATCGCACCAACAATCAGCTCAGGTTGGGCGCGATTCCGTTCACCGTAGTGGGCGGCGACGGTCCACTGCCCGCGCGGAGCCACCGGCGCCGCGTTGTGCAGCCAAGCATCCCGCCGGAGCTGCTCCTGGCTCTGGGTCCGTTCCGCCTGCAACTTGATGGTGCCGCCCCAGCGGTGCTTTATGCCTCGCTTTCGCGCAGCGGCTATGAAGTCAACCTGCAGGGCGAAGCGCAACTGCCCCGACTGGAGCAGGTGGCGCGCACTCTTGGCGTGCATGCGCCTCCGCACGTGAGAAAAGGAACGGCCACACTGGACCTGCAGATTGCCGGCTTGTGGACCGGCTTCCCGGCGCCGGCAGTTACCGGCAAGGCGCAATTGCGAAACGTGACTGCAGAGTTGAGGGGTGTGGCCGCGCCACTGCAGATTTCTTCCGCCGAACTTGTTCTCGCGCCGCAGAAACTCACGGTGCAGAACCTGGCGGCGGGCTTAGCCGGGAGCGGCATGCACCTTTCCGGATCAGTCCAATTGAAGCGGCACTGTCCGGCGGGAGAAGTGTGCCCAGCGCAAGTCAATTTGCATGCTGACCAGTTGATCGCTGCGGAACTCAGCAGCCTGCTCAATCCGCGCCTGAGCCGTCCCTGGTATCGCCTCCTTCAGCGCGAGCGCGAGAAACCCCTGGCCGGACTCCTGGTCACGGGCAGCCTCTCCGCCAATCGCGTGATCGTCGGGCGCCTTACAGCCAGCCGCTTCAGCAGCCATCTGAGCATTGATGGCGGCAAGGTGCGGCTTTCGCAGGCGCGCGCCAGTATTTGGGGCGGCCAGCACGAGGGCGAATGGATACTCGACTTTTCCGGCCGCCAGCCCGTGTACAGTGGCGCAGGCGGCCTTGCGAACGCGGCCCTGGCAGATGCAGCACAGACCATGGGCGATGATTGGGCCAGCGGCAGGCTTTTCCTGCAGTACCGGCTGAAAGCGGCGGGCTGGAGCAAAGCCGATCTGGCCGCTTCCCTGGTTTCCAGCGCCGACTTCGATGTTCGCGACGGCATGATGCGTCACCTTAGCCTGGGCGCCGCTGCCAAACCGCTGCGCCTTCGCCGCTTCACCGGCGACTTGGCGCTGGAGCAGGGCGAGTTCACCTTAAGCACAGGCAAATTGCAGGCCCTGGACGGCATCTATCAGGTGAGCGGAACAGCTCTGCTTGACAGCAAATTGAATTTCAAGCTGGTGCGCGACAGCTCTCATTCGTTCGATATTACAGGGACGCTGGGCGCGCCTCGGGTGACCGCTGTATCTCACCCGCAGACTGAAGCCGCGCTGACCAAATGAAACTTGCCGCGATTATTTTCCTGGGTATGGCCTTTTCCTTTGCTGCCGTTGCCGCCCTGCCGAATGCTCCCAGCGCCAATAATTCTGCTGTTGACAGCATGCAGCGCAAGCTTGACCGCATTCAGAGCAATGGCGAGCAGGCCAATCCACGGCCCCTGACCACGGTAATGACGGAGCAAGAGGTCAACGCTTATGTGGCCAGCGGAAGGGTGCGGTTGCCCAAAGGCGTGCAGTCGCTGCGCTTTTCTGGCCAGCCGGGAGTCATTGACTCGTGGGCGCGAGTGGATTTTGACCAGCTGACCGCCGGGCAACGCAGCGCCAATCCCCTGCTCAGCATGTTCAGCGGCGTGCACGACGTGGCCGTGGCCGCGCACGGCAGCGGCACCGCGGGCGTGGGAAACGTGCACATTGATTCCGTCGCCTTGGATGGCGTTACCATCCCTGACTTTGCGCTGGAGATGTTCGTAAATCACTACATCAAGCCCAAGTATCCCAACCTGGGCATAGACAACCGTTTTCAGCTTCCCGACCGCATTGACACGGCAGTGGTGGGCAACCACGAGCTCACGGTTACACAGAAATAACCTGTGGGGACGGGGCTTTGCCCCGACCGAGCGAGCGAAGCTCGCCTGATTTGCTGCCCAATGAAGCCGTTGCTCATTCTGGAACAGCAGAATAGGGGCCGTCTGAAAGTAGCCAGCCAGTTCACTGGCGGGACGATCAGGGCAACCTAGACGAAGTCCCCTTCATATTGCCGGATATTCAGTCGTTCCTCCGGAACTGGGATCTCAGACCCTACCTTCCCGCCACTGAAGTGGCGGGCTACTTTCATTTCGGCCCTCCGGGACGCATTTTTGTGGCGCGGGCGCCCCGCCCGCGAAGGGTAGCGCCAGCGTCTCGCCTCGCATATTCCGAGCCTGTGTGGGAGGAGCGCGCCTCGCTCGCCTGGAAGCCGTGGGCCTCCACACTCGTATTGAACTTTGCGGCGCGGGTGCGAAGGCTTTCCTCAGTGCAAAACCAAAATTGCTGCCCAAGGAGACACAAGCCCGGAGGGCGAAACAGGTTTTAGCCCAGGGCGTTCAGCCCTGGGTAAATGCATGCGAGATATTCGAGCCCCGTAAGGGGCGGCACCAATACCGGATCACTCCAGGCTCGACGCCGCTTGGGTCGCCATCACCACCGGCCTTCTGTGCAGCGCCCATCCCAGGGCTACCCAGACGGCGAACGCAATCCACTCGTAGAAGCTGAAGTGGCCGGGAATGAAAGGCAGCGCCTTCATCAGCACCATCCCGATGGCGACCAGCACACCCACAATTGCCACGGCGCGGCGCAGCGGCACAGGGCTTATGAAGTAGTAGGAGGCGCAGGCTGCCATCCAGCCCAGCGCGGAGGCGACCGACCCCACTTCCGTAATCGGCACCAGGATGGCTTCCCCGGCCAGCATGATGGCGGCGGTAGCAATTCCCACCCAGACCACCGCCACCGCCGGAGTCTGATTTTTGGGATGCACCTGCCCCAGGCGCGGTTCCACCATGCCCCGCCGTCCCAGCGCGAATAGCAAGCGGCTGGCAGCGACAAAATTCCCGTTGAAAACTTTGAACAACGAAAGCAGCGCCGCGCTCAGAATCACACTAACGATCCAGCGCGCGTGCAGCGCGCGCTCAAATGCTACCGCCGTCGAGAATGCACCGCTGGGAAGCTTTTGCCAGGGTGACGTCCAGGCCACGGCCGCAATCACGATGATGTAGAAAAGAGCGCCCACCACGATCGCCATTACGATGGCGCGAAAGTATCCTGCGGAGCGAAATTCGGGGCTGGCCTCTTCGGAGCACTTGGCCACAGACTCAAAGCCGGTCATGAAATAGGGAACGATCTGCAGCACCAGCAGCACCGAAATGAACGGCGTGTGGCTGAAGAGCGGCGGAAAGTTGCGGGGCGAGCCGTGGGCCGCGCCGAAGGAGACAAAAATCACAAACAGCGCCAGCACTCCAAACGTGGTCCAGTTCTGGAAAATGGCGCTCAGGCGGATGCCGCGGTAGTTCAAAACCGTGAGCAGGGCGGTCAAACCCAGGCCCAGCGCCAGGTGCGGCAGGTACACCGGCCTGCCGGTCACGCGGTAGATTTCAAACGAATCCAGCCGGGGAAAAATAAAGGCGGCGATGCGGCCCAGGGCCACCGCCTCCCAGGGGCAGACGATGAAGTAGGCCAGAAACATCATCCAGCCGGTGGCGTAACTGACCCGCCGGGGAAAAACTTTGGCGGTATAAGCGATCTCGCCGGCGGCGTCAGGCATGGCCGCCACCAACTGCCCGTAGACGTAGCCAACCGGCAGCAGCAGAGCGCCGCCAATGGCGAAGCCGAGCAACCCGCCCAGGGGCCCGCCGCGGCCCAGCCAGTCGTCCATCACGACCAGCCAGCCCACCCCCACCATCGTGCCCCAGCCCAGCGTGAAGTAGTCCACCACGCGCAGTTTGCGGGCCAGATGGGTCATGGGGGGTCAACAGTAGCAGAATCGCCAGGGGATTTCGAATCCCGATCATCTGGCTGAATGTTAACGACTTAGCCAGCTTTGCAGGCCCGCCCCGCCATGGTGCATCTTTCTTGGCTCCTCATCCGTATATCCGGTTAGCATGAGCGCCACAGCCAATTGCTTCATGAACGCCATAGAATCCGAGCCTAGCGCTGTTGCCCGCGGTCTCCGCCGGCGTGATCCGGATCTACTCGACCGCCTGATCGAGCAATATCAGCACCGGCTGCTGCGCTACCTGGTTTACCTAGCAGGAAATCGTGAACTGGCCGAAGACCTCTTCCAGGAAACCTGGATTCGGGTGCTGGAACGCGGCCATCAGTACGATGGCAAGCACGAATTCGCCACCTGGCTTTACGCCGTGGCAAGAAACTTGACGATTGACTATTTGCGAAAGAAGAGTCCCTTAAGCCTGGATGGACTCATGGAAGACGAAGAGCACGCGCCCGTCGAACCGGCCGATACCCGGCCCCTGGCGTGGGAAATCGTGCAGCAGCGCGAGCAAGCCGAGCGCGTAGCTGCCATTCTGGTGAGCATTCCGGCGGAATGTCGGGAGACGCTGGTGTTGCGTTTTCAGGAAGGATTGGCTCTGGACGAGATTGCCAGGGTAACCGGCGCGCCGCTGGGCACGGTGAAGTCGCGGCTGTATCGCGGACTCAATATGTTAATGACGCGCCTGAAAGGAGCTCGGGCATGACCCGGAACACACACGACGAGGCGCGCGGGCTGATCGCGCTGGGTGACGGCCTCTCCCCGGCGCAGCAGGTCTGGCTGCGCTCCCATCTCGATGAATGCGAAGCCTGCCGCAGCTATGCGGAAGCGGCGAAGGAGATGGTACGCGTCATCCGTTCCTTGCCGCTGGCCGCCGATTCCCGCCTGGTGCGGGCCACCCAGATGCGGGTGCGCTTCCACGCCGATAGGCTGCGAGAAACGCGGCAGCGCCTGTGGCTGGTGAGCATGGCTTGCCTGGGAGTGGGCCTTTCGGCCACGCTGACCCTCCCAATTTTGTGGGGGATCTTTGCGCGGTTGGGTCAGTGGGCCGGAGTTTCAACCGTGGAGTGGCAAGCGGGCTTCATGATCTTCTCCATCGCACCCGCGCTGGTCGTGAGCGTGTTGCTGCTGGCTCGCGGCACTCATTGGCCTAGCGACCGCGAACGGTCGCGGCAATGGCGACAGGAAAGCTGACAAACCTATGCTGGCAACCAACGCAAATCAAAGTGGATTTAGAGCGGAAGTCAAGATTATTCCGGAGTGGGCGTGGGCTCTCGCGGCCATCGCCTTTCTTGCTGCGCAGTGGTATTTCAACATTCCTCTGGCCCACCAAGCGAGCCCTCCAGCGGCGTGGGCGCGGCCCCTGCTCGGCATTCTGGCGGGCATTGGCGGGGGCGCTTTTCTGCTTCTTATCGGCTATGTGAATCGCGACTCCAAGCGCCGCGGCATGAACTCCATTCTCTGGACGATTGTGGTAGTCATCATTCCCAACGCCCTGGGTTTCATTCTTTACTTCCTTTTGCGTCAGCCGCTGCGCAGTTCCTGCCTGCAATGCGGCTATTTCGTGCAGAGCGATTTCAACTTCTGTCCTCGCTGCAGCTGCAAACTGAGTCCGAGCTGTCCGCAGTGCCAGCGCGTGGTCAGCGCAAGCGACATCTACTGCCCTTACTGCGGGTCCGCGCTGCGCGTTCAGGCGGCTCCGATTTCCAGCCCTCCTAGCGAGATTCCTGGCTGACGGTGCTTCCCACTTCAGTCGGCCGTTTATTCTTCGCGCAGCAGCACCATGGGATCGATGGCCAGCGCCCGTTGCGCCGGCACCCACGTGGCCAGCAGGCCCAGCAGCGCCATAGCCAGAACACATCCTGCCAGCACCAGCGGATCGCGGGGTGTTGCCTCGTACACAATGAACGCCAGCACCCGGCTGGCGAGGATTCCCACCAGCAATCCTGTTGCGGAACCGATAGCCAGCAAGCGGACAGCGCGTCCCAAGGCCGCCTGTAACACTTCCTTGCGCTGCGCGCCCAGGGCGATGCGAATGCCCAGCTCCCGCTTCCGCTTGCTCACCGAGTAAGCCGCCATGCCAAAGATGCCGATTATGGACAGCAGGGCGCCCATCATGCCCAGCACACCCAGCGACAGAGTGGCCATGCGCGGAGCAAACATGGCGCCATTCATTTCGCTGTTCCAGGTTTGGATGAAGGCAGGCAGGCCCGCGTCCAGGCCGCGCAGTTTAGCCCTTATGGCTGCCGCCAGTTGCTGCGGGTTGTCGCTCGAGCGCACCACCATCCAGGAATTGCTGGAAGGCAACTGCAGGATGGGGAGAAACACTGCGAGCTGAGGATTTTCCGCCAGGTTGGCTGTGTATTTACCATCTTCGACGATGCCCACCACCTGGATGCGCACGCCGTCGCGCAACCTGAAGTAGCCGCCGAGGGCCCTGGCCGGCGAGTCAAAAATTTTGCGCACGAACACTTGGTTGATGATGGCCACCCGCGGGGCATTCTGATCGTCATGCCAGGTGAAAACCCGGCCCGAGAGCAGGGCGGTCCCGGCAGCTTGGAAGTACTCCGGAGATACGCTGTACCTGATTGTCTCCGCGGCGGCATTGGAAGTCCGAAAATCCGAGGTTCGGTCGGTAAAGACATCCGCCTTGTCCCAGCCCATATGCAAGGGCGGATCTTCCCCCACCAGGCCCACGGAGGCAACGCCGGGAATCGTCGCGGTCGCATCCGTCATGCGCTTTTGCATCGCCGGAATTTCCTTGCGGGTGTAACCAGCTGTGCGCATATCGGTAGACACCAGCATGGCGTTCTCTGGCTCCACCCCGAGGTGGGAATGCAGTGAGTGCAGGAGTCCGCGCACCGCCACCAGCGAAGAGGTGACCAGCACAGCGCAGATGGCAATTTGCACGCCCAGCAACAAATCTCGGACGCCAATCCGCTGCCCCGGGGTGCTCCGAGCCCCTGACTTGATGATTTCGTAGGGATCGGTGCGCAGTACCTGCCGCACGGGAACCGCGCCAAAAAGGAGGCCACTTACCAGGGCCAGCAGTAAGGCCACGGCGTAAACGCGCGCGTCGGGGTTGAGCGGCACGTTGAAGGGAAATTCGGGAAATGGGTGCCACGCGCTCAGCCAGCGCAACAGCATTACGCTGCCCCAAAGCCCTATTGCGCCACCGGCGAGCGAGACCAGCATGGCTTCACTGAACAACCCACGCAAAATGCGCTGGCGGCTCGACCCCAACGCCAGCCGCAAGGCGACTTCGCGGGAACGCTCGGCCGCGCGCGCCGTAAACAAACTGCCCAGGTTGGCGCATGCAGCCAGAAGAATCAACCCCGCCAGCAGCATCAATCCCGCGATAAATGCCCGTACCCCAAAGATATCCCATCCTGGATGCGCTATGTCAAAACTCCCATCGGTCTCCTCTTTTGGATAGTTTTTTAGCAGGTAACCGCCAACGGAGTTCAGATCGGCAGTCGCCTGGGCCGGAGTGACCCCTGGCCTCAGATGTCCCACGACAAAGTCAATCCAGTGATTTCCCCGTGCATTCAGGAGATCATATGTCTCTTCTTGACTCATGATGGGCACGAAGTAATCGGGAGACCAACCCACAAAAGTGCCCACGAATCCCGGCGGTGTTACTCCAATGATGGTGAAAGGATGTTTGTTGAGCTGGACGACACGGCCAACCACGAAACGATCATCGTGAAAACGCGTGTGCCAGTAGGCGTAGGTGAGCACCACATAGGGAGCGCTATTGGGGCCATGCTCATCGGAGGCGTGGAACAAACGGCCCAGATACGGCTGGATGCCTAGTACATCGAAGTAATTCCCACTGGTGTTCCAGCCCCACGACAGCGCAGGGCCCTCGCCCGTATCCAGCCCCACCTGATCGAAAGCAACCGCAGCCAGGCTTTCAAAACTGCGGTTCCGATCGCGCAGGTCAAGGTAACTGGGATAGGATTCGCTCTGACCATTGGTACGCGCGGGCTCATACAAGCTCTCCGCATGGGGCACGTTCAGGGGACGCAACACAGCATTGAGTGCCCCAAAGACCACGGCGTTGGCGCCGATGGCCACGGCCAGCGT
>DATEGI010000320.1:0-8273 GCA_035280205.1 Terriglobales bacterium | reverse complement strand
ACACTTCAACCTGCAGGCGGCGCGTGCGCTTCTGATGAATCTCCGCTTTCGAATCCTTATCACGGCAGCCTGCCTTTGTCATCTGCTGTTCACTGTTCCCATAGTTACCAGCCAGTTGCGCCCACGCTCTTCGCTGCAATTCCCCTCGGTCGCGGGCTTGCAGCCGCCGCCTCTACAGCTTCAGTTGCAACCGCCGGCCGCCGCCTGCAGCGGAACCACCACCCATGTGCACTCCCCCGGGCAGGCGGTGGAGACCATTATCCAGGCATGCGAGCAGGAGCGCACCGGCGGAGTCTACAAAGCCAACGGCAATGTGCTGCTCACGCACGGCAACTACCTGCTTTATGCCGACCATGTAACTTACGATCCCAAGACTGGTGACACCACGGAGACCGGCCACGTGATTCTGGATGGTGGCCCGCACGACGAACACATGGAAGCCACTCACGGCACCTACAATGTGCGCACCGAAATCGGCACCTTCTACCATGTGAGCGGCACGCTGGGCATGCAGTTTCACGGCCAGCTGGTGACCCTCACTTCCTCCAACCCCTTCGCCTTTACCGGCAAGGTCGTTGATAAACTCGGACCTGACCGCTACCTGGTGCACCACGGCACGGTTACATCCTGTGAAGTGCCGCATCCCATATGGACCTTCAATACCCCGCGCGCCGTGGTGCAGGTGGGCGGTGATGCCAAAATTTACCGCAGCACGTTTCGCGTGAAAGGCATCCCCGCTTTCTTCATGCCCTATGCCACCCATCCCGTAGACCACCTGGGACGCCACTCCGGTTTCCTGATGCCCAACTTCGGCACTTCCAACATCAAAGGCATCATCCTGGGAGATTCTTTTTTCTGGGCCATCAACCGCAGCATGGATGCGACCATCGGCGCGGAAATGTTTTCCAGCCGGGGCTGGGCGGAACACGGCGTTTTCCGGGCCACTCCCAACGAACACACTTATTTCATGACTACGTATTCCGGCGTCACCGATCGCGGTCTGCGGCTACACAAGGGACAGATAGGGGCGTGCTCCCAGCAGATAGGCACCATTTGCAAGCAGGGCGGCGAGGATATCCTGGTCAGGGCTGCCAGCGACCTGGACCCGGAGACCCGCGCTGTCATAAATGTCGAATACCTCAGCTCCTACGTTTACCGCCTAGCCTTCAACACTGGCTTCGTCCAAGCCATCAGTTCGGAAGTGGATTCTTACGGTTTTCTAAGCAAGAATTTCAACGGCTACTCTCTGAACGCTTTTACCGGTCGCTTTCAGGATTTCCAGAACTTCATACCTGACAATGTGATTACCATCCGTCACACCCCCAGCTTTGAATTTTCCAGCCTTGACCGCCCGCTGGGCAACTCTCCCCTGTACTGGTCCTTTGATACCGCCGTTGAGGGCTTGTCACGCAACGAGCCGATAGCAGCTTCCGCCACGGGCGCGACAGCTTTCTTCCGTACCGCACCCTTGGTGGGCCGGTTCAACCTTCGCCCCGACATCTCTCTTCCTCTCCAGTTTCATGGCTGGGACTTTCGGCCCGAGTTAGCTCTCCAGGACACCGCATACACCCAGAGCCTGACTCCAGTTCCGGGTAACGTCGGAACACCCAGCAATGAACCCATCAACCGCAAAGCCGTGGAGGGAACGTTTGAACTGCGTCCGCCCTCGCTGGCGCGCGTGTTCAGTAAAACGTTGTTAGGGCGAAAGTTCAAGCACGTGATTGAGCCGGCGGTTACTTATCGATATGTCACCGGGGTGGACAACTTCAGCAACATTCTGCGCTTTGATGATGTTGACGTGCTAACTGACACCAATGAAGTGGAGTATGGAATCACGAACCGGCTGTTTGCCAAGCAGACAAAGGTGGTCGATCCGGAGTGCGAGGATTTGCCGGCGCCTGCTAAACCAGAATTGGAGCAGCCCGGCGGGACGACCCCACAGCCACCTCCTGCCTCTCCTGAGAATGGCGTTTCCCCAGTTTCCCCCGCTGAAAGTGGTGCGAGCACGCCCGAGCCAAACCGGAGCAGCAGCCCAGACACCGCCGAAGCTGCCAATCCCTGCGAACCGCCTCCGGCGCGCGAAATCATCACCTGGCGCGTAGCCCAGAAACATTACTTCAATCCCACTTTTGGCGGCGCCCTTGTGTCTGGCCTGCCTAATGTTTTTGCCAGCACCGTGAACTTCACCGGCGTTGCATTTCTTACTCAGCCTGCCAACTACTCGCCCATAATTTCGCGCTTTCGTTTTCAGCCTGGTGCCGCCCTGGATTCGGAGTGGGACTTGGACTATGACCTGCAAAAGGGCCGCATTAATGCCAGCACCACCACGGTAGGCTACACAAGGGGGCAGTTTTTTGTGGGCGGGGGACACTCTTTTCTGCAGGCGCCGGCACAGTTGCTGCCCAGTTCCAACCCGCTTTCACTGCCCCTGAAATTCAACCAGTGGCGCATCATCGGACGCTACGGCAACGTCAACCGCCATGGTTTCAATGTTGCCGCCATCGCCGGCGTGGATGCCAACAACGACGCGCTGCAGTTCTCCATTTATCAGGCAACTTATAACTTTAACTGTTGCGGGGTAACTTTTGAGCTGCAGCGCTTCGCGCTCGGCCTGGTACGCAACGAAAACCAGTACCGGTTTGCATTTTCTCTGGCCAACGTCGGCACCTTCGGCACCCTGCGCCGCATGCAGCGGCTGTTCTAGCGAATTTCGCCTATATCCGAATCGGACTTCGGGGTTTACCATGACTGCTCGGGATTTTTCAGTCGTGATAAAGGGGGTTGCTGGCAATGCTGGGCAGCAAGCGATTCGCTTCCTTGATGGTGCTCGGGTTATTGCTGAGCGCTGGCTTACCAGTTTCTGCAAAAAGCGGAGATCCCAGCAGCGCCACGCTGGGCACGGTGAATTTCCCCAGTTCCTGTACACCAGAAGCGCAGAAGACAGTGGAGCATGGCGTCGCCCTTCTGCACTCCTTTCAGTATCAGCAGGTTGAGCAGGCGTTCGGAGAGGCTGCCCGGCAGGATCCGCATTGCGCCATTGCCTATTGGGGCGAAGCCATGGGTCTGTATCACCAGTTGTGGGATTTCCCCACTGCGACCACCCTGCGCGCTGGCCGGCAGTATGCACAGGAAGCGGAGAAGGCCAGCGCGAAAACAGACCACGAACGAGCCTACATCGCCGCTGCAGCCGCTTTCTATCAGGACAGTCCCAAGCTGAGCCACCTGGACCGGCGGCGTGCCTACGCGCAAACCATGGCGCAACTGCATCAAAAATTCCCTCATGATGATGAGGGAGCGGCGTTCTACGCGCTTTCGCTGGTTGCCCTGGCCGAGGACGGCGATAACGAAATGGCCAATCGCAAGCAGGCCATCGCCCTCCTGCAGCCGCTCTTCCAGAAACATCCTGATAATCCGGGCATGGCGCACTACCTGATCCATGCTACCGACACACCTCAGTTGGCCGCGCAGGGCCTGGAGGCCGCGCGCGCCTATGCCAAGATCGCGCCCGCTTCCTCGCATGCGCTGCACATGCCATCGCACATCTTTATCCGTCTGGGGCTGTGGCAAGATTGCATCACTTCCAATCTGGCCGCTGCCACGGCTGCTGCCCAGGCCACGCGCGCCCATTTGGCCGATTCCGGCTACCAGTTCCACGCCATGGATTTTCTTGACTATGCCTACCTGCAGAGCGGACAGATGGCCAAGGCGCGGGAACTTAGTGGACGAACTCAAGAACGTTCCCGGCGCCAGCGCAGAGGAAATTGCCGATGAGCAGGCGATGTTCACAGCCCGCAATGCGCTCGAAGCCCACCAGTGGAAAGAAGCAGCCACGCTCGCCATTCCCCACATAAAGCTCCGGTGGCAAGACGACACTTACTTCGCCCGCGCCATTGGAGCAGCCCGTAGTGGCGATGTGGACGGCGCTCGCCAGGATCTGGATAAGCTGAAGGAGATCATTGCCGCCCGCGAAGCGCACAGCAAGCAGACGGGCAATGCGGGATATCCCGGAACAGCCATTGACCGCCTCGAAGTGGAAGCCTGGCTGGACTTCGCCGACGGAAAAACCGATGCCGCCTTGCAGGGCATAGAGAAGGCGGTGAAGCGCGAGGAAAATGAGGGCGTCACCTATAGCCGTATTCCTGCGCGCGAGATGCAGGCGGACATGCTGCTGGAACTGAAGCGTCATGCCGAAGCTCTGGCCGCCTATAAAGCGGCGCTGCGCGATTCGCCCCGTCGGTTCAATTCGCTCTATGGCGCCGCGCGCGCAGCTGAGTTGGCCGGCAATGCCGCCGAAGCGCACGAATATTACGCCACCCTGGTGCAGAGCTGCGACCCCGCTGCCGACCGTCCCGAGTTAAAGCAAGCCGCAGGTATGGCGAAGCAAGCCGCAATGCGGTAGTGATCGGCGGAGCAGATCCGTTCTGAAAGTGTTACTTTAGTAATCCTTGAAAAACCTCTCGCCTCCCGCAACTCCGCGCCCGGCGCGGGGTTCGTACAGACCAGCAATTCCCAAATGCAAGGGGAGGGAAAATGAAACGGTCTTTCACGTTGCTTCTCATGCTGGCGGTGGGGCTTTGGATTTCGAGCTTGAGCGCGGCGGCACAGGGACGCGGCAGCAAGCCGATGTCAACCGGCATCGAGCATGCCGAGTCCACGGCCAACGCCAACGGACAGCGTGGCATTGAAAAAGCCGAAGCCAAGCAGAGCGTCCACAAGCACGCGAAGAAAGCGAAAGTTAAGAAAGCCGGCAAGAAGCTGGCGAAGGGCAAGAACAAAACCAAGCGCGCCTGAGAGGCGCGAACCGTGGTCCCAGATGGCGGCGGGGCGGTGAGTCTCCGCCGCCGTTTCTATTTCTAATCAGTGATTCCCTGCCACGCGCCACAAGCTGATCCCTTGCCGTCCTGGCTGCGCGAGCCACTTCCCGTCGGGGCTGAAGACAAAGAATCCTGACCGGAACGGGTCCGTGCCGGCCAGAGTCTGCACCGTCTTGTCCTGGCTGAGATCAAATATTGCGATGATGGCGGCACTCGTACCCACAGCGAGCAAGCGGCCGCTGGGGCTGAAAGCGGCGGCGGCTCCGCCAGTTACGATCATGGGCAAAGAGCGCTCGCTCCAGTTGCTCACGTCCCACAGCTCAACTCCGTATTTCACCTCCAGTAGGCTGACTCCTGGCCGAAGCGGCGTTATTTGCCCACCCGTAAGCAACCAGCGCCCCTCGGGACTGAAGGTCAGACAATTCACACCCAGGTAGCCGCTGGAAATGGTGCGCAGCTTTTCTCCGCTGTGCGTATCCCAGATGGCCACATCGCCACCACGCATGAAAGATGTGGCCAGCAGCTTGCCATCCGGGCTGATGGCCAATGGATTAAAGGAGCGCCACACGATGCGTTTTTGCGGATCATCGCTGAGGCGGCTCCAACTGAGCGCAGGATTGGCAATTTCCGCAGCTGGTGGCTGCGCGCCGCCAAACGCCGCATAGAAAGTTCGCGCGGTTGAAGGTGGTGAGAGGGCGGCCGGCTGCCAGGAGCGGGCGTTCCACACCTCCAACTGATAATCGGGATTAGCCGCCAGCCAGTTCCCATCCGCGCTGGCATTCATATTCGTTACCGGCCGGGTGCTGATCCTTTTAACCTTGCCAGCCGAAGCGTCCCACAGCACGAGTCCTTGCGCATCACCCGCCAGCAGGGTTCCGTCCGGAGTGAACGCCACCCCGGCCACCGCCAACTGAGCGGGAAGAAACTGCAGCCGGCGCGCCGTGGTCGCGTCCCAAACAGCAATTGAGCCGTCCGCGGCCCCGGCGGCAATTGCCTTCCCATCCCCACTGAATACAACGCTGCGGACTACCGACTGGCTGCCAGGAAAAGTCACGCTCTCCTTGCCGCTGGCGGTTTCCCACAACTTCATTTCGGAATGGTTCAGGTCGGCCAGGAGCAACTGCTGCCCATCCCGGCTGAAAGCAAATTGGATTCGCCCATACGGTGAGGGCGCCACCCACGCCTGGTGCCCGGTTTTCAGGTCCCACAGTGCGACCTTGCCACCCTGCTGAAATTCCTGGGTCACCGCCCAGCGTCCATCCGCGCTGATCGTTTGTGCTTCGATAGGAAATGATTTCAGAAGCTGACCGGAAGCAATGTCCCAGATGTTAACCGGGTCTTCTCCGCCCTCGAACCCGCTGCTGATCAGGTGATTGTCAACCGTGATTGCCAGGAGCGGGGCGGAACTCCAGGTAAGCGGCAGAACTTTGAATTCCTCGCCACTCTCCGCCCTGTAGACGTGGATGCTGGCGCTGGATTGTTCCTCTTCCTCGCTCTGCTGGATGGAGACAGCCAGGTATTGCCCGTCCGGGCTGAAGGCAACAGCATCCACCCACTGGTGAAAGTCGCGCGAATAAACAGCCTTGCCGGTGCTCGCATCGGCGACCACGAACTTGCCGTCGGCGCTGCCAGACGCCAACCGGCCACCGTCGGGGCTGAAAGCTACGGCGGTGATTATCTTCTGGTCGCCGCGGAGATTCAGTTGTTGCTGTCCGGTAGCCAAGTCCCAGACTCGAACCGTGCTGTCGTCGCTGCCTGTTACCAGCCGCTGACGGTCGGGGCTGAACGCCATGGCCGTTATTTGGCCCGTGTGGCCCATCTGCAGCATACGATCAGGCCGGCGGGCATCCGCCGGAATTTCCAGTGGCGCCGGAGTCACGACCATGGCAGTCCTTGGGCGCTGCACACGCTGCGGCTGCGACGTCGCACTGCTAGTTTGCTGGGCCCAACTCGGGTGGCAAACAAGAAAAAGCGCCGCTAAACACAACACGGCTGATGTAAACGAAGCCTGGTTCATGAACTTAAGAGCAGTTTACCCACGTCCGGTTGCGCCGCCAGTCAAAATTTCCTGCCACGTTCGCTAATCTGCACTGCGCCGTACTACCATATTGCGGTGGCAACTTTGGAGGACCTTCTGAACTTCCCGGATTTGACCGCCAAGCGCGAGCGCCTGGAGGCACGGCTACGGTCGCTGGGCCGCACTCTTGTGGCCTACTCCGGCGGTGTGGACTCCGCCTTCCTGGCCGATGCCGCCCACCAGACGCTGGGCGACAACATGCTGGCGGTGATCGCCGATTCTCCCAGCCTGGCTCGCTTTCAGCTACAGGACGCAATGGCCTTCGCCCAAGAGCGGCAGATTCCCCTTGAAGCTATAGCTACACAGGAACTGGAACGCCCAGAATACGCGCGCAACGACGCCAGCCGCTGCTTCCACTGCAAAGATGAGCTGTTTACGTTCCTGGAGCAGTTTCGCAGCCAGCGCGGGTTCGATTGCATTGCCTACGGGGTAAACACCGACGACCAAGGCGACTTCCGTCCGGGGCAGGAAGCAGCGCGGAGGCATCAGGTGGCTGCGCCCCTGCTCGAGGCTGGTCTGGGCAAGCGAGAAATTCGCGAACTGGCACGACTGGCCGGCCTGCGCGTCTGGGACAAACCGGCTTCGGCGTGCCTGTCCTCCCGCATCGAGTACGGCCGTCCCGTGACCAGAGAGGCCCTGGCCGCGGTGGAGCAGGGCGAGGAGGCTGTGCGCGCCCTCGGTTTCCGGCAATTCCGCGTGCGGCACCATGGGCAGATCGTCCGCATCGAAATTGCCCGTGAGGAACTACGCCGAGCGCTCGATCCCGCCGTGGCCGCGGAATTCACCCGCATCTTCAAAGCCCTGGGCTTCACCTACGTGACTCTAGATCTGGAAGGCTTCCGCTCCGGCTCCATGAACGCCCTGCTGCCGCTGGAGCAGATCCGCCGCAGCAAAACAGATCAGTAGAGAGCGCCGTACTTAGTCGCCACCCAGCGCCCGTCCTTCTGCATAGTGGTGACCCAAAGGTCTTCAGGGTAGGTGCTTTGGCCGTCACGACGGGTCACATGGTAGTGGAGAATGACGAGCGGCGGTTCGTCCTCGCGGTCAAACAGACTCCAGGAGACCAGCGGGTGCTGCTCTTCCGACTTGCAGATGAATCCCGCGTACTGGCGGCGGTAGTCTTTGAACCAGTCGGCCAGTTCTTCGCGGCACTTGCCTTCCTGCATGGCATTGACCATCTCGCCGGCTGGCCGTTCCGGAGCGCGGTCACGAATGGGATTGAAGCGCACCTGCAAGGGATAGCCGGAGAGTGGATCCTTTTGCTCCGAGCGAGACAGAATGGGTGGCTGATTGGAGAGCCAGATCAGCATGCCAAAGGCGTAGAGCACGAGAAACACGACTATGCCCAGCCCGATCCATTTTTTCTGAACGGCCATACTTCT
>DATEGI010000319.1:0-19231 GCA_035280205.1 Terriglobales bacterium | reverse complement strand
GAGCGCGGAAGGACGCGCGGTCCAAGTTCGCGAAGCGATGTG
Organism: Terriglobales bacterium; assembly: GCA_035280205.1. Classification (GTDB taxonomy): domain Bacteria; phylum Acidobacteriota; class Terriglobia; order Terriglobales; family Acidobacteriaceae; genus JAICWP01. The sequence continues at coordinate 19,189 of DATEGI010000319.1, read as the reverse complement.
CGAAGTGGGCCTGCCGCCGGAGTGGGCGCGGCGTGCCGCCCACGATTCAGTGGCGGGCAGCGCCAGCGGCTCACCCTGGCCCGCGCCCTCGTGCTCAAGCCCAAGCTGCTGATCCTCGACGAACCTTTGACCGGCTTAGACGTTTCCACCCGGGCACAAATCGCCAACCTGCTTCTCGATCTACAGGCGGCGCACGGGATCGCCTATCTTTTCATTTCGCACGATCTTCCACTGCTGGGGCACCTGGCAGACCGAATCGCGGTCATGTCCGAAGGGCGGCTGGTGGAGGAGGGCCCGGCCACGCAAATAATGTCTAGCCCGCGGCACGCAGAGACGGAAAAATTGCTGGCCGCCGCGCGCATGCAGCAGGTTCCGGCGGGAGCAAGGCAATGAAAGCCTACCTAGCGCGGCGGTTGGCACGAGCCGTGTTACTGCTGTTCGCTGTTTCCCTGCTTTGCTTTCTGCTGACGCGCCTGGCCCCCGGCAGCTTCTTCGACGACATACGCCTTAACCCGCAAATTTCCCCGCAAACCATCGCCACTCTGCAGGCGCGCTACGGCCTGAACCAGTCGCTGCCGCTGCGCTACGCACATTGGCTCGGCTCTGTGGCCCGCGGGGATTTCGGCTTTTCCATCGCCTACAACACGCCGGTTTCGCGGCTGATGTGGGCCCCCGCCGAGCACACGCTGCTTTTGGGCGGAGTCACCATGCTGCTCTGCTGGCTGATATCGGTTCCCCTGGCGGTCTGGTCGGCAAGGTATGAGCGCTCACTGTTCGATCGCGGTGTCTCGGCTTTGACCTCCTTATTCATCTCTGTGCCCGAAATTGTGCTGGCGGTGGGATTACTGGCATTTGCCGTACGCTCGCATGCGCTGCCGGTCGGAGGCATGACTTCGGTGGGCTTTGATGAACTGCCCGCCTGGGGAAAAGCCAGCGACATCGCGCGGCACATGCTGGCTCCAGTTGCCATACTCGTTCTGGTGGGCACGCCGGTGATCGTGCGCCATTTGCGGTCCAGCGTTCTCGAGGTGTTGCACGCTCCCTTCGTGGAAGCGGCACGCGGCTGCGGCATCGGAGGCGCGCGGCTCCTGTTTCGGCATGTTCTTCCCGCGGCAGCGAATCCCGCCATCTCTTTGTTTGGCCTGTCGCTGGCCGCGTTGCTGAGCGGGTCGCTGCTGGTGGAAGTGGTCACTGGTTGGCCGGGATTGGGTCCGTTGATCCTGGACGCTACCCTCGCCCGCGACCTGGATGTGGTAGTGGCCGCGGCCATGCTCGCGGCCGCGATGATGATTGTGGGAAACTTTGCCGCTGACCTGCTGCTGCTGGCCGCCGACCCGCGCATAAGAACCGGGAGCCCGGATGCGGTTTAGACGCGCAATTTGGCTGCCGGCCGCGGTGCTGGTTTTATGGCATCTGGGATTTCTCTGCGCCGGTTTTCTTGCGCCCTACGCTCCCGCCGAACAGGACCGCGACCTGCCCTACACTCCTCCCTCGCATTTCGAGTTTCGCGGGCCGCAGGGCTTCCACTTTCGGCCATATGCATGCGAAGCAGATGCGGCTGCCGCTGGAAACCAGCAGTCCTCTTGCTATCCAGTCCACTTTTTGGTTCACGGCTGGCAGTACAGCTTTGCGGGCCTGCGGTCGGATCTGCATCTATTCGGCGTCCCAGCACCGAGACGAATTTCGATCCTCGGCACCGATGCTTACGGCCGCGACATGTTGTCTCGCCTTCTGTTTGGAGGGCGTATTTCGCTCGCGATTGGCCTGCTGGCGACGCTGGTGTCGCTTGTCGTCGCCATGCTGATCGGGACGCTGGCGGGTTATCACGGGAAATGGACTGACGAATTGCTCACCGGCGGTGCAGAACTATTTCTGGTTGTTCCATGGCTGTATTTCCTGCTCGCCTTGCGCGCCATGCTGCCCCTGCACTTGAGCGCGTCTGCCACCTTTCTGCTGGTGGTAGGAGTGATCGGCTCGCTCGGCTGGGCCCGCCCCATGCGTCTGATTCGCGGCGTGGTGCTGAGCGCGCGGGAGCGCAACTTTGTACTGGCGGCCCGCGGCTTTGGCGCCCCAGACGTCTACTTGCTGCGCCGCCACATCGCCCCCATGACCGGCGGCGTGCTGCTCACCCAGGCTGCCCTTCTCATCCCCCAGTTCGTGGCCGCGGAAGCGGCGCTATCCTTCTTCGGCCTCGGCGTCAGCGAGCCGGTTCCCAGCTGGGGCAACATGCTGGCCGTTCTGCAGCAATATAGCGTTCTTGTTTCCTACTGGTGGATGCTGACACCGGCGATTGCCCTGGTGGTTACCTCCGTAACCTACTGCTGGCTAGCCGAACGCCTCCAACGCTGGCTAAAATCTTCTTCAATCTAGCCTGGCTGTTCTGTGGGGAAAGGCACATCTTGCGACACTTAGCCCGCCTTTGCCTGCTGCTGCCGGTTCTCGCCGTTTTTTGTCTGGCCGCGCCCGGTCCTGCTCCCTTGCAACCCAGGGAAGAAGTCCAACTTTCGAAAGATGCCGGCCAATACGGCGGCCGGCTGGTGGTAGGCCTGCGCGCTGAGCCTAAGACTCTGAATCCAGTCACCGCCGAAGACGCGGTTTCACGCGAGGTGATCGGCGGGCTGATGACCGAACTGGTGCACATCAACCGCGCCACTCAGCAGAGCGAGCCGGCGCTGGCGAAATCCTGGAAGGTCTCCTCCGACGGGCTCAACTACACCCTCAAACTGCGGCGCGGCATCCGCTTCTCCGACGGCCAGCCTTTCGACGCCGACGATGTGATCTTCACCTTCACGGTCTACACCGACGAAAAGATTGATTCGCCACAGCGCGACCTGCTGGTCATAAACGGCAAGCCGATACAGGTCAGCAAGCTCGACCAGTACACGGTGCTCTTCACCCTGGCTCGTCCCTACGCTGCCGCCGAACGCATCTTCGACAGCCTGGCCATTCTGCCCCGGCACATCCTGGAGAGGCCCTACCGCGATGGCCAGTTTTTGCAGCAGTGGTCGCTGAACACTTCGCCTTCAGAAATTGCAGGGCTGGGCCCGTTTCGGCTGAAGCAATACTTGCCCGGCCAGCGCCTGGTTCTGGAGCGCAACCCGTACTACTGGAAGGCAGACTCGGCCAAGCGCCGCCTGCCCTACCTGGACGAACTGGTCTTCGTCTTCGCCGGCACGGAAGACGCCCGCCTGATGCAGTTTGAGGCCGGCGAAACCGACGTGGTCAATCGCCTCAACGCACAAAATTATTTCCTGCTCGCGCGGCAGAGTGCGGGCTTCCAGCTTCAGGACCTTGGGCCCAGCACCGAATACAACTTCCTGCTCTTCAACCTGAATGAGCTCTCCTCCAGCAAGCTGCCTGACGTTGCGCGCAAGCAGGCATGGTTCCGGGACCTGCGTTTTCGGCAGGCGGTGTCGGCTGCTATTGACCGCGATGCCATTGTCCGCCTTGCCTATGGAGGCCGAGGCACGCCGCTCTGGGGCAACGTCAGCCCCGGCAACAAGCTCTGGGTGAACTCGACCATTCCCCATCCGCAGCGCTCGCTGGAAGCCGCCCGCCACCTGCTGCAGTCTACGGGCTTCTCCTGGAGCGCCGATGGCAGCCTGACGGACCCCAAGGGCCAGTCGGTGGAGTTTTCCATCGCCGTTGCCTCCTCCAACTCGCAACGCATGCAAATGGCCACCATCATCCAGGATGACCTCTCCAAGCTCGGGATGAAGGTCAACGTCGTGCCGCTGGAATTTCGCGCGCTGCTGGCGAGCGTATTCCAGAACTACAACTACGAGGCCGTCATCCTGGGCCTGGGCGGCGGTGACGCCGACCCCAACGCGGAAATGAACGTCTGGGTCTCCAACGGCAGCACTCACCTGTGGCATCTGGGTGAGACTCGCCCCGGTACCACCTGGGAAGCCGAGCTTGACCGACTTATGAACCAGCAGATGCTCACCCTCAACTACCAGCGCCGCAAGCGGCTCTACGACCAGGCGCAGCAGATCATAGCCACCAATCTGCCCATGGTGTTCCTCGCGACGCCCGACGTGCTGGTGGCCGCCAAGCTGGCGGTGGGAAATTTCCATCCCGCCGTGCTCGAGCCCACCACGCTGTGGAACGTGGACCAGCTCTACCTCAGGCAGGGAGCGGAAATGGCGCGGTCCCACTAGGATGCCGGTTCTCACGGCCCAACCCGCGCGGAAGCTGCCGTGGGACGATGAGCGCCTGCTCGCCGCCTGCCGCAAGGGCAACCAGGAAGCCTGGACCACTCTGGTAGCCAAGTACAAGAACCTGGTTTACTCCATTCCCATCAAAATGGGACTGCACGAGGAAGCGCCCGACATTTTTCAGGCGGTATTCCTCGATTTGCTCACCGGCCTTGTAGACATTCGGGAGCCGCAGGCGCTCCCCAAGTGGCTCATTCAGGTGTGCTACCACAAATGCCTTCATTGTCGCGTGCAGGGAAAACGGCAAGTCCCCCTGGAGAGCGAACCGATCGAAACGCAAATTGATGCAGGCGCGCCCACCTTGGAAGAAGTCCTGATCGAGGGACAGCGCGAGCAAGCGGTACGTGATTCTCTGCGGCTTCTCTCCCCACGATGCGAGCGCCTTGTGCGCATGCTGTTTTATGAGACTCCCGCCCGACCCTACCAGGAGATAGCAAGCACCTTGGGCCTCGCCACCGGCTCTATCGGCTTCATTCGTGGGCGCTGCCTCTCCCATTTGCGCAAGCAACTGGAAAGGCTGGGATTCAAGTGAGCGCCGGAGCCTCCCCAGCCGTAGATCTGGAAGCGCTCATCGCGCAGCTGTCGGCGCTTGCCGACGAGAACGCGCGTTCACGGTTCATTGTCGAAAAGCGCGCTCTGTGGCAGCCGGCCATCGTACAGGAGCTTTCCAACCGGGTTCGCGATCTGGTGCGCGTTGATACCGTCAGCGCACTGCGCCTGGCTGACGCTGCGGTTGCGATTTCAGAGACTTTGGGTGACAAGCTGGCGCTGGCTCAGAGCCTGCGCTCCAAAGCCAACGCGCTTTACGCCATTGATCAGCACGCTGCCGCTGTCGAATACCACGAGCGCGCTATTGTGCTTTTTCAGGAAGTAGGTAATCGCGTGGAGCTGGCCCGCACCCTGAGCGGCTCCATTCAGCCGCTGCTCTTGCTCGGCCAGTATGACCGCGCCCTGGCAGCCGCCGAGCGCGCCCGCGCTATCTTTGCCGAGCAGGGCGATTCCCTCCGCCTCGCCCGACTCGACATCAACACCGGCAACATTTACCACCGCCAGGACCGCTTTGCCGAAGCTCGCGATTGCTACGAGTGCGCCTATCGCGAACTGCTGAAACACAATGATGCCGAGGGTCTGGCAGCGGTGCTCAGCAATCTTTCCACCTGCTATATCAGCCTCAACGAGTTCGCCAAAGCGCTCGAAACTCATCGCCTGGCCCGCGCCCACTGCCAGCAGAAGAACATGCCCGTCCTGGTGGCCCAGGCGGACTACAACATTGCCTACCTGTATTTTCTTCGTGGCGAATATGGCCGCGCCATCCAGATGCTGCACGAAGCCATGGCCAGCGGCAAGAAGGCCGATGACAAATACCAGCTCGCGCTCTGCAACCTGGATTTGGCGGAAATTTATCTTGAGCTCAACCTGAATGGCGAGGCAGCCAACCTGGCGCGCGCCGCACATCAGCAATTTCAGCAGCTGGGCATGGACTATGAAGCCGCCAAAACGTTGGTGTTTGGCGGCATAGCTGCTGGACGCCAGGGGCAGCCCTTTGAGGCGCTGGATCTTTTTGCCCAGGCCAAGCAGCTCTTCGTTCAGGAAAAAAACCAGGTCTGGCCTTCGCTGCTCGACCTGTACCAGGCGCTGGTCCTGCTGCAGGAAGGCCGGTTGTTTGAAGCGCGCCAACTGGCTGCAGGCGCGCGCGACTTCTTCGCGCCCTCCAACGTGCGCGGCAAGGCGGTGATGGCCGAGCTGCTGCTGGCTCGCATCGCCCTGCGCATGCAGGAACTTCCCGCCGCCCACCAGCATTGCCTGGCGGGGCTCGAGCGCCTGAGCGGGCAGGAATCACCCCTGCTGAGCTATCAGGCCGGGTTCCTGCTGGGCGAAATCGAGCGCGCCCGCGGCGATGAGGCTGCCGCCTTTGCCGCTTACGACGGTGCGCGGCTGGCCCTCGACAAAATTCGCGGCCAGCTCCGCGGCGAGGAACTGAAACTTGCATTTTTCAGCAACAAATCTGAAATTTACGAGCACCTGGTTGACCTCTGCCTGCGCGCCCGCGGCGATTTTGACGAAATCTTCGCCTACATCGAGCAGGCCAAATCCCGTAGCCTGCTCGACCTCATGGTCCAACCCGCGCGTCTCTCCACCGCCGACGATTCCGGCCAAAGTGAGCTGGTGCGCTCCATCCGCGGCCTGCGCGAGGAGCTGAACTGGTACTACAACTTGATCGAGCGCGAGCAGTTGCAGCCCGAGGGCCACTCCCGCGAGCGCATCGAAAAACTGGAGCGCGAGGCGCAGGACCGCGAAGCTGACCTGATGCGCGCCCTGCAGGAGGCCACGGTTGCCGAAGCCAACGAAGCCGGCTTCGCTATTCCCGCGGTAGCCTCGCTGGAGGAGATTCGGGCCAGCCTGGCGCCGGATACGGCCCTGGTCGAGTACTTCTTTGTTCAGGACCGCGTGCTGGCCTGCGTGCTCACCCGCGAAACCGCCGACTTCGCCGCTGTCACCCTGCAAACGCGCGTGCGCAAGCTGCTGCAGATGCTGCGCTTCCAGCTATCCAAATTTCGACTCGACCCGAAGTACGTGGAAAAGTTCAAGAACGCGATGTTCGAATCCATCCAAGGCCACTTGCATGGCCTCTACCAGGAACTGGTGGCGCCGCTTCGGCCCTTGCTGGGGAGAAAACACGTCATCTTTGTTCCTCATGGCCAGCTTCACCATGTGCCCTTCCATGCTTTGTACGATGGCGCTGCTTACCTGATTGATCAGTTCTCGGTCTCTTATGCGCCCAGCGCCAGCGTCTACGCCCTTTGCCAGAAACAAAAGGCGAATCAGGAAGGCTGTGCGCTGGTCATGGGAATCCGCGATGAACTCGCGCCTTCCATTGAAGACGAAGCCAAGGCAGTGAGTGCCCTGTTGCCGGATTCGCAACTGCTCCTGGGGCCCGAGGCAACGGAAGATGCCCTGCGCAGCTTGGGCCCGTGCTGCCGCAGCCTGCACATCGCCACCCATGGCTATTTCCGCCAGGACAATCCCATGTTTTCCTCCATCCGGCTGGGCACGTCCTACCTGAGCGTCTATGACATTTACCAGCTCAAATTGCCCGTCCAAATCGTGGTGCTGAGCGGCTGCGCCACCGGCCTGAATGTCGTTAGCCCGGGCGACGAACTGATTGGACTGGCGCGCGGCTTTCTCCAGGCCGGCGCCCAGTCGCTGGTACTCAGCCTGTGGGATGTTCAGGATGCCAGCACCCGCGACTTCATGGTCGCCTTCTACCGGCACCTGCAATCCGGCGTGTCCAGGGCCTCTGCTATGCAAAAGGCAATGAAGGAGCTCAGAAATACGTACCCCCATCCCTTCTACTGGGCGCCTTTCGTATTGATGGGCAAGGACTAAGAGGTTTTTTCGCCTCCCCTATATTTTTTGGCCGTTTGCCTCCCCTTATGAAATGAAAGCCGCAAACAGGCTCGACTCCGGCCTTCACAAATCCCCGTTTTGGAGAGAAGAGTGGAACACATTGCAGAAACCGCCTGGGCCGACTTCGTGCGCGGCCACAGCACGCCGGAAACTACTTCGGACATCGAATCACACCTGGCCAGCGGATGCGCCGCTTGCTCCAGCGCCGCAGCCCTCTGGAAATCGTTCATGGAAGTTGCGGCCAAAGAACAGAAGTACACGCCTGCTCCCCAGGCAGTCCGCTTGGCAGAGGTCCAGTTTGCCGCGGTAAAAATTGCCGCTCCTGCTTACGGCTCGCTCGCCAGCCTGGTTTTCGACAGCCTGGCGCGGCCGCTGACGGCGGGGATACGCTCCGGCGCTCCCATTGCCCGGCAAATGGTTTACGAGGCGGAAGGTCTGACCATTGATTTACGCATTGATAAGCACGCCAATTCTAAGGCTTTATCCATTGTCGGCCAGGTGCTGGACGCCAGAACGCTGCGCCTGGCTTCGGAAGCTGTACCCGTAGCCTTGCTGAACCGGCATGGCGAGCCGCTGCAGCGCACTTCGACCTCGAATTTCGGCGAATTTCACCTGGAAGTCGCCGCCGAAGCGGAAATGCAGTTGGCCATCGAGCTGGATGCGGGCCGGTCGGTTCGCATTCCCTTGCCCAGCTCAGGTTGTGACCAGGCAGGTGACTTTGGTGAGCAAAACAGATTACGAGGACGCACGGGGAACGATTACAGCGGTAAGTAGCTGAAAACTGCAACAGTTCCTAAAATCGTTCGCACTAGGGGAGAGGGACACATGGAAGTTCAGGATCGGAACACAAAAGGAACGCGTAGTTGGAAAGGCGGCATTCTGATGTGCGCGGCGCTGTGCTTGCTGACGCTTCTCCCCTCGCCAGCGGCGGCGCAGACTCGGCTGATTGTCCGCGATTCACTTGGCCTTCCGGGAATCAATTTGACCTGCCTACTGCTGGGCTGCAACGTGGTGAACACCATCGGCGATCCTCAGGGCCAGCTGTTCGTGGTCAGCTTCCCCCCGCTTCTGAATCCGGTGCTCTGCCTGTTGCGGCTCCAGCTTCAACTCGGAATTGTGGACGTCGAACTGGACCAGACCGTTAAAACGCTCGACGCCACGGCGGGACCGCCCCCCTCCTACCTGACCGATAAGGCGCCAACTTCTTATTACGGCGCAACCGTCTGGCACGGGTATGTGAATCAGCCGGCCACGCAGCTCATCCGGTTAGGGCAGACCCGGTCCGGGTTCAACACCACCGGCGCCGGGGTAACTGTGGCCGTGATTGACACCGGCGTGGATCCGGCCAACCCGGTGCTGCAAGGCGTCCTGGTGAGTGGCTATGACTTCACCCGCAACATGAATGGCGGGTCGGAGAGTTCTGACATCAACGCCTCACCTGACTTGAGTCAGGCGGGAACAGGGCAGGTGAACCAGCGCACCGTCGCCGTGCTCGACCAGCGCACTGTGGCCGTGCTGGACGGCTCGCAATACGACGCCTTCGGCCACGGCACCATGACTGCCGGCATCGTTCACCTGGTGGCGCCACAGGCTAAGATCATGCCGTTGAAATCTTTCACCGCGGCCGGCACAGGATATGACTCCGACGTGCTGCGCGCTATCTACTATGCCGTGAAGCATGGGGCACGCGTTTTGAGCATGAGCTTCGACTACACCACCTATTCGCCGGAACTGGCCAACGCCATTAAGTACGCCAACAACAACGGCGTGGTTTCCGTGGCTTCGGCCGGTAACGATGGCCAGCAGATCCAGGTCTATCCTGGCGCGCTACCCGGTGTGATTGATGTGGCCTCCACCTCCAATCAGGATACTCAGTCGGTGTTCACCAACTACGGCGCGCCGCCGGTTGATCTGGCGGCTCCGGGCGAAGGCGTGGTTACCACTTTTCCCTGGGGAACCTATGCTGCGGGCTGGGGCACTTCCTTCAGCGCGCCTTTCGTTTCCGGAACTGCGGCCCTGATGCTGGGCCAGAACGGCGGCTGCTCGGTTTCCAACGTGGCGTCCGGGCTCGCCAAGGCGGACTGGATCTCCGACCCGCAGCTGGGATACGGGCGGCTCGACACTTACACAGCGGTGCGATTCTGTCATCAATAGTCCAACCCGGTGCAGGCGCGCGGCTTATGGCGGGGCTGGCCAACTCGACGGCTGAGTCGTACTCCCCGCTGGGCCTGCGCCTGAAGGAACTGGAAGAGCAACAGGCCGCGTTCCGCAACTCCATGGTCTGCGCCTTCAACCAGTTGCTCGACCTGAAGGACCTCAACACCGGCGTTCACAGCACGCGGCTGGCAGAGTGGGCCATCCGCGTGGCGCGCGCGCTGAATATTCAGGAAGAACACATGTATCAGGTGGAGGTGGCGGCCCTGCTTCACGACATCGGGAAGATCGGCGTTCCCGACGCCATCTTAAAGAAGCCCGGCCCGCTCACCGCGGAAGAACGGGCGCTGATGAACAAGCACCCGGAATATAGCTGGTCCATACTTCGCCTGGTACCGGGTCTGGAACAGGCCAGCCTCTACGCCCTGCATCATCATGAGAGCGTGGACGGCAACGGCTATCCCGCCCGCCTGAAAGGTCCAAACATCCCTCTGGTGTCGCGCATCGTTTGTGTCATTGACGCCTATGACGCCATGATCTCCCACCGCTGCTACCGCAAGGGCGTGGGCCACGAAGAAGCCGCGCGCCGGCTCCGCGCGTCAGCAGGCACCCAATTTGATACCGAGGTGGTACAAGTCTTCATTCCCATCGCCGAGGCGGAAGCCAGCGATGTTTTCGCCGCCGCCGGCACCAGCACCGCCGCGGTTCTTTAGCGCACGCATTCCTTCACGCAACCAGGCTTGTGAGCTCTTATCAGGACTATCCTGGAAGCCGGTGCACGCTACACCGAAGTAGGCGGTCCGAACCAAGTGGTTAGCGCGTCAGCAAGGCCCACTTGTGTTGGGTCTCCCACCCAGGCCACATATCCATCGGGCCGAACCAAAACGGCGGTGGGAGCCGTACCGCCCCGATTGCCGGAAGCTCCCATGTACCCACGTATTTGGCATCCATCAACTGAACACGATCCGCCCACGGAGTGATGTCGAAGCCGCCGGGCTCACCCAGATTGAGGAGCACCGGCCGGGCATCGTGCAGCAAGGTGAAGAGCCGCAGCGCCCCGTCGGCAGTGACCAGGTCGAGATCCTGCATGCGCCGCCCGAGCAGTGGATGCCCTTCTCCGAAGTTGTAGTGAACGCCCAGACCAGACATCTCAGCCGCCAATCGTTTGCGAGGCTCGTCCATGCTGAGGAACTCGGAGACGTAGTCGCTCATAGCCTTTGTTCGGTCGTCCGTACGGCGAAGCGCGATCTGCGCCATCGTGTTGTGCAACACGCGGGCAGCAACCGGGTGCCGCTCCGCGTGATAGGTATCAAGGAGGTCTGCTGGCGAAGTCAGCTTGACCACCTGGGCCAGCTTCCATCCCAGGTTCACCGCATCCTGCACACCGATATTGAGGCCCTGTCCACCGACCGGGGGATGCACATGCGCGGCATCACCCACCAGCAGTACGCGCCTGTCGCGGTAGGCCGCGGCCTGCCGAGTCATATCGGTGAACCTGGAGAGCCAGGTGGGACTGTGAACCCCGAAATCGGTGCCATATGCCGCAATCAATGCTTTGCTGACATCGCGGAGGGTTGGTTCGCTCGCGGGTCCCAACTGCCGCTCGGTCAGCACCACCCTGGCCCGCTTCCCATCCTCCGACCTGCCGATCGCATGCGTGCCGACGGCGTCTTGCCGAAAACCCCATGCGGGCTCCTCGGACATCTCGACCTCGGCGATCAGCCAGCTCACCGTCGCATCCCACCCTGGGAACTCGATGCCGGCCGTCTTGCGCACAACACTGCGCCCTCCATCGCAGCCGACGAGATACTCCGCCCGTAACCATTTGCCATCGGACACCTCAACTTTGACACCGGTGTCGTCCTGCGTGAAACCGGTCACCCCGCACCCGCGGTAGATGGGCACGCCAAGCTCCTCCACCCAGCCGGCGAGAATGCGCTCGATGTGGTTCTGCCACAGTCCCAACCCATAAGGGTGCCTAGTGGGAAAGTCGCTGATGTCCAGGGGGATCATGTTGAAGCGCACGACCTGCGCGACCTTACCCCGCGCGAGGAACCGATCGGCGATCCCGCGCATATCGAAGACCTCGATCGTGCGTGAGTGCAGGCCGCCTGCGCGCGAGCCGGCCAGCTCCTGGCTGGCGCGCCGCTCGACGATGGCCACGTCAATGTCCGCCAACGCCAACTCGCCCGCCAACATCAGCCCTGTTGGACCTCCTCCAGCGATTACCACCGCATGGTCGGTCATCGCCAGCGACTCTACGGCACGCTCCGGGGCTTGCCGCAAGCCCCCTGCTGCGCTGTATGCTGGAAGTGGCGGGGAGAGGGTACTATCGCTTGGCCGCTGTGCCATCCCAGGTTGGCTCCAAACCAGGTAGGGTTTCCGTGGCGCGTGTAGTAAGCGCTAAGGCTGACTTGTGGCGCAGGCGCGCCCGCATGGCTTCACGGCACACCGTTCCCACCTGAGCACCTCCGAACGAAGCGGATTGCTTATCGAAAGCGTGGCCGCTATTTTTGCCGCATGCGCAGTCTCTTATTTCGGCAAATCCTGGGAGTTGTTTTGTTATGGCTCGCCCTAGCTGCAACAGCGCTGGCGCAATCGGCTGCCCCCGAGCTGGTGGTCCAGCGTGCCAACACCGGCCCTTGCCGGCATATTGCCTTCAGCCACGACGGCCGCCTGCTGGCTACCGACAACCAGGACGAAGTTCTCCTTTGGGAAGTGAGCACCGGCAGGCTGCTGAACAGCATGAAGCCGTATCTCAGCCCGATAATTCACCACCACCTGGACACCGGGGGCACGGAAGTGGGCGGGACACGAGCCAAGGGCACACTGGTGTTCAGCCCGGACGACAAATTTGTCGCCGTGTTGCCGGTTGACTTCGCGGAAATTCTAAACTTTGGCCCGCCGGGAGCACCGTCCTCCATATGGTATGTGGATAGCGGACTGCCATTAAGCACCGCACAGTGGAACCTGGATGGGCCGGTTGCCCGCAATCCCGCCGCCCCCTCCACGCCGGAAGTGGAAACGTGGATGCTTTCCGGCAACCGGCAAAATCTAGCGCGGCTGCTGGAGAATGGTATGCGGCTGCAGGCTATCAGCAGTGACGGGACAGTCGGGGCTGTGCGGAATGACACGCCCAGAAACCAAGAGCACATTCAGCTGATTGACCTGAAAACCGGACGCGTGCTGCGGACCCTAGACGTAAACTTCGATGATGTGCTGGCCATGGTATTAAGTCCGGATGGTCGCTATCTGGCCGCTCACTCCAGCAACCGCCGTTTCGTAACCGTCTGGGATACGGCGTCCGGCGCTGAGTTGACCGAAATCAGGCAGAACGTTCAGTACCCATCGGTGGGACAACTTGCCTTCAGTCCGGATGGCAGATGGCTGGCCGTGCAGTACAGTGGCGAAATCGCCCTCTTCGAAACCGCCACCTGGAAACGCGTTAGCTCTTCCCCCTACAATTCAGGCTTCGGCTCGTCTGGCGACCTCGTGTTCACACCTGACAGCAGAGTTCTCGCCATCGCCAGCGAGACAGTCAGCGTAGTAGATGTCGCGACCGGAAAGCCACTGCAGACCATGTGCTCTTCCCCGCTGCATGGGCTGGCCGCTGTGGGGTGGAACCGCACAAGCGGCGTATTAGCTCTGGCCGGTGACAAGGTCGCTAGGGTCTGGTCATCCGCTACAGCAGCCGTACCGGCAACCTTGAGCACAGAGGGCACGATTCACGCCATGGGCCTTTCGCCTGATGGACAGGTGGCGCTAGGCACCCGCGATGACGATCACGATGTGAAGGGCCATACATACTACGAGGGAAACACCAAAATCTGGAAAGCGGATGATCTCCAGAAGGCTATTACATTGGGCGCGGGGGTGCAGCTACCCCTTTCTTCGGGCGGTTCCTCGAACAGCGTTGACTTTTCCGCAGACGGAAAGCTGATCGCGGCGGCGATGCTCGATGAACTGCCCTGCGAGTCGAGGCACCCCGATTCGGCCTGCAATACGGACGAAATACCATTCGTGGGACTGTTGACTTTGTGGAACACCGCTACAGGAAATCTTCTGCGCCAGCGGCGGCAGCCCGATCCAAACCTGAATGTAGTCGCCTTCAGCCCGGATGGGACGCAGATCGCTACGGGCCAGCAGAATCAGATTGTGAAGGTCTACGATGCGGCTACCCTGAACCGCAGCCGGGCCTTCCCGAATCCCCAACCACAGCCGCCCTTTGGGGTTCAAGATTACGGGACCTCCGCCCTGGCCTACAGCCCGGATGGCAAACTTCTTCTGGCCGGCTCGGAAACCGGAGTCGTGTGGGTGCTGGACGCCGCTGGCAATACCCCGTCACGCATTCTGCACGAGTATGAAGAATTCGATCCGGAGAAGCCGAACCAGCGTTCCTTCGGCCCAATTGTGGCCGTCTTCTTTTCCGCTGATGGGAAGCGCGCCTGGGCGGTGCAATCCAGCGGCAGGGTATGGCTGTGGAACACGAACGACTGGTCGAGTGCCGGCAGTTACCAGGCGGAGCCAGGTGCCTCTTCCGCTGGGCTGAGCCCCAATGGCAAGGTGATTGCGATCGCGAATCGGGACGGGGCGGTGCGATTCTATGCGGCCGAGACCGGACAGCTAAAGCTGGTGCTGGCAAGCGCAGCTCCTGACGGCGCGCTCGTAGTCGCGACTGACGGCCGCTACGACTTCGGCCTGGCCAGCGATCTTGCGCTGGCCGCTTTTCGGGTCGGACGTAAAACCGTGAATGTTGATCGCCTGCAGGGCAACCGGCGGGTACAGGGGCTTCTTGGCGAGTTCCTTAAGGAAAATGCCGCGCCAGACGCCAAGGTTTCGTCGGCAGACCGACGTTAAGCTTTCCCTATTTTGCCGTGAGCTGCCGGCGCACAATTTCGCTGACTACCTTGCCGTCTACGCGAGCACCGGCGGTTTGAAAGTGGGCCATAACAGCCTTCATAACGGCGCCCATGTCCTTCAGTGTGGGCGTGCCCATTTCTGCCACCTTGGCCCGCACTACCGACTCGATCTCGGGCTCCGGTACCGCCTGCGGGAGGTAGGACTCGATCAGCTTGATTTCGGCGGCTTCCTTATCGGCCAGCTCCTGGCGGCCGCCCTTGGTGAACTGCTCCACCGAGTCTTTGCGCTGCTTTATCAGGCTGTTAAGGACCTGCATCTCCTCGCTGTCGTCCAGCTTGCCGCGCTTGTCGATTTCGCGGTTTTTGAGGGCGGCTTTGACCAAGCGCAGGGCAGAGAGTCGGCGCTCATCCCGGGCCCGCATGGCTTCGGTCATGTCCTTTTGTACTTTTTCGCTGATGCTCATCGTGGTTCATTATAGAGGCATGCCTTCCCCCTTAAAGGTATGATTCCGCCTCAGGGGCGGCAGTGTATGTATCCCCTGGCAGCATTAAAGTTGCGCCCGTCACCCCCAGGAAAGGCGCGCAAGCCGTCGCACAATAGCGCCCGGCGTTTAACCGCATGATGAGCTCACTTTCACCATTAGCCATCGTATTGGGGATTATCTTCGGCCTGGCTGTGCTGGGCGCGGTGATCGCACTGGTGTACAACCTGCGCAAGTTTGCCGGGTTTCGCCAGGTGGCCCGCGATGCAGAAAAAATTGCCGACACCCTGGCCGGGGAACTGTTTCGCGACGGCGGCGATCTGGTGATTTCGGGCAATTTCAGCCGCCTGCCCACGGTGGTGCGCTTCTCGAATAAGGAAGATGTGCCCGGTCTGAACGTCCGCATGGGGGTGCCGGCCAACTTTACCCTGTGGATTGCGCCCCGTTCCGCCGACCCCGGAGAAGGACGGGCGATCGTGCGCACCGGCGACGCGTCTTTCGACAGCCGCTTCATTACGCGCAGCGACGATCCCGGACAGGCGCGGCTGTTTCTGGCCCTGCAGACCGTGCCCCGAGCTATCCATCAGCTTGCCTGCTCGAATGGGAGTTTCCTGGCCATTACTCCGGCCTCGGTGGAAATAAGCGAACTGGTGATTCCCGGTGAATCGCTGGCCCGCCACGTACTGGACCATCTGCAATCGGTGGCCACTCTGGCGACGGCGCTCAAGCACATGCCCGCGGCGGACACGGTGAAGGTGGAACCGCTGCGCAAGGAAAAGCGCATTCTGGGGCGAACCGCGATTGTCGTCGGAGCCATCACCGCGGTAGTGGTGGTCATCGCCGCCACGCAGCGGGCCGCGCGCAAGGAAGGCCCTGTGCTGGCCCAGAGCAACAGCGCGGCTGCCGGAGTCCTGCCGGTTGAGGCCACCCTCATCGCCGGGGTGAACGATTGGCGAGCCGCGACTGCGGACGACTTCAACCCGGATGCGGCAGCCTGGCTGCGCAGCACGGGGGCCCCGGTCAGCGGGCGTGTGGCGGGAGATTTTTCTGGCCGCGGCAGCGACCAGGATGTGGCCTATGTGCTGGTGCGCTCTGATGGGGTACGGCGCATCACTCTGCTGGCCGACGGGGTGGACCGCTACGACGTACGTTATCCTTCGATCGCACTAATCGCTCGCCTGCCCAAATCCTCTCTGGCGGGAATTCACTGGGTGGGCCCGGCGCCGGCCAATGTTAATGGGGATGGCCTGCTGATTGTGCGTAACGGCGAAGACCCCGGTTCGGGACTGGTGATTTTTCTGGTCAACAACCGCATTGTGACTACCGTGCCCGAGAACTACCAGAGCCTGAGCCCGCAATAGTCTCCGGAGTTAAAGCTCAGGCCCGCCCAACTTCAGGACAATTTTGCTTCCGGCTGCAGTTGCAGCGTCTCCACGGTTTTCTTACTGTGCACGTGATCCAGGTAGCGATGCCGGCGGCAGTATTGCGACCCGTCCTGGGTGGCGCGCCGGCAGCGAGCGCTCTGCAGCATGATGGCGGAGCGGAGTTGTGTCGCATGACAGCGCTGGGCGCCGCAGTCGGCGCAGTTGTCGTCATCACGCCAGGCATGGCGATGTCGGGTCATACCCATAAAATCTCCCTGCGCTGCGCCGGTTCGCGGCGAGCGAGTCGCAAAGACAATTCTTGAGTCGCAAAGACAATTCTTAAGGATGCCAATGCCCAGCGCCCTCTGCGCCCGCTTACCCAAAGCATCAGCTCAATACTTTGGACGATAACGCTTGAAGAAACGTTGCGTGGGATCGTATGTAGAACCCCGGAAAGTTGTAGAAGGCACGGGGTTTATGCGGGTTATGATAGCAAAGGATAGCGTCATATATCCATTGCGTCGCATAAGGGAGCAGCCCTTGATGTCTACAGCAATTCCCGCTTTGGACCCGCAGCTGGCCGGTAACTTTTGGCAGAGGTTTTCCTCCACCTGCCTGGTGAGCTAAGCTGAGAGGGATTCCTTAAAACTTCACGAGAAGGTCTCCTACTTCCATGTTGCGAAAGACACGCTTGTTTACTCCCGGGCCCACGCCCCTGCTGCCAGCGGCGCAGGTGGCGATGGCCTCGGCCGGCATGCACCACCGCACCGCCGAATTCCGCGCGTTGTTTAGCCGCACCTTGGCCGATTTGAAGGAGTTCATCGGCACCGGCAACGACGTTCTTATACTTGCCTCCTCGGGCACAGGCGCCATGGAAGCCTCGGTGACCAACTTGACCTCGCCCGGCGACCAAGTGCTTGTGCTCAGTGCCGGCAAGTTCGGCGAACGCTGGCGCGACCTGGCGCAGGCTTTCGGCTGCCAGGTGGACGTGCTGAGCGCGCCTTATGGTCAGACCTTCGCTGCCGCCCAGGTCCGCGAAAAACTCGCGCCTGGGGTGCGCGCCGTATACGTGCAGGCCACGGAGAGCTCCACCGGTGCGCGGCATGATGTGGAAGCCATCGCCAAGCTGGTGCGTTCGCAGGCGCCGCAGGCGCTGCTGGTAGTGGACGCCATCACCGGGTTGGGCACCACCCGCCTGGATGTGGACGGCTGGGGCATTGACGTGATCATCGGCGGCTCGCAAAAGGCGCTGATGATTCCTCCCGGCCTGGCTTACCTGGCGGTGAGCGAGCGCGCCTGGCAGCGCATGGGGAGCACGCGTTCGCCGCGCTATTACTTCGACCTGCGCAAGGAGCGCAAGGCAGTTAGCAAAGGCGAGTCGGCCTATACCCCGGCGACGGCGCTGATTGCCGCCCTGGGCGCGGCTCTGGACTATTTGCGGCAGGGAGGCGACGGTAATTTGGCCGCGGGACGTGACAGCCTGATTGCCGGCGCCGAACTCTGTGCCCAGATGACGCGCGCGGCGGTTGGAGCGTTGGGCTTGCGGCTTTTTTCGCCCACTTCGCCGGCTTCGGCGCTCACCGCTGTGGTGCCGCCGGCTGGGCTGGATTCGGGAAAGATCGTGGCCGGACTGCGCGATAAATTCGGCGCCGTAGTAGCCAACGGGCAGGGCGAGATGAAGGGCGAGCTCTTCCGCATTGCCCACATCGGCTACTACGACTACCTGGACACCATAGGCGTCATCGGGGCGCTGGAGCATGTGCTGGCGGCGTTGGGTTCGTCCGTCGAGCTGGGCATCGGCTTGCGCGCTGCCCAGGAGGTGTATGCCACAGAGGCGGAGGCGTCGCAGCCCGCCACGGCGCCCGCCTGATCGGAAGCTGCCATGAAAATCGTTATCGCAGAAAAGATCTCTTCTTCCGCGGTCGAACTGCTGAAGGAAGAATCACGCTGGACCGTCATCACCCACGAGCAGCTGAATGGCAATTTGCCCGGCCAGGTCGAGGCCGCCGATGCCCTGATTGTGCGCTCCGCCGTCTACGTTGATTCGGCGCTGCTGGAGCATGCCCGCAAGCTGCGGGTGATCGGCCGCGCTGGCGTAGGCGTGGATAACATTGACCTGGAAGCCGCCACCCGCAAGGGCATCGCGGTGATGAATACCCCCGGGGCCAACGCGGTGGCCGTGGCTGAGCATACCTTCGCCCTCATGCTGGCCCTTGCTCGGCACGTTCCGCACGCCGACGCGACCACCCATGCCGGCAAATGGGAGAAAAAAGGGCTGCAGGGCACCGAATTGCGGGGCAAGACTTTGGGCATTGTCGGTTTGGGCCGCATTGGCATGGAAGTGGCCAAGCGGGCGCGTCCGTTCGGGATGAAGGTGATCGCCCATGATCCATTCATTTCCACTGCCGTAGCCCGGGAGCAGGGCATTCGCCTCACAGAACTGGAGGAGGTCTACCGCGAGGGCGATTACCTGACGCTGCACGTGGGCCTGACCCCGCAGACGGCGCACATGATCAACGAAAAGTCCCTGCCCAGGCTCAAGCGTGGTGCGCGCCTTATCAACTGCGCCCGCGGGGAACTGGTGGACACGGCGGCGCTGGCTGAGGCGCTCAAATCCGGTCACCTGGCCGGCGCCGGACTCGACGTGTTTGAGCACGAGCCGCCCAAGGGCTCACCCCTGCTCGAAATGTCGAATGTGGTCCTCA
>DATEGI010000318.1:0-16307 GCA_035280205.1 Terriglobales bacterium | reverse complement strand
GACTCCCTGCTGCAGATGGTGACCGGCTGGATGGGGCATCTGGGCCCGACCAGCGCCCGCGAGTTGGGAGGAATCCTGGGCCTGCCAGCTTCCGAGATTGACAAGGCGCTGCTGAGGCTGGAGGCCACGGGCGCGATTCTGCGCGGCAGGTTTACGGATGTTTCGCGGGCCGGGGCGCCCGCGCCACAAGATCTCAGCGGACATGAGACGGAGTGGTGCGAGCGGCGCCTGCTGGCACGCATTCATCGTCTCACGCTGGGCACTTTACGCAAGCAGGTGGAGCCGGTTACGGCAGCGCAGTTCATGCGCTGGCTGCTGCGCTGGCAGCACATCGCCCCGGGCACGCAGGTTCCGGGCGAACGCGGAATGCTGGAAGTGCTGCAGCAACTGCAAGGCTTCGAAATTCCTGCCA
This sequence comes from Terriglobales bacterium, assembly GCA_035280205.1. Taxonomy (GTDB): domain Bacteria; phylum Acidobacteriota; class Terriglobia; order Terriglobales; family Acidobacteriaceae; genus JAICWP01. The sequence goes on along the minus strand of DATEGI010000318.1, from coordinate 15,895 downwards.
GCGCCTGGGAACGCCAGGTGCTGGTCCGCCGCATCGCCGATTACGACCCCAAGGTTCTCGACCAACTCTGCCTCACCGGCGCTGTAGGCTGGGGACGGCTGTCGCCACATCCCGCCACCCTGGAGGATTCCGCTGAAGGCAAGCGGCGCGTGATTCCGACGAGTGTGGCGCCCATCACTTTCTACGTGCGCGAGGAGGCCGACTGGCTGCCTCCCCACACCGACCACCAGGATGGCCGCGGTCTGAGCCACGGTGCACGCCAGGTACTGGAATTCTTGCGCCAGCGCGGGGCTTCTTTCTTCGCCGATATCGTGCGCGGCACCGGCAAGCTGAAGGCGGAAATTGAAACCGCGTTGTGGGAGCTGGTAGCGGCCGGGCTGGTTACCGCCGACGGCTTCGACAACCTGCGCTCTCTGATTGATCCCAAGCGGCGCTCCGGCCAGGGCAGCGGACGCATGGCCCGTCCACGCCACAGCGCAGGACGCTGGGCACTGCTCTATCCCGGTGAGGCGGCGGAGCGCACACGCCAGGTGGAAGCTGCCTGCTGGATGTTGCTGCGCCGCTATGGTGTGGTTTTCCGCGATCTGCTGGCGCGGGAGGCCATTGTGCCCAAGTGGCGTGAGTTGGCCGTGGCTTTCCGTCGCCTGGAAGATCGTGGCGAAGTGCGCGGCGGACGCTTCATAAGCGGCTTCCTGGGCGAGCAATTTGCATTGCCGGTGGCAGTGGAATCATTGCGCGCCATGCGCAAGACGGAACCTTCGGGCGAGACCATCACCATCTCCGCCGCCGATCCCCTCAACCTGGTCGGCATTCTTGTGCCCGGCGAGCGCGTACCCGCTATTTCCGGCAAGACCGTCACCTTCCGCGACGGCGTTGCGGTTCTGCCCCAGGAAACGTCGGTTCACGCTGCCACGGGCGACTGACCGCGCATCGCCCCTCTGGTGACCAATTCCCGTTAGTAATAAGCTCTTTCTCTACTGTCCCGGCACTATAGGAGCGTCATGACCGAGGCGGAAAAACAGGCCTTCGCCCTTTACGAGGAGATCTGCGCCAGCGGCAAGGACCGGCCGTATTCGGCTGGATCGGTGGGGGAAATGATGCGCAAACTCGAGGAGTGGCGGGCGAGCAATCCAGCGCTTACTGCCTTAAGCCGCGCCACCGCCGAGGTGCGATTGGCTTTTCTGAGCGGAAGCTTTGGGTGGTTGCGGGCCGAAGCCAAGGAGTTCAGCCGGTTTCAGGTCTGTCAAGCCGTCACGGATGCCATTCGGCTCGTCCTGACGACCCTGCCCAAGCCGCTGCCCGCAGAACTGGTGAAGCGGTTGCTCAGCGAGTACCGGCAAGACTTTTCCATGACCCGGATGTATTTTCCCTTCGAGCAGTTCCTCACCGTGTTGACACGTGAGCAACTCACTGACGAGATGCGGAACGAGTTGCGCCGAATCCACCTGCAGTATGCCCCCAGTCCGACGGGCAAGGTAGAGGAGCACAATAAAGAAATCCGGGAACTGCTTGCCGGCCTGCTGCGAGTGGAGGGCGAGAAGGAATTGGACCCTGGACGTGGCCCCTGGTCGCAAATTGTCGTTGACGAAATTGCGGCCAAGGACGACATCACGCGCGCAGGGTGGGAGGGGCTTCTGGAACACTGCCGGGCGCTGGAGCAGACGGTCCCCGGAGCCAAGTGGAAGATGCGGGCGCGGGAACTGATGGCCGCGCTGGGTGAAGCCGAAGTCATTACCGCCATGCTGCGCTGGTTGGCGATGGGCCCCACGCCCGGACAGCCGTCAGAAGCCCGTTCGCCCATTGAGGATTCCACCTACCAGAAAGGAGTGGTGTGGTGCGTGGCGATGAAGGCTGCGCCCGCGACCGCCATTGCCATCGCCGACTTCGCCATCGCTTGCCTGCGCAAGGTGCCCAATCTGGGCGCGGTTTCGCAGAAAGTTGGTTTTGCCTGCGTGCAGGCACTGGGCTCCATGGAGTGCACGGAGGCTGTCGGGCAGCTCACACGCCTGCGGGCCCGGGTCAAATACACCGTTGCCCGGCGACTGATCGAGAAATCGCTACAGCAGGCGGCGGAGCGCAGCGGCCTGAGCATCGAGGAGATTGAAGACATTTGCGTAGCACATTACGGCCTGGACGAGCGCGGAACCCGGGAAATTCCCCTCGGCGATGCCAAAGCAATTATCACCCTGCGCGACGACGGTGGCGTCGCCGTTACCTGGCACAATGCCGAAAGCAAGCTGGTTAAATCGGCGCCCGCCCACATCAAGAAAGCATTTGCCAAAGAAGTTAAAGACACAGCGAAGCTGGCCAAGGAACTGGAGGAAGCCTACGCCGCACAGCGAGTACGGCTGGAATCATCGCTGATGAGTGCGCGCATACTCCCTCTAAAGCACTGGCAAGAGTATTTCATCGAGCATCCGCTGCTCGGCTTTCTGGGACGCCGCCTGATTTGGGTTTTCAGCAACGGCCAGGGATGGGAGCGCTCAGGCCTGTGGTCAGGGAAGGAAATTTGCGACTGCGCCGGCAGGCCGCTGGACCTCGCGAAAGCGGAGAAGGTCAGACTGTGGCATCCCCTGTCGTCGGAAGCGACGGAGGTGCAGCAATGGCGGGAACGAATCTTTGCGGCTGGGCTACGGCAACCGTTCCGCCAGGCCTTTCGCGAGTTCTACCAGATTACCGACGAGGAACGTGAACTGCGGGCGTACTCCAACCGCTTCGCCGGGGTGCTCATGAGGCAGCACCAGTTCGCCAGCCTGTGCCGCGAGCGCGGCTGGAACTATCGCCTGATGGGGGCGGGTTTCGACGGCGGCAATGTGCCTAACCGGAAAATTGATCCCTGGAAGATGCACGTGGAGTTTTACGTGGACCTGCCGGCCGATCGGCATCCTTCGCTTCGCGAGTCAGGCTTAGGCGAGCAGTCGGGCTCCGGCATCAACCTGTTCATCACCTCCGACCAGGTACGCTTTTATCGCATGGAAAAAGAGATTGCACTGGACGATGTGCCCGCCATCGTCTATTCGGAAGTGATGCGCGATGTGGACCTGTTCACCAGCGTGTGCGCCCTGGGCGACGACGAAGGCTGGGCTGACCAGGGCGAACGTGGAATCGGCGTGTTCGCTGAAAAATACGACCCCAACCAGCAATCGGCGCTTATCTCGCTGCGCGCCGACCTGCTCAGCCGCGTACTGCCGCGCACCCCCATTGCTGACCGTTGCACAATTGCGCAGGGAATACTTGAGGTTCGCGGCCAGCTAGGCACTTACCGCATCTTCTTAAACTGGGGAATTGCCATGCTGATAACCGAATCAAAACCGCGCTGGCTGCGCATACCGCAGAAGGTTCTGAATGCCGTGGAACTCGGACTGCAAGACCTCCCCCTGGACCTCGATCACCGTACCGAAATGATTCTGCGCAAGGCTTACATACTGGCCAACGACTGGAACATTGATTCTCCTGACCTGGTAAAGCAACTCATGCCGAAGTAATGCTCGCTATTCAAGCTGGAAGCATGCCTTGTAGACCTTCGTAATTTGAGCTTCTTCCCACTCCTCCTTACCATGTGCGGGAGGCATGTTGATGTCGAGTACTGTGGTAGGGGAGAAAGTCATCCATCCGGTGGCGCGTCGCTGGACCCGCCACAAATTGGACGTGCCCATCCGGGTGATCGTCCACCTCGAAGATAAGAGCCGGGTCATCAGCGGCCGAGGCAAGGAAATCAGCGAAGGCGGCATGGCGGTGTTTGCCGGCGTGGAGCTGCGCGTAGGAGACAAAATCGAGGTCGAATTTACCCCGCCCTATGGGGGGCCCATTCGTGTGCAAGGCATCGTACGGAATCGAAACGGCTACAGCTATGGGGTGGAATTTTTTGCCGTCAACGAAGAACAGGCAGCGGAGAAGGAACGCCTGCGCGCCGCCCTCAATAGCGCCACACTAGGCGGCTGATCGCCAGCCACACCGTCATCTTCAGGAAATCAAGTCTGGTGGAGCTGTGGCGCAGTTTCGCCATCCTTGTTGCCCATGGTGATGCGAGTGGCGCGGCGCATCTCGCGTGTCATGCCATCGGCCAGCCGATCCCCGGCCATTACCGAACCTGCCGCCAAGGTGAACCGCAGCGCATCGCTTGGGTCTTCGAAATAAAGAATTACTTCTTTCGCCGCCATACCCGGTATGCTCCTCCCCATTGACGCGGCCAACCACGCCCGCCGACTAGCAAGTGTGCTTCTGATTTTCGTGAAGTTATGTTCCGGGGGGAAGTAATCCCCTTGGTACCTGAGCGGCCCGCTGTGGATTTCTCCGGCGATTCTAGCTAGCGATAACCGCCAAATCGAGTTCGCGCAGGTGTGCAGGGTCGGCGATAACTTCAACTTTGGCGATTTTTCCCGCGGCAATGGTAAAGCTAACCACCCTCGATAGCCGGCCGCCGGGAGCCCAGATAAGCCCTACGCCACCATTGACAAGAGCCAGTTGCATGGCACGGGCGGCCCGGGAAAAAGCGACGGCTCCTTTGGCCCAGTTGCGTGCGCCGAGGATCTCCCTGGGTGCGCCGGGCTGGACAGCAGCCTCGTCCAATCGGACCACAACGTCCGGATCGAGCACTGCAAGCAGCCCTTCGAAGTCACCAGCCCGCAAGGCAGCCAGGAAGGTGCCGGCAACTTCCCGCTGCTGAATGAAATCGGGGCCGGGCACAGTTGCTGTTCCCTGCACACGGCGGCGGGCGCGGCTGGCCAGTTGCCGAGCCGCTGTCGGCGTGCGTCCCACTATGGAGGCGATTTCCTCGAAAGGCACAGCAAACATATCGTGCAGCACAAAGGCAAGGCGCTCGGCGGGAGCCAGCCTGTCCAACACCACGAGCAGCGCCAGGCCAACGGAGTCAGCCAGAAGCGCCTCCTGTTCGGGGTTGGTGACCTTCTTTCTACTCGATGAGGGCTCAGGCGCATGCTCGTCCAGCAACTCCTCACGCCGGGACGATCGGGCTCGCAACATATCCAAGCACACCCGTGAAACCACCGTGGTCAGCCATCCTCCAAGATTTTCGATGCCCCTCGCGTCAGCGCGGCTGAGGCGGAGCCACGCCTCCTGCACAGCGTCATCGGCCTCGCTGAGCGAGCCGAGCATGCGGTAGGCTACGCCCCGAAGGTTACCCCGGTTTTCTTCGAATCTCTCTGCCAGCCAGTCGCTTTGGGCCATCGGTCACATTCTCTCAATTCATTCCGTCATAGAGATGACGAACCAAATTCACACAATGTGACAAGGAGACCGATAACCATGCAAGCAAGACTGAAAAATCCAGCAATGCTCCTTCCTGAGGCCATGCAGGCCCTGCAAGCTCTCAGCAAGGCTTCAGAAAAGGGCGGGGTACCCGCCAAGACGCTCCAACTGGTGCACCTGCGCGCCAGCCAGATCAACGGCTGCAGCGTGTGCGTGGACATGCACGCCCGCATGCTCAAGAAGTTGAGTGAAACCGAGGAACGCCTGTTTGCCGTGGCCGCCTGGCGGGACGCGCCGTACTTCAGCGACGCCGAACGCGCCGCCCTGGCGCTCACCGAGGCTGTCACCCGGCTCAGCGACCGGCCAGATGCAGTGCCCGACGATATTTGGGACGAAGCAGCGCAGCACTACGACGAGCAGGCGCTCGCGGCCCTGCTGCTCGCGATAGCCGCTATCAACCTCTGGAACCGGCTCAACGTGGCCACGCGGCAGGTGGCGGGTGAGTGGGCCAAATCGGCAGAGGCCCAGAAGTGGGTGGGAACCGGCGTTGCTGTTCGCTGAGCCGCACCAAAGGGCGGACATGTGTGGCGCAGCCCATGTAGAACTTTTGCGTGCTCTCACTGTGCAGTATTCCCAGGCAGGCAACCGCATGGTTCGGGCGCCAACATCAGTCCCTCAGCCAGTGACGTCCGCCGGACACGGGTCGGTATTTGACTCGGGCGGGGGCGTGGGCGACAATTAAACAGGCGGGCATGGCTGCCCGCTTTTCTGCCAACCTTCCTCACGTGGGCCTGTGGCGCAGCTGGGAGCGCGCTTCCATGGCATGGAAGAGGTCGTCGGTTCGATCCCGACCAGGTCCACCAATCTCTTGCGGCCACCCCCAGATGCCTGCCGTCTACCAGGAATTGGACAAATCACTTTTTCCAGCTTGACATGGCAGACGGACGGAGCTAAGTTGCATCCCAAGTTCGTGGGGTTTCACAGCCGCCATTCGGCTTCCCGCTTCAACCGAAAACTTTCGCTTCCGGGTCGCATATGCTCATGCGCTGCAGGCTGTTCGCCCTCTTTCTGCTTCTGGCGCTCTCGGCTGGATACTGCTTGGCGGAACAACCGCCGGGTGATGTCGCCTCTCACGAAATAATAAGAACTCAGGATGTCTCCAAACTGTTGCGAAAAGCAACAGCAGGCGACTCGCGCGCCCAATTCCTGCTGGGACGGGCGTACGAAACGGGCAACGGCGCTCCCCAGGATTACACCGAGGCAGCGCGATGGTACCTGCAGGCGGCAAACGGCGGCCGGCCGGAAGCACAAAACAATTTGGGCTCCCTGTACGCGCGTGGACTGGGCGTGCAAACCGATTATCAGAGGGCCAGCAGTTGGTTGTTGCGTGCAGCGGTGCAGAAATATGCGCCGGCGGAATTTAACCTGGGTCTGCTTTACGCCCAGGGAATGGGCGTGCGCAAAGACGATGCGGAGGCCCTGCGCTGGTACCGTGAAGCGGCGGAGCACGGTTCGGCCGTGGCGCAGAACAACCTGGGATTATTTTTGCGCGAAGGACGCGGCGTTCCGCACGACTGCGGAGAGGCGGCAACTTGGTTCCACAAAGCCGCCAGGCAAGGCCTGGCCGAGGCACAATATAACCTGGCAACCGTTTATGAAAGCGGCTGTGGTGGAGGGAAAGACTACAACGAAGCCGCCAAGTGGTATGCCCGTGCGGCACAGAACGGCCTCCCCGAGGCGCAAAACAACCTGGGCTTCCTTTATCGCGAAGGCGAGGGAGTTACCGCTAGCGATGACGAAGCGGTTCGATGGTTTGAACGAGCAGCCGAACAAGACTTCCCTGCCGCACAAGCCAATCTGGGAGTCATGTACCTGCATGGACTGGGAGTGCCGCGCGATGCGGAAACCGCATACATGTGGCTGGTACTGGCAGGCAAGACGGGCAAGACGGTCCTCAGCGCGCTGCAGGTGCCGGTGGAAAGACTCATATCAGCACGTCGGCGGGCCCAGGCCTGGCAGGTCCAGCATCGGAATGCATCTGCGGAAGTGCGGACTGAGAATCCAGGAGCATTGTTGCGCTAGCAGCCAGCAGCCGCCAATCCCCCTAGAAGCCGACTTTTAGTTTCCGCAGGAAATCTGCAGTTGCCGGATTGTAGTTTTTTTCTTCCCCACCCTCATCAATTTCAGCCGCCAAGAATGCGGCTTTCCGCCCTTTTCGCTCCGCTCCGCCCTCCAGGTTGTCACTTCGAGAAGTGACCTGTATCACCGCTGGCGTCCTCATTCGGGACTATATATGGGCCAATTCGCAGAGTGTGCAAATGCGAATTCGTGCGCCCAGGAACTGTGTCGCCTCCGCGACGACGCTCGCAAACCGGGAGGTTTTCATGAGAAGGTTCTTATTTGCTTTGGGGCTATTTTCCATCTTCATCCTGATTACGCCGCTGGCGATGCCACAATCGCTTACTTCGGGTGACATTTCCGGTACGGTATCGGACCCTAGCGGAGCGGTGATCAAGGATGCCGTCGTCAATCTCAAGAGCCTGGATACAGGCACGGCCCAAACCACGACCACAGGCGATACCGGCCTGTACCGGTTCTCGCTAGTGAAGCCTGGCCGCTACAACGTAAAGGTGACCCAGCAGGGGTTCCAAGGAGCGGAGCGGACGGTCAGCGTCAACATCGGTCAGACCACTTCCAACAACTTTGTTCTGACCGTGGGCAAAACTACTGAAATCGTGGAGGTCACGGGAACCCTGCCGATTGTCAACACGGAGAGCGCGAACGCCACCACCGCGTTTACTCAGCGGGATGTCTCCACCCTGCCAAATCCTGGCGGCGACCTGACCAACATTGCCCAGACCGCCCCCGGCGTCACGATGAATACGGCCGCGGGTTACGGCAACTTCACCGCCAACGGCATGCCGGCCACCTCCAACCTCTTCACCGTGAACGGTGAAAACAATATGGATCCATTCTTCAACATCAACAACTCCGGTGCCACGAACTTGACGCTGGGGCTGAATGAGATCCAGGAAGCCACGGTGGTAACTAACCCATACTCCGGGCAATATGGGCAACAGGCAGGTGCCCAAGTGAACTACATCACAAAGTCCGGCACCAATGCTTTCCATGGCAGTGCCAAGTATTTGTGGAATGGGCGCATCATGAACGCCAACGACTGGTTTGCGAATAACGGAGGAACGCCTCGTCCATTCGCTAACAACAATCAATGGGGTGCGGACTTCGGCGGGCCCATCCAGAAAGATAAGACCTTTTTCTACATCAACACCGAAGGTCTACGCTACGTGCTGCCCACGGTGCAGAACGCGTACATTCCGTCCCCACAATTCGCCAGTGCAGTTCTCAGCAACATCGCGACAGTCCAACCTGCATCGTTGCCGATGTACCAGAAATTGATGAATGTATGGACCCATCCCAATGCGCCTGGAGCTCAGAACGCAGCTCCCATCGCGGATTCATGCGACCCGGAAGTGATCGGAGTCTTGCCTGGTATCACGGCCGGTACACCGTGTGCTTACGGGTTTTCCGCGACACCCGGCCAACTCTCGACGGAGTGGATCATCAGCGGACGCCTCGACCACAATTTCAGTGACAACGATCGAGTATTTGCCCGCTTCCGCCGCGACGATGGCTTGCAACCAACTTACACTGATCCCATCAACAGCAGCTTCAACGCCACTAGCCAGCAGCCCTCGTATGACGGACAGCTACAGTGGAACCACATCTTCAGCGGGAACGCCACCAACCAGTTCATCATGGCTGGTACCTGGTACACTGCCGTGTTCAAGCAGAACGAAACCCAGGCCAACGACACCTTCCCCTACGGAGTGCAATGGCTCTCCACCGTCTTCAGCACCATGAACCAGGGTGGCGGTTACTTCGGACGCAACTGGAGTTTTCCCCAGGGGCGCAACGTAACTCAATATCAGTTCGTTGATGATTTGTCCAAGATCGTCGGCAACCATGCTTTGAAGTTTGGCGCTAATTTCCGACGCTATAACGTCTCCGACTTCAACTTCTTCTACAAGCACCCGCGCGTGTACTTCGACTCTCTGCTTGGCTTTGCCAATGGCGAGTCGAACCAATTCCGGCAGTGGTTCTCCGACACGTCGGGCGTGCCTATCGCCATGTACGGGCTGGGCATGTACGCGCAGGATGAATGGAAGGTCAACAACAGCCTGAAGCTGACGCTGGCTCTGCGCGCGGAGCATAACTCCAATCCGGTATGCCAAAGCGACTGCTTCAGCCAGTTTGTTGGTCCGTTCCAGAATCTGACCCTTGGCCCAGATGTTCCGTACAACCAGAACATTCAAATCGGTCTGCATCAGGCTTACCGGGGCACGGATTCGATAAACCTTTCTCCGCGTCTCGGGTTTATCTGGTCGCCGCTCGGCAATGACAAGACTGTCATCAGCGGAGGCGTCGGGATCTTCTATGATGCGCTGTCTCAAGGTATTATTGAGCCAGCCTTCCAGAGTGTTCCCTACGTTGTTGACCAGAGAGTGCCCGGCGCTCTGTGGGCCGACCCCACTAATGCCGGTGGACCGGCCATTGCGGCAGCCTCAGCAGCAGCCCTGAAAGCGGGTTTTGCCAACGGCGCTACCTACAACAGCCTGAAAGCCGAGCTAGGCGCTATGTACCGCTCGCCTACGTTCACCAACTTTGCCGGCACTTTCCACACTCCGCAGTACCAGGAGTGGAACCTGCAGGTGCAGCAGGCGATCAGCGGCAATATGTCTTTTATCGTCAACTACACAGGCGTCCATGGGATCCACATTCCCATTAACAATGGGGCTCTCAATGCCTGGGATAAATACGGGTATGGCGCCGGCTTCCGCACCACAGTGCCAGACATAAGCTACGCCACCGTTAATCAGTGGGCTACCATTGCCAATTCCAATGCCAACAATCTCACCGTGGGCTTCCAGCGCCGCTTCACGCAGGGGTTCTCGGTGCAGGCCAATTACACTTGGGGCCACGCCCTGGACGAGGTGTCCAACGGTGGAGCATTCGTGTATGGCAGCGACTCGCTGCTGGGTCAACTTAACCCCGCAAGTCTGCGAGCTAACAACTATGGCAATGCTGATTACGACGTCCGTCACAACTTCACGGGCACTTTCGTTTGGGAGCCGCCTCACAAGTTCTCCAATTCGATCGTGAATGGGCTAATAGGTGGGTGGAGTTTCTCCAGTTCGATCTTCGCACGTACAGGTACTCCTTACACCGTGCTAGATGCCAACACTGTGGGTGCATTTCCGAACTATTTCGGTGGAGTTGGGTATTTCCCTGCTCAACCCTTGGGACCCGGCGCCACTTTCGGACAAGGGAGCTGCAGCAATCCCGCCAGCCAGTGCTTCGACCCCAATGCCTTCCTGGACGCGAGTTCCTCGGGATACACCGTCTTCCCGACGCAGCGGCGCAACCAGTATCGGGGCCCGGGGTTGTTCGATGCCAACTTCTCACCTACCAAAAACTTCGACCTGACGGAACGGATGAAGCTGAAGGTGGGCGCGAACTTCTACAATATTTTTAATCACCCCAACTTCTATCTTCCCAATATGTACCTGTACACGGGAGATCCAACTGTGGGGACAATCTACCAATCGGTCGGCGGACCGGCCAGCATGTACGGCTCGTTTGTGGGAGCGGCTGCGGCGCCCCGGCTGATCCAGTTGCAGGCCAGAATCACCTTCTAACCCGTTTTTCAGGACGGCTTGACGGCGGCCCCAGACTTTGGGGCCGCTTTTCTTGTTAGCGCAGGGTTTGGCGCAGGCGGGCGAGTTGGGACTGCAGGTCGGCGTCGGTGGCAGTGAATTCCAGGCCGTAGAAGTAGCGGTTGCGGTCGCGGATGGTGGCGGGCACGCGCAGGGGCTCTTCTGATTCTGGCAGCTGAAACTCCACTTCTACTTCCCTGCCCACGGGCAGCTGCAGGCCGGCAAAGACCAGCATGCCGCCCTCGCTCAGGTCGTTGCCGCACCCTTCCACCAGGAAAGTGCGGTTGTAGCCGTGCAGGACGAGGCGGACGGGCATATCCAGCTTATGCCGCGGCCAGCGGCGCTTGGGGCTGAATTCCGAGGCTTTCCTGTGCGCAGTTCGCATAATGCCCCCAAATCGAATCCGGGGCCCTGGAAAGGCTATTTTCGCCGCTGGGCGACCCCTCCGACAGATGACCAAAGGGAGTGGCCGGGCGTAGCAGGAATCAGCGGAGTTAGCACTGCACGCCACATGCTTCGGCGCTGAAGCACCTCAGCATGACGCCTTCCCGGGGAAGGCGTAGCGGGCCAGGAGCGGCAGCGCCACAATGAGCTTTTTGCTCAGTCCTGACCACTGACGGCTGACTACTTGTCCTCAATGCCGTGTCTCTCCCAATCCATGTACACTTGAAGAAACCACCCATTTAACAAGGACAGAGCTTGAGCAAGGGAATTCGCAACATTGCCATCATCGCCCACGTGGACCACGGAAAAACCACGCTGGTGGATGCCATGCTGCGCCAGAGCGGGGTTTTCCGCGCCAACCAGGAAGTTATGGAGCGTGTAATGGACTCCAATGAACTGGAGCGCGAGCGCGGCATCACCATCCTGGCCAAGAACACGGCGGTGTTCTACCACGACGTGAAAATCAATATTGTGGATACGCCCGGCCACAGCGACTTTGGCGGCGAGGTGGAGCGTGCCCTGAAGATGGTGGACGGCGTGATGCTGCTGGTGGACGCCAGCGAAGGCCCGCTGCCGCAGACGCGCTACGTGCTGGGCAAGGCGCTGGAAGCCAAACTGCCACCGATTGTGGTGATCAACAAAATTGACCGGCCGGACGCGCGCGCCCAGGAAGTCCTGAACGAAATCTACGACCTGTTCATTGACCTGGACGCGGAAGATGACCAGCTCGATTTCCCCGTCCTCTATACCAACGCCAAGCTGGGCACGGCCACAACCGACCCGAAAAAGCCGGGCCAGGATTTGCAGCCGCTCTTCGAATCCATTGTGGGCACCATTCCGCAGCCGGCGGGCGATACCTCCGGGCCGCTGCAGATCCTGGTGGCTAATTTGGACTACAGCGATTACCTCGGTCGGCTGGCGATTGCCCGCGTGTTCAATGGCACGCTGCGCACGGGCGAGGAAGTGGGAATTGCCAAGTTGGATGGCTCGCTGGAGAAGGTGAAGATCACGAAGCTGTTCTCCTTCAGCGGGCTCAAGCGCGTGGACATCGAGGAGACGGAACTGGGCGACATCGTGGCGGTAGCGGGGGTAACCGGCATCACCATCGGCGAAACCATCACAGGCGCAGAGAACCCGGCGCCATTGCCGCACATCGTGATTGACGAACCGACCATCGCCATGCAGTTCACGGTGAACACCTCGCCTTTGGCGGGGCGCGAAGGCCAGTTCGTTACCTCGCGGAATCTGCGCGAGCGCCTAGACAAGGAGCTGCTCACCAATGTTTCCATCAAAGTGGAAGAGACCGGCAGTCCCGATTCGTTCAAGGTGATGGGCCGGGGCGAATTGCAGCTCTCCATACTGCTCGAGATGATGCGCCGAGAAGGCTATGAACTGGCGGTCGGCAAGCCGGAAATTGTGACCCGCAAGATTGACGGCAAGCTCATGGAGCCGGTGGAGCGGCTCACGGTGGACATTCCCGAGGAATACGTAGGCGTGGTGCTGGAAAAGCTGGGCATGCGCAAGGCGGAGATGCAGAAGATGCACAACCACGGCTATGGGCGGGTGCGTATGGAGTTTCGTGTGCCCAGCCGCGGGCTGATCGGGTTGCGCAGCGAACTGCTTACCGACACGCGCGGCACCATCGTCATGAACTCGCTGTTCGACGGCCACACCGAGTGGCAGGGCGAAATTCCGCACCGGCTGACGGGCGCGCTGGTGGCCGACCGCGCCGGCACCACCACCGCCTACGCTCTGTGGAACCTGCAGGAGCGCGGCGAGCTGTTCGCGGGTCCGGGCGTGGAGGTGTATGAGGGCATGGTGATAGGCGAGAATTCCCGCGATAACGACCTGGACGTGAACTGCGTGCGCGAAAAGAAGCTGACCAATATGCGCGCCTCAACCGCCGATGAAGCCATTCGCCTGGTGCCCTTCCGCACGCTGAACCTGGAGCAGGCGATCGAATTCATCGCTGAAGACGAATACGTTGAGGTCACGCCGAAGTCGCTGCGCCTGCGCAAAAAGATTCTGCAGGCCAATAAGCGCCCAAGGAAAAACGCGGTTCCGGCGGCAGTTGCGGAAGAGTAGAGAGCACGGTCAGCTGTCGGTTCTCTTGTTCGGCCGTCGGCAAACACGCTTGCCCCAGCAGTATCGGTTTCCATCAGCTAGCGAGCCGAGCCGGTCGCCCCCACCCCCTCCCCGAGCCTTCCGTCGTTTTGCGGCGCGCCGGATTTTTCGACGACGGCCGCCTTTATCGTTTTCCATCGATGTGAATAAGGCAGAGCGAGGAGAAAGGCGTGACCCTTTGGCTCTATGTGCCTGAGTATCTTCCGAAACGGCGCAATTGCCTGGGTTGCGAGCTGAGTTGGCCATTCGACGATTGCTGACCTTGCGGCCCAGTTTGGAACCAGCCATTCCCGAAACCGGCTTGGCGTTCACAAAAACCAACCATAAAACCCTTGCTTTCAATGGATCACCTTGGTCATTCTAATGCTGGATGTTGACGCAGGGGGTCCGGGGCATCCCTGCCCCTCCGAGGCACACCCATGCGCAACATCCGGGTTCCGGGTGGCGTTTTGCTCTTGCTGCTGGCAAGCTGCGGCGGAGGCCCGTGGGGTGGAAGCGGCGCGCGCTTCGTGAACCGAACTGGATTGGCGGAAGCCGAGTTCCAGGCCTTGGCCGAACAGAAATGGAAGCAGGCGCAGACGGAGCTTGCCACGCGCAACATTGACCTTCACTCCGCAACACCGGAGCGGGGGCCTTCCATGGTGCCAGCTGATGGCCGGGCGCTGCAGCAGGAGCCGCACCACGTTCTGGTGCAGAGCGAAGGGGACGCATCTGCCCAAGAACTCAATCAGTTGCCCAACTGCGCCAGATGTCCATATCAGGACCCGACCGGCCTAATTCCCTGCCGCGTGGGTTTTTGCCAGGCTTACCTGCGGAATCTGTGCACCATCGTGGTACCGGCCAGCAAGCCGGAGAACATGGGCCCATACGAAATGGAAAATTGCATACTGTGGGCACTGGGCTACGACGTAAGCGGGAGGTAGGTACCCTAGGGTAGAGACGGACTAACCGGCTTGGAGGATGAGCGCGTCAGCAGAATGGCGGCAACCACACCTCCGCCCACAGCTCCGCCAATCAGCAACACTTTTGTAGTAGGAAATCCTGCTGATGCGCTGGCGGGCGGCGTCTCAGGAGCAGGCGGAGCATCAGGCGGGGCGTCCGCAGCGGCCTTCTTGCGCTTGTCGAGCGTGGTCTGCTGGCCCGCCGCCAGCACAGTGGTTTTCCCGCCATCCATGACACTCAGATCGCCCTCCAGCGAGGCTATCTGGACGGTGCCGTTGTCATCGAGCACGTCATACTTCCCGTGCCCGGCTCGGGGGGCGATACTGAGGCCCTCAGTATTCACCGGCATGCCCTCCAAGGTGGAGACGGCGACTCCGCCCTGCTGCAGATCGAGTCCCTTACCGTTATACACAGCGGAAGAACCTGGCTGCAGTACGGTTAATGAGCCATGGCCGTTGATGTTGGCATAGGAACCTTCCGGAACTTGAATGCGATCACCCGGGAAAAGAGCGGTGGAGTCCGCTGCCGGGTGGCCATTAAGCACGACGGAACCGTGAGGCATCAGGACCGCCGAAGCAGGTGTTGCCGCCGCTGCTGGCGCTGGAGCGGGACTGGGTTGTGGCGGATTATTGGCGCCGGCGATGGCAGGGCCGGCGCCCAGATTGCTCGCTTCAGCGACAGCGGGTCTGGAGGGCTGGGAAGCCACACCGCCTGTTGGGGCAGACTCCACGGCGGAGCGCAACTGCGGATAGGCACTCTGGCGGGGGTTAAACCCGGTTCCTCCCCGTCTTACTTCGGTCGCACGTACCAGGGACGGCGTTTCCGGCAGTCTAGCCTCTTGCGCTACTGGCCTGGCGGGCGCCGCGGAGGGTGAAAGCTGGTGAGAGAGGGCCGCTGTTGCCGGTTTGCTGACAGGCCCGACCACAGTTCTGATTGTGGCCGCAGGCTGGGTGGGCGATTTCAGCGACATGTAGGCGGCAAAGCCGAGCACAGCCACGACTCCGGCCAGCGAAATCATCCAACCCTTGCTCACGATTCCCCCTGTTTCTTCCTGCGATGGATGTGCGCTGTGGCCAATACTCCCGCCACAGCAACTCGCTGTTCAATGGTAGGCAGCGGCGACGTTCAGGGTCAACGGCTTAGAAGGAGGGCGTACCATTTTCACAACCCCTCCGTCATACGACATCAGGGGTGGGATGGGGACGCAGGCGCAGGTGTTTCTAAGGCGCGCGCTTCCGGTGTATTGCGGAACCAGGAACGGATCTCAGCTTCGGGTACTCGGCGGCGCGCCTGAATTATCCGCCGCTTCCGCAGCGTGCGTTGACGGTTCTTCCACACGAAAGCGAACGCGGAGAGGAACCTGCGCTCCCCCACCATGGAATAGCCGACAATGGTCAGGTCGCGAAAAGTGACCGGCAAGAACAGACGCAGGCAGGTTCCGA
>DATEGI010000317.1:0-8289 GCA_035280205.1 Terriglobales bacterium | reverse complement strand
GAGCGCGGATCAAGCAGAGCGCCGGAAAGGCAGTGCTGGCCGATCTCGCGCGCCTTCTCCAGCACGTAGATGTTTTCCTTGCTGAGCTGCGAATCCGGATGAGTCGCGTTGTGCGCGTCGATCAGTTGCGAAAGCCGCAGGGCGCAGGCCATGCCCGCCGGCCCGCCGCCGACGATGACCACGTCGGCCTCCATCTGCGGGCGAGTGACGTTGGGAAGAGGTTTGCGGAAGATCAGCATCAGTTTCGAGTTTCCAGTTTCGAGTTTCGAGTCGGAGCGGTGGATGCCGCACACCGCAATGCCGAAAGCAATCCGTTGATGAGTCGCAACACTTCCTCGCTGTGCCTTTCGACTTCTCTGTAGCACTCAGGCGCGAGGTAATGGAGGTCGAGTGCAATTGCGAGTTGGGTTTGCAGCTCGAGGAGTGATCCCCGGGCGTGGCCCAAAAATTGGCGAAATTCGCCGGGCGTGAGCCGCCCCTGACCCTCAGCGATATTCGATGCAACTGAAACTGCGGCACGCCTAAGCTGGTTCGTCAGGCCGTACTGCTCAGAAGAGGGGAATTTCGCGGTCACGAAATAGATCTTTACCGCGAGGGCTCTCGCCTTTTGCCAGGCTATCAACTGCCTGTATGAATATGGCATGGCATGACTGATACACCTATATTCTGACAGGTTTCAACGCGAAACTTGAAACTTGAAACTCGAAACTTCTCTCTACGTTCCCGTTTTTGCCTTCTTCACTTCCTCAATCAGCGGGGGAACGATTTCGAACAGGTTGCCAACGGCGGCGTAATCGGCGATTTCGAAGATGGGCGCCTCGGCGTCTTTGTTGACAGCAACGATGGTGCGCGAGCCCTTCATGCCCACAATGTGCTGAATGGCGCCGCTGATTCCGAGCGCAAGATAAAGCTTGGGCGCGACGGTTTGCCCGGAAGAGCCGATCTGGCGGTCCATGGGCAGCCAGCCCGCATCGCAGATGGGACGCGAAGCGGCAATCTCGCCTCCCAGCGCCTCGGCAAGCTGCTTGGCCAGTTCAATGTTCTTCTGTTCCTTGATGCCGCGGCCGACCGCCACAATAATTTCCGCCTGGGTGAGGTCAACGGCCTGCTTGGCTTCCTTGAACGTTTCGTGCGGCTTGTTGCGGACCACGCCGTCGGGAATCTCGGCCTGCACGGTTTCCACGGGCGCGGCAGATGCCGCAGCTTCCACCTTGTCGCCGCGAAAGGCGCCATTCTGGAAGGTGACGAACCACGGAGGCTCACCGTTGAAGGAAACATCAGCGGCAAATTTTCCCTGGAACATCTGGCGGGTAAACAGAAGCTTCCCGCCCTCGTGCCTGTACCCGATGCAGTCGCTGATGAGCACGCGCTCCAGAGCGGTGGCCAGCTTGGGAGCAAAATCGCGCACCTGGTAGGTGTGCGGCATGAGCACCAGGCGCGGCTGGCGCGCGGAGAGAAACTGCTTCAGCGCGTGAGCGAAGGCATCCGGTGTGTAAGGCTCAAGTCTGGGCGATTCCAGCCCGTAAACTTTGCCCACCTTCTTGCCAGCAACCTCGCCGGCGATGTTGCCAATTCCGCCGCCCAGCACTGCCGCTTCCAGCGGCCAGCCGGTTTGGGCGGCGATAGCTTGCCCCGCGGTCAGCGTCTCCCAGGAGACGCGGTTCAATTTTCCTTCGCGCTGCTCGACTACAACCAGGATAGTGTCTGCCATAAAAAGTCGCTCGCGATTTCAAAACAGATATTTCACCGCCGAGGACGCCGAGACCGCAGAGAATTCGTTTAGCCAAGCAGATTCCCTTTCCCGGCAAACGTGGCGTGCTTGACGATCGATGGTTGGCACCGGCCTCGGGGGCCATTTACAAGTTGTCATCGGCGCACGGTTTCGGCCAGCATGCGCTCTCCTACGGCCCTCTTGTGAGCGCCCAGCCAGAGCAGGAACAAGGCAACAATGCCGGTTCCCACCACCCACCAGAACCAGAAAAATGAGCCGCCGCGCAAGCCCACCCAGATCCAAACGCCGACGATAAAATCGAAAACAATGATCTGCCAACCGATGGTGAGCAAGATGGCGCCCAGGCGCTGCGTATCCATGGCCTGGTCGCCGCGATCCTTATAAGTCTTAACGAAGTAACCCATAATTTCCTAGATGCGGGTTGGCGAAAACAAAGAACGCCACTACCCGCATTCCCTCCGCGAACTCTCGGCCGGCAACTGCTACAGCACCCGAACTTCGTTGCGCAGCTTCTCGGTCAGCTTCTTGGCAATTTCGCCGGCGCTGCCCTGCAGCACTTCAGTGTTCTTTGTTTTCTGCGGCACATAGAGGCGTTCCAGTTTCAGCAGGTTCGTTGAGAGCGCCCCCTGAACCTCTGCCAGGCTGACTTTGCGCAGCGGCTTGTTCTTAGCCTGCTTGATGCCGATGAGAGTGGCGTAGCGCAGCTTATTGATGCCAGACTGGATGGTCAGCACCGCGGGCAGAGGCATATCCACGAACTGGAAATAGCCGGCCTCCAATTCACGCTTCACCTTAATGCCGCCGTCCGACTTTTCAATCTGCATGATGATGGTGGCGTGCGGCCAGCCCAGCAACTCGGCCAGAATCACCCCCGTCTGGGCGTAGCCGTAATCGTCGGACTGCAAGCCGGTGAAGATCAGGTCAAACTTTTCGTCCTTGATGGCAGCGGCAAAGGCACGCGCGGTGTTGATGGCGTCTACGCCCACAAAGGCGGCGTCTTCCAGGTGAATGGCGCGGTCGGCGCCTTTGGCCAGCGCCTCGCGCAGCACCTGCTGGGCGCGTGCTGGACCGGCGGTGATCACCACTACTTCGCCACTGTGCTTCTCTTTCTGCCGCAGCGCCTCTTCCAGCGCGTAGGCGTCAGGCTCGTTGACTTCGTAGGAAACGTCTTCGCGAATCCATGTTCCGGACTCGTTCAGCTTGAGCGGTGCGTCTTTCTGCGGCACCTGCTTCATGCAGACTAGAATCTTCAATGCTCACCTCGAGATGACTTGCAACTGCGGAGGCACGCCAGCCCTTATTGCATCTGCGGGCGCTGAGGAAACTTGTCAGTATAAATTACGTGAGATGCTTTTGAGAAACACGGGGCTGGATTGTGGCGGGCGAATTCCCAAAATGGGCGGGAGTATTGGCCTTTAACTTCTAGCTGTTGGCTCTTAGCTTCCGACTATAACCAAGACGCTGAAGCCCGGGGGCTAAAGGCCAAGAGCTAACGGCCAACGGCTTACTCCGTAAATACCACCGACTGCACTCCGGAAATCTCGAAGCGCTTGCGGCAGCGCGGATTTTTGCAGGCGGTCACATCGTCGCGGCGCAGCATGTAGGAGCGCAGCTTGGCATAGCGGGCGCGGTCGCGCTCGTCGGCGCCGCGCGGTATTTGTGTCTTCTTGGTGCGCACGAACCAGCCCAACTCGTATTCAGCTGATTGCCTGCAGTGGGGGCAATTCAGGGTGGCCGGCTTCATTTCCAGCTTCTCGTCAAAAAAGGCGCGCTCGTCGAGTGGCATTGTATGAATTATTGCATAATTGCAGGCAGTGCAGGCTCTCGGCTTCGGTCGCAAATATGCCCAAAAAGAAACCTCGCAAATTTCGCGCGGTGCAGGCGGTGAAAGCAGCAGCCCGGGAACAGATCGGGGCCCCGCCTCCTACCCGGCGCCAGGCGCAACGCAAGAAAGAGGCGGAGCAGAAACACAAGCCCACACTGGGCGATATGCTGGCGGAAGATTAACTCCGGCCGGCAGCTCGCTCCTTCGCACCAGCAGCCGCGCTGCAACTCGGGGCGAAGCACGAAAGGACAACCTCCCCTTCTGCCCGCTCTTCCTACTTTTTAGCCCTGACGTATCCCCAAAACCAACCCTTTTCATGACAGGAGGAGAGCAAACATGAAACTGGAATCGTTACGTGAACTATTCATTACCGAATTGCAGGACCTGTACTCAGCCGAGAAGATGATCATTAAGGCGTTGCCCAAAATGATGGAGAAGACTTCCTCACCCGACCTGCGCCGCGCTCTGGACCAGCACCTGCGCGAGACGGAAGGCCAGGTGCGCCGTCTGGACCAGATCTTCGATCAACTGCCCAAAGTGGACAGGGAAGACCAGAAGTGTAAGGGCATGGAAGGCCTGATTAAGGAAGGCGAGGACCTCATCAAGAAGGATGGCGAGCCAGAAGTGCGCGACGCGGGCATCATCTCCGCTGCTCAAAGAGTGGAGCACTACGAGATGGCCGGCTACGGCACAGTACGAACTTACGCCCGGCTGCTCGGCCACACTGATTGGGCGCAGCTGCTGCAGCAAACTTTGGATGAGGAGAAAGAAGCCGACCGCATCCTGAACGGTTTGTCGGAGCGCATCAACCTGGAGGCCAAGGCCGCCTAGCGCGTCCGGGTTCTCCCAAAAACCGTTGCGAAGAAGGCGGGCCTGCGGGTCCGCCTTTTTTAGGCGAGGTCGCCCATCAGGGCGAAGTGGTTGCCGGAGATGAAGCGAATCTTGACTACGCGCCCATCCTGCAATCGTAAACGCGGATTCTGTGACTCTGGGATGGTAACCAGCGGTATCTGATCGGCGTCAATCACGCCCCAGGCTTGCGAACGCAACACCGGCGGCAGAGGCGAGCGCTCCTCCAGGCGATGCTGCATATCAATGGAGTAAGAAACTTTCAAGCTGCTTTGTCCGCCCAGCAGGTAGCCGGTGCCTTGTAGAGTGACGTAGGTGGAACCGCCAAACGGCTGATCGCCCAGGGCCATGATCTGCCCTCCTCCATTGGGGAGGGATTATATCGCTCTTTTGCGATTTGCTTCAAAACTTTTCGAATTGGGCCCCATCCGGAAGCATACGTAAAAGCCAGAAAAGGAAATTGCCCGCCGGTGGAGAAGGGCAGCGCGCCACTCTCAGCAGGCGCAACTGACCGGGAGAGAACGTGTGCCGGCCCGGTGTAAAATTCTGATTCCGACGGATTTTCGATGGAAGTTCGGGTCCCCACATCCTTCAGCAGATGGCTGACCTTGCTGCTTCTGGCGGCGGGTAGTTCTCTTACGAGCTGGGCTCAGCCGCCCAACATGCTTCTTATTACTCTGGACACGACACGGGCCGACCGCATGGGATTTCTCGGCTCAAAACGTGGGCTCACTCCTAATCTGGACGCCTTCGCCCGCAGCGCCGCAGTTTTTTCCCGCGGCTACTCGCAGGTTCCTCTGACTACACCCTCGCACGCCACCATCCTGACGGGAACCTACCCCCAGTTCAATCATGTGAGTGACCTGGGATCGCCGCTGGAAAAGGATTTGCCTTACCTTCCTGAGATTCTTCGCCGGCACGGCTATCGCACAGCAGCATTTGTGGGGTCGCAAGTGCTGGACCCAAAGACCGCGTCAGCCCCGGGATTTGATCGCGGCTTTGACACTTATGACGCGCCGTTTCACGCTCGCCGGCCGGGTGACGATCGCTATCACAGTATCGAACGCCGGGGAATGGAGGTAGTGGAACACGCCCTGACCTGGCTGAATCAGCACCCCCACGGCCCTTTTTTTCTCTGGCTGCACTTCTATGACCCGCACGATCCCTACGACCCGCCACCCCCGTTTAAGGCCCGGTACGCCGCCTCGCCCTACGACGGCGAAATTGCCTACGTTGACTCTGCCGTGGGCAAACTTCTGGCGGCGCTGCGCACTCGTGGCCTTCTCCCGCAAACTCTAGTTGCGGTTGTAGCCGACCACGGCGAGGCTTTTGGAGAGCATGGGGAACTGAGCCATGGCCTGTTCCTTTACGACGACACTCTGCACGTTCCGCTGCTGATTAAGCTGCCGGGAGCGCGGGCCCATCACCTCCTGGTCGGAAGCCGCGTTGGTTTAGTGGATATCGTCCCGACTCTTCTCCAGGAACTCGGGATAGCGGTGCCCCCAGCCATGCAGGGCGAATCCCTGCTGCCGTTAATGAAGGCGGACCGCGCGATATCCCGCTCGGCTCAGCTATCCGACCGCCCCGAGTATGCTGAGACCGACTACCCGCATCGCGCCTTCGGCTGGAGTTCCTTACGCTCCTGGCGGGCGGGAAAGTACGTGTATATTGATGCACCCGAACGTGAACTCTACGATCAGACGACGGATCCGGGAAATCTGCACAACCTGGCCGGCAGCACTCCTGCTGTGGCGGACGCGATGGCGGCGCAACTGCAGGCGTTTCGGCGAAAGACCGCCCGCACCGGAGGAGCGCAAGCGGTCCTCACCCCGCAACAGGCGGCACAACTCCAGGCTCTGGGCTACGTGGCTTCCGGTTCGAACAAACCAGTGGCGGAAGAGAAGAAAAGAGGCGTAGACCCCAAGGAAAAGGTCGGAATCTCAAACTCGCTGCATAAAGCTCTGCTGGAGACGGAGGAGCAACACTACCGCGAAGCCATTCCCCTTCTCGTGCAGGTACTCCAGGCTGAGCCGGGTATCGCTATCGCCAACCTGCAGCTAGGCCGGGCCTGGAACAGCCTGGGAGAGTACGCCAAAGCCGTGCCCTGGCTGCAAAAGGCCGTGGAACTCACGCCGCAGTCGGTAGACGCGCACTACGAACTGGGAGCGGCGCTGGGCGAAATGGGCGACTGGGAGGGTTCGGCGAGACAGATACAGGCCGCACTGGACCAGGACCCCAACTCTGACGAACTGCACTTCTATTTAGGTTCGGCCTATGAGGAGACCGGCCGGGTGGCTGATGCCATGAAGGAATACCAGTCCGCCGCCCGGCTTAACCCCGACAACTACAGGGCGAATCTGCTGCTGGGTCGCCTGCTTGCCATGCAGAACCAGGCCGCGGAGGCATTGCCATACCTGAAAAAAGCGGTGCAACTGCAGCCGCAATCGGCGGATGCCCACAAATTTCTGGGGAATGTCTATGCCGTGCTGGGCGATGAAGCAAAGGCGCAGCGCGAGCACGCGGAGGCACAGCGATTGCAACAGCTCGACCAGCCCTGAAGCAGGTACGCGAGTGGAAACTTACTTGTCCAAAAGGAGTAAGATTACCCGCCAGACAGAGGTGCGCCGTGAAAAGACTTCTGCTCTTCCCTTCGGTATTGCTCCTCAGTTGTTTGGCCTTGGCGCAAAGCTCATCGCCCCCGCCGGGCTACGCTGCTCCACCAGGCTACCGTGAAGCCGAACGTCAAGCCCAGGAACTGGACAGGGAGACGGGCCCACGTATGACGCAGATACAACGCCCGAATTTCGTGCAAATGCGGCGCGATGCCCGGGAGTTGGCCACCCTCGCGCATTCCATTCCCCCGGATATTGACCTTACCGCGAAAGGCCTGCTCGCGAAGGATCTGGCCAGCCGGCTGAAAAAAATTGAGAAGCTGGCTAAGCAGTTGCGCGGTGAAATCTCGCGCTAGCCAGCAAAGGCCCGGCATTAAGCCCAGGGCGGCTACCTGTGAACAGTGCCCGAAAATAGAACCGCCAGCCCGGAGTCGCCTCCGAAACTGGCGGTTGTTGTTTCGAGCCGAGTAGCGGTTTAGAAGGTCACCCGCAGACCGAACTCGATCTGGCGTGGCGTACCCTGCGAGTTCAGCCCCGTGCCTGCGCCGGCCCGGTTGGTGAAGTGGCCGGCATAGTCGGTACCGTTAACTGAGCCAGTGCCGCCGGTGAGCGCCCCGGAAAGCGCGCTGCCCGGCAGATCGAAGTTGGCAAAGTTCAGCAGGTTATAGAAGCCGACGCTGGGACGGATTGTCAGCTTCTCTTTGATGTTGTAGTTCCACGACAGGGTCATATCGAAGGCGCGCAGCCAATCCAGGTTGACCTGCCCCGGAGGAGCTGCGGCCAGCTTGGCGCCGCCGTTGATGGTTGCACCCAGTGCTTGTAACTGAGCCAACGTGAACAGTCCGCTGCTAATCAGCGTCTGCCCGGCCGGCGTGACCTGGTTGACCGTGCCGTTGAAGGAGTTGATCAGGTTGTTCAGGCTGCTGGCATTCACCCCACGGTCGAAGCTGCCCACACGCGTTCCCGGCAGCGGATCCTGCACGGTTCCGTCACCCGTGAAATCGGTGCGGAAAATCTCGCCCGCGCCGATGGCGGTGTTGGGAACGACCAGCGTAGTGGATAGCGGGCTGTAGAAGTGGGAGATCAGACTGAACTGGAAACCACCGGGCAGGTCAGCATAGCCACCGAAGGAGAGCTGGTGGGTGCGGTCCAGCACGGAGGGTCCGAAAAAGCGGTTCGGTTGCGAGTTGTCCCATGCCCCAATGATGAAGTCCTGATCGCTCTGGCCGGCTGTAACCGCGCGGTCGGTCCCCGGAGCGCCGCCGGAGTTC
>DATEGI010000316.1:0-2478 GCA_035280205.1 Terriglobales bacterium | reverse complement strand
GCCGCCATCAATGATGATGCCGATGCGGTTCTGCAGCTGGTCGCGCACCTCGACCGCGGTGGTGCATTCGGTGGCGCCACTAAGGTTGGCAGATGTGGCGGTGACGGGGATACCGGCTGCCTTAATGACGGCAACGGGGATGGCAGCGGCGGGTATGCGCAACGCCACGTTGCCGGTGTTGGCGGTGACTTTCAACGGCAGCTTGGAGGCGGCGCGCACGATGATGGTAAGCGGTCCGGGCCAGAAGCGCCGCGCCAGAGCATAAAATTCCGGCGGCAACGGCCGCGCCAGTTCTTCGGCCTGCTCGATATTTTCGATCAATAACGAAAGCGGCTTGTGCCGGGAGCGGGTTTTGATTTCGTAAACCCGGTCTACGGCGCGCAAGTTGAAGGGGTCGGCAGCCAGGCCGTAGAAAGTATCGGTGGGCATGCCCAGCACTTCGCCCTGGCGGATGTGCTGGGCGGCGTAACTCACCAGCGAGGGTTCGGGCTTGTCATTACTGATCTTGATAATTTCCGGACGCAATCGGGTCCTTCCCTGGGTATCAGCGTGAAAGCGCGAAAGCTAACATAAGCCCACGCCAGCCCGCAAGTTAGCGGGAGCGCGGAGTGTATGATGCATGCCGAGCCTTCTACTAACAGCTTAGCAGGATAGCATTCCGATGAAGAACCCGCAGGTGGAGCGGTTGCGGGCCGTTACCGGCCGGCACAATGCGCTGATCAAGGAAGTGCGGCGGGCATTTGCCCGGGACGAACTGACTCCCGAGGGCCAGTGCGCCGTGGAGGGCGTGCGCATTATTGAGGAGGCCATTCGCAGCGGCCTGCACCTGCGCGCGGTCCTCGTCAGCGAGTCCGGGCAGACCCGCGCCGCGCGCCTGCTGCCCCAACTGGCCGCGCAGGTCGAGACCCTTCTGCTGCCGGACAAGCTATTTACCAGCGTGGTTCCCAGCGAAACGCCGCAAGGCGTGGCCGCCCTGGTGCGCATGAAGTCGTACACGCTGCAGGACCTGTTTGGCGCGAAAACAGGCAGCTTAGTCGTCGCGGTGGCCGGGGTGCAGGATCCCGGCAACCTGGGCACCATCCTGCGCTCAGCCGAAGCTTTTGGCGCCAGCGGCGTGCTGCTGGGCGAAAACACGGTCAGCGCGTATAACTCCAAGGTGGTGCGGGCGTCCGCGGGGTCCATATTTCGGATTCCGCTGGTAAGACAGGAGTTGGGGAGGGCGCTCCCGGCCCTTCGCGAACAGGGGTTGAGGTTGTTCGCCACCTCGTCGCATAAGGGAACGCCGGTGCACGAGGCCCAACTCACCTCCCCGCTGGCGCTGCTGGTGGGCAGTGAGGGCGCCGGGCTGCCGCGGGAAATCATGGCCCAGGTGGACGAAGTGGTTGCTATCCCACATTCGCCGAAGGTGGAATCGCTGAATGCGGGGGTAGCGGCATCTATTGTGCTGTACGAAGCGGCGAGGCAAAGACGGCTGGTTCACCACAGAGACACAGAGACACAGAGAAAAACCAGGACAGAAAAATCGGAAAAGCCTGGACAAGAAGATCTTGGGTTCATCTAGGCCTCCCACGAGACACCGACAGGTTCGTCACAGAATTGTGCCGCGAGTAGAGATAACATTACGCTGGATTCACCGGGCTGCGAAGCCGGACGGAGGTGGACCGTGCGTGTGGTTGACATTTCTAGGCAAAGAGAGAACCTGGAGAGGTACTCTCGAACCGAGCCAATTATCGGCGCGGCAATCGAGGTGCATAAGCAGATTGGCCCTGGACTATTGGAGTCGACTTACGAGGAGTGTCTCTGCCACGAGCTGAATTTGCGGGGAATACAATTTCAGCGCCAGCTCGATCTCCCGGTCCTCTACAAGGGGTTAAAGCTCGACTGCGGTTACCGACTCGATCTGCTGGTGGAAGACAGAGTGGTCGTGGAATTGAAGGCGGTGGAGCAGATTTTACCTGTTCATGAAGCGCAGCTACTGACTTATCTTCACCTGGCGCACAAACCCGTCGGATTGCTCATCAACTTCAACGTGCCATTGCTCAAGGATGGCATCCGGCGAAGGATCATATAAATACGCATTTCTTTCATTTATATTTCTTGGCCTGGTTTTTCTCTGTGTCTCTGCGCCTCTGTGGTGAACACGGTTTTGAACCTGTTTCAGCCCATACCGTCTGATGAATCCGCTGACCGCACGCGGCCGCTGGCGGACCGCATGCGCCCGCGAACATTGGAGGAATTCATCGGCCAAGAACACCTGGTCGGCCCGGGCAAGCCGCTGCGCACGCAAATTGATCGCGATGACACCGGCTCCATCATCTTCTGGGGCCCACCCGGAGTCGGCAAAACCACACTGGCCAAGGTAATCGCGCGCCTCACGCGGGCGGAGTTCATTGAGTTTTCCGCCGTGCTTTCCGGCATCAAGGAAATCAAGCAGGTGATGGCCGACGCCGACAAGGCACGCCAGTACGGCACCCGCAC
>DATEGI010000315.1:0-6846 GCA_035280205.1 Terriglobales bacterium | reverse complement strand
CCGCGACATGCAGATCCAGGCCCTATGGCCGCTTACAAGCTTACCCTGCCCGCCGGTTACACGCTAAGCAAGCAAGATGCGGGAGAGACTCCGGAAGATGTCCAAGCAGGGCGGCTGCTGCCGAACTGGCTCAGGCGTCCGGCCAGCGGCGTTTCCGGTTACAGTCTTTCGTTCCAGACCCGCACATAATATGTTTCTACCTGCCCAGAGGATTCGTCCCGGTAACGGGCCACCAGAAAGGGATCCACCCGCTTGTAGGTATGGAGTTCGTCCACCCACAACTCCACTCCCGGCACGCGCTGCTGAATACGGCGGGCATCGGCCAGCACGTCCCCCGGGACCTCGGTCTTCTCCAGCGGCAAAGCCATCCAGCGCGCCACCGCGACGGTGCCGGGGATGTTCCAGAGCGGCCAGCAAGATGAAACACAGGTTCTTCACCCTAAACAGGTTACGGCTTTCGAAACAAGACGACCTTTTTTGTTGTGTTTGGCCTTAGTTGGGCTATGCTCCGCACCGCAAGTAGTCCCCTCGGCCGTCCCTAATCGTCACCCGACGCCAGTCAGTTTCCGTTACGCACAGGGAATCTCGGAATTAACTTGAGCCTCGGTGCTCTTCTCCAGTGGACGATTGCAGCATCGTCGCTCCCAGCCTTGGAACAGGAGATGACATCATGTGGACAACACCATTCAAGTTGCGCACATATCAGGCTGCCGCAGGCAGCTCTCACGCACGATTCCACCGCTTTCTTCTAACCAGCATGATGGCCATGCTGCTTGTGTTTACCACTTCTCTGGCGGCAAGCGCGCAAGCCAATCGCAAACACCTTGCATTCTGCGGGAAGCTGGGAAGCAAGCTTCAGGCCTCCTCCGGCGCCCAGATGTATTGCTTCGGTCCACAGCAAAATGGAGCCGCCGCAGCTGCCAAAACTCTAACCAGCACCACCACCACGACTACCAGCACCCCGAAACTCGGTTCCAATGTGGATGCTGCCACAGTCTCAGAAGACGTCACGCCATCAGGAGTTCAGATGCACGGTCAATCGGAGGTTTCGGTAGCCGCTGCCGGACCTTACGTGGTTGAAGCGTGGAACGACTCCACTGGCTTCTTTGCGCCTTGTGGCTCAGTCCAAAACAAGGAAGAGTTGACAGGACTTGCCTTCTCCAATAATGGAGGCGCCTCCTTCGTTGACTTGGGAGGCGTGCCCAATGCCAACTGCAATTTCAGCCTCGCTGAAGGCGACCCCAGCGTCGAGGCCTACCAGGCAGGAGGAAACACCTACTTCTACATCAGCAGCATCTTCATCCCTTTCAACGTCCCGGAAAACGCACTTTCGGTGACGGCTTGCAAAGTGAGCGGGTCGGGGGCAACCGCAACCCTCGCCTGCAGCCAGCCCATCGTGGCTGCCATCAGTTCGGATTGCTTTGTTTCGCCCGATTTCACGTTCTGCAGCTTCCTGGACAAAGAGTTTCTCTCCATTGATGCAGCAAGGGGCAAACTTTACATGTCCTACACCGAGTTTGGCATCACCCAAGGTTTTAACGGGATCGTCGAAGTAGCGGTTTGCAACCTTAGCCACCCGGCGGTTCCAACCTGCCATAACGGCGGGGACGGAAGCATTTTCGGGGCGGGAGCTTCTGCTCCTCCCTATTTCGTGGTGGCTCCCGGCGACCCCAAGTTCTGTGAAAATGAAGGTTCGTATCCGGCTGTGGACCGAGCAACCGGTGATCTCTACGTCGCCTACGAACACAACTGGTTCACTGCAGCCTTGGCGGGATTTCCCTGCAATAGTGAACCCACCCAGGAGGTGATAAACTTCATCCGAGCTGTCTGTCTGACATCAACGCCCACCTCACCGTGCGCGGCGCCAGACGCCACCGAGGCTGTAGACATCAATTCTCTGCAACTAGCGCAGATTCCCGGCTATAACCGTTTTCCCATGAATGACTTCCCGCGGGTGGCGGTAAGTGATGGAGCGGGAACGGTGAGCATGGTGTGGAATGACACCCGGCAGCACGGAACCGGTGACATCTTCCTCCAGAGCTTTAGCCTAGGAAGTCTGACCGCAGTGCAGAGTTCACCGGTGCGCGTCAACAGCAAGAGCGACACCGGAGGCTGGCACTTTCTGCCGGCGCTGCGCCAGGCGGACGGGAACGGCAATCTGAACGTCTCCTTTTACAGCCGGCCAGCGAACACTTCCCTGACCAGCGTATTCGCTGCCCTCAAAGTGAACCCCCGCATCACCGCAACTCCCACCAAGAACGACGTTCAGATCACCACGGGAGCGAGCGACTGGAGCGCAGACTCCTCGCTCATTGTCCCGAATTTTGGTGATTACACCGACAACTACCTGCTGGGCACGACGCTCTTCGTGGGCTGGTCCGACGGGCGGCTGGGATTCCCGCAGCCCTTCGAAGATCACACCAGCGTGCATTAGCCAGGAGCCGGGAGGAGGAGTGGCACGAAAACGGTCACCACCCTCCTCCCCATTCTTACTTCTTCGGGCGGGGCGCACCAGGAAAGCAGGTTCAATGCACCTGGCGTTTCAAGTTACACAATTACAAATTACGCATCTACTCAATTTTCCAGCCCCGCCTCTCTCGACCTTTGCGCCAGGTGGGCATAGGCGATGGCCAACATGTGGTTCTGGTCGAGCTGAAAATCGTTGGGCTCAAAGGCAAATTGGGTGCGCGCCGGAATTTTGCCGCCCTCCTCGAAAAACAGGCGCCGTACCTCGGCGGCAAGCTCAGGGTGTTGCGCGATTTTGGTGCGCAGGTATTCCATGCCGTGCGTGAGATGGCGGCCTTCGTCGGCGCGGATCAGGCGAATGCCCTCCAGCAGGCGGGGAAAAATGCCGCGTGTTCCCAGCATCTCCTCGAAATAATCGTAGCCGCTCACCGCCATCAGCCCTTCCACCACGCCCATGTAATGGGCCACACCCAGCAGCAACGCGCGCTCCAACGCCTCGTTGTTGCTTTCCAGAACCGCCCGGCCGATGGCACGCGCACGTCCGCGCAGTTCGTCCACCAGCACACCGCGGTAGGAGTC
Organism: Terriglobales bacterium; assembly: GCA_035280205.1. Taxonomy (GTDB): domain Bacteria; phylum Acidobacteriota; class Terriglobia; order Terriglobales; family Acidobacteriaceae; genus JAICWP01. The sequence goes on along the minus strand of DATEGI010000315.1, from coordinate 3,801 downwards.
CACCAGGTAGGCGGCCGTGTCTACTTTCCCAAACACTTCCCGGAAGTAAAGCTCGAAGAACTCCGCGTGCTTTACCTCTTCTAATAGTTGGGTGGCCAGGAACATCCGCCGGTCGGGCTCGGGCATGCCGGCCACAAAGAAGGGCAGCGTGTCGGCCACGCTGGTCTCGCCTTCGAAAAACAGCGAGCAGACTTTTACCAATTGCTCGCGCTGGCCGGGCGTAAGGCGTTCCCAGTCGGCCCGATCTTCCGCCACCGGAATCTGTTCCGGGTCCCATGTGCCCTGCCGCTTCGCCATGCTATAGAGTTCGCGCGCTGTCTTGACCCCATGCGCCGCACCTGCCATACCGCACCTCCGCTACGTTGCGGGTCAGCATTGTAGGACAAGGCCCCCGGTAGGGCACATTTCTTTGTGCGTCGAGGCAATTCAGGTAGGCTGTGCAGCATGCGCAAGTTGCTGATGACTTTACTGGCTGCGGCTTTGCTGGCGGCGCCCGGCCGGGCGCAAGTCTCGCAGCCGGGGGAGTGGGCCCAGACTGTCGCTGAACACTACGTCATCTTGCCCGACATCACCTATCTGACGGTGAAGAACACCGCATTAAAGCTGGATATCTACCAGCCGCGCAAACCGTCGCAACCCGTTCCCACGGTGGTGTATTTCCATGGCGGAGGATGGGTGCGCCGCGACAAAGATGAAGCCACGCTTCGCCTGCTGCCCTACCTGCAGATGGGATGGGCAGTGGTTAACGTGGATTACCGTTTGGCCGCCGCCGCCCTCGCTCCCGCGGCGGTGGAGGACACCCGTTGCGCTCTGCGTTGGGTGGCGCAGCATGCGGCGGAATATAAGTTCGATACCAGCAAAATCGTGCTGGTAGGCGCCTCCGCCGGCGGCCACCTGGCCCTGATGGCGGGCATGGCTCCCGCTTCGGCCGGGCTGGACGAAGAGTGTCCCACTGGCAAGGAAGTGCGCGTGGCGGCCATCGTCAACTGGTTTGGAATCACCGATGTAGCTGATCTGCTGAGCGGCAAGAATCAGCGCGACTATGCCGTAACCTGGCTGGGAAACCAGGACAATCGGATCCAGATCGCGCGCCGGGTTTCGCCGCTAACCTATGTTCGCCCTGGACTGCCGCCCATTATCAGCGTGCATGCCGATAAGGACCCCACCGTGCCTTACTCCCAGCCGGTGCTTCTGCACCACGCGCTCGACCAGGCTGGGGTTGCCAACCAGTTAGTGACCATCCACGGCGAAAAGCACGGCCACTATGCGCCCGAAGACGACCTGCTGGCCTACCGCGGGATCCGGGCTTTCCTGGCAAGACACGGGGTAGTCGGGCTGACCTCCGAAGTTCACTGAGAGGTCGAACTCAGGGGTGAGCGCCGGCGCATCGCAAATTGCTTACGATTCCTTGCCCGTGCCAGGCGGCCACCACCGCAAAGGGCGCCTGCCACATCCGGACATGTTTACGATGCATGAGCCACCCCACCAGTTCCGGTCCGGCATCAATCGCCAGCCCTTCTCCGTAGAAGCGGCCTCGGCCGGGATAGCTGCTGAACAAAGGATTGCTCTCGCGGCAGCCGCCGGGGCGTTGCACGGCGCGCGCGCTTTCATAATCGGCCGTCGCCAGCAGAAAGTTGATGATTACGTATTTCGCCACGACCCCCGCCTTCTTTTTCATCCCATCTGCGCCCGCCGGTGCTACTGAGGAAATCAACACGCCCAAAACCGCCAGCAGGCTCGCCCCACGTCTTGCCATCTTCGGCCCCATGTCTCGCGGTTGGATCGTGGAGCATAGAAGTGAGTTGCCAGCGCGAGCGTGCCAGAAGCGCACAAAACAGAGTTGCCGGATGGACCTTTGTCAACGTGAGGAGGAGAGAGCTATGCCAACTCGAGCTCAATTTTCTTGGCGGCAGTATCCAGTCGGGCAATGCGGAACTGGCGGATCTGGCCGGGCGCCGGCTCCAGCTTGGCGGCGCCGGGGGCAGCCCCACCTTTCCATCGCGCCTGCAGCATGGAACTAAGCGAAGCCAAATCAACGTTGGCTTTCGTAGGCGAGGCTTCTTTTGCAGCGCTCTGCGGCACTACTCGGCAAGTGGCCTGGATGCCCTCTCCCAATTCCACGCGCGCCTGCTCGCCGGCAAGCTCCACCAGACGCCCGGTAACAACATCGCCGGCGCGATGCTCGGCGAGATACTCCTCGATGCCGCTGGGGACCATCTGCTTGATGCTGAGCTTGATCTGGCGCTTGTCGCGGTCCACGGCCAGCACTTGTGCCTTGACTATCTGCCCCATTTTGAAAACATCCTGGGGATGGTTGATACGCTTTTCGGCGCTGATTTCGCTGACGTGGATCATGCCTTCCACGCCCTCAGCCACCTGCACGAAGGCCCCGAACTTGGTGAGGCTGGTCACGGGGCCCTCCACCACCGAGCCTGCGGCTAGCCGCTGTGCCACATCGGCCCAGGGATCGCCCAGCGCCTGCTTGAGGCCGAGCGCGATGCGACGCTCCGCCGCATTCACGCCCAGAATCACCGCTTCTACGGTTTCACCGGTCTTGAGCACATCGCTCGGCTTTTTGACCTTCTTAACCCACGACATTTCAGACACGTGGATCAGGCCTTCCACGCCCGGTTCCAGCTCCACGAAGGCGCCGAAATCCATCAGCCGTGTGACCGTACCTCGCGCCCGTTCCCCCAGCCTGTACTTCTGTGCGGCTGTATCCCAGGGATTAGGCTGGAGCTGCTTCATGCCCAGGGAAATACGTTGCTTCTCGGGGTCAACTTTGAGTACTACGATTTCTACTTCATCGCCCACGGACAGCACATCGGCGGCCTTGCTGAGGCGTTGCCAGGAGATATCGCCCACGTGCAGCAAACCATCCACGCCGCCGATGTCAACGAAGGCGCCGTAATCGGTCAGGCTGCGCACCACGCCCCGCACCTGCTCGCCTTCCCTGATTTCACCGTAGCGCCGCTCGCGGGCTGCGCCGGCTTCTTCTTCGGCGATGATGCGGCGGTCCACCACCACATCCTCGTCAGCTGCGTCGAGCTTGGTGATGCGGCAGCGGATATCCTGACCCACCAGCTTTTCTAGGTCGGCGGCATCGCGCACGCCGCTGCGCGAAGCGGGCAGGAACGCGCGCACGCCCACGTCCACGGTCAGCCCGCCTTTCACGGCTCCCGTCACTGTGCCCACGATAGTGGTTTTCTCGGCGAATGCCTTTTCCAGCTCTTCCCAGCTGGTAGGCCGGCCAACCTTGCCGCGGGTGAGCTCGTAGTAGCCCTCTTCGTTGCGGCCCTTAATGCTTACCGGGAACTTGTCGCCGGGCTTGGGTGGCTGGCGGTCCTTCTGGAACGTCGCCAAGGGGAGAATCCCCTCTGTCTTGAAGCCAATGTCCACGTATACCGAGTCCGCAGACACCGCAATCACCGTGCCTTCGCGGGCTTTGCCCTGCTCCGGCTTGCGCTTGTGGCTGCGCTCATACTGAGAAAAAGCTTCCTGGAACGATTCCGTAGTCTCTTCAGCAGTTTTGGATTCGGGAGTATCGGGATTAGACATGCGCGGGCGAAACCCTGGTTGAAGCTGATGCGCTTAGCATAACACCGGAAGTAAAAACGCTGCTTCAGCCCTGTTTTTTCAGAAAGCGCAGCGCGGCGGAATTCATGCAGTAGCGCAGGTGGGTAGGCGGCGGGCCGTCGTCAAACACGTGGCCCAGATGCGCGTCACAGAGAGTACAGCGAACCTCGGTTCTTTCCATGCCCAGGCTGTTATCGTTTCCGGTGCGGACATTTTCTGCGGCAA
>DATEGI010000314.1:0-8080 GCA_035280205.1 Terriglobales bacterium | reverse complement strand
CAACTGCGCCCCCATATCAACCGCGTCGGCGGCGCTGGTCTCACCATTGGTGATGGCCAGCAGCACCGAGCTCTTGTTGGGGCGCGAGGCATGCGCCGCCCGCAGCAGGCTGGCGGCCTGGTAAACGTCATCGCAATCAATTGCCACCACGTCGAAGCGCCGTTCCTCCAGGGCGGCCCGGCCCGACTTGGCGTCACCGCGGAACTCCACCGCCGCACCCATTTCGGTGAGGATGCGGCGGAAGACTTCCTCCATCAGCGCATCGTGCGTGACTACCAGGTATTGCATAACCTGCACCGAAAACGATACTAGGCGGACGGGTGAGAGCGCGCAATTTACGGGTGTAACGCGCGGGCGGTGACGGAAGGGTGAGAGGGCGCGAGGCTGAAAACCATTTTGGAATTGGTTCCCGCGGTGGGATTGAAAAAGTGAAGCAGCAAAGGGCGCGCCCTACTTCGGGGCGTGGAGATTGACGACGAGGCGGTAGGGATCGGGAGCGATCATGGCGGAGTAGACGCAATTGGGAGTGGTTTCCAGCACCACGCGGGTGACGTCCGGCCCGCGCTCGGCAACGCGAATCTTCTTGACAAAGGTTTGTCCCACCGCCACCTGAATGAGCCGGCCGTGAAGGTTTTCCGGCATGCGCGTTTGTTGGAGATCGAAGTAAACGCGATCGGGGCCGGTGAGGCGCTGCGCGTCAAAAAAAACCAGCGCGCCTAAATCCACAGTCACGGTGGTGGAGTTGTCATCGGAGAAGTAATGGATAGCGCCCACGGTTGCCGGGCCGGCGGGAGCGGCCGGTTGGACAGGGCGCGCCGGCGATGAGGAAGGCGCATTCTGCATGCGAACAGTGCGCGCGTAGGAACGCTGGGCAACGGTTTTTGCGGTCAGCACGAAGGTGGCAGTAATGACCGCCGCTGCCACCAGGCTCAGGCGCAGCCACTCGCACCAGGCCCACAAACGAGCCTTTTGGCCGATGTCGGCGGCCTCGGTGTGCCAGGCTTTGGCGGAAGCGTCGTCAGCGGCGAAGATTAAAGCAGGTCCGGCTGGCGGCTTGGGGGCAGGCGGCGGACACAGTTCGGGCTGAGGCGGCGAATTGCGGATGGCACGTTTGGGAACGGCCGACGACGCATGCCGGAGACGACGCTTCATGCCTTCCTTCACCCGAGGAAAGGTTCAGGTAATCGGTTTTGGTTGAGCTGCTAAATAATTGCGGGAACAGTGGGGAACCGATGTTGGACGGTATTATAACCAACCCGACGTCGCGGGGGAGTGTGAAAAGTTTTGCAGCACACAGTGTCAGCCGCCGACGTCGCGGCTGGTCTTTTCATTTTGTTTCCGCAGCCGAGAGGGAAGCTCACGTTTTTAGCATCATTTGACATGTCTCCGGGGTTAGTCCAGATTAGCTGGCTACCGCCTCCCGGGAGGTGAGAAGGCGATGGTCAAATTCGACAGCAGCCAATGGCTGGCTTACGGCCGGCGGGTAGTGCGGCTAACCTATGGCGGAGTAAGATCAAAGCACACCAGCCAGCTGGCGGCGGGGCTCTCGTATTACTTCATCCTCTCACTGTTCCCCCTGCTGATCGCGTTCGCGGCGGCGCTGGCGCTGGTTCCACTGCCGCACCTGTTCGACCAGATTCTGACGCTAATGGGCAGGTTCATACCTGCCGACAGCATGGGCCTGGTGAAGGGCGTGCTGCGCGACGTGATCAGCCCGCATGGGGGAAGCATCCTTTCGGTAGGAATTGTGCTGACCGTCTGGGCGGCCTCAGGCGGAGTGGCGGCGCTGGTGGAGGCGGTGAACGTAGCCTACAACCTGGACGATAGGCGCAGCTTCGTGCGCAAGCGGCTGCTGGCCATTGGACTGATGTTTGCGGTAGGCGCTTTGGCGATATCGGCGCTGGCGCTGATGGTGGTGGGCCCAGGCTTCGGGCGGTGGCTGGCGGGAAAGGCCGGGCTGGGCGGGGTGTTCGTTGCCCTGTGGCCGTACTTGCGATGGGTACTTTCGATCGCCTGCGCCGTGCTTTCTATCGAGCTGATCTACATGTGGGCGCCGAGCGCACGGCGTCCGTTCCGCTCCACCTTGCCAGGAGCAGTCATCGCGCTGGTCACATGGCTGGTGCTCACCAGCGGGTTGGGCTTGTACCTGAGAAACTTCAGCAAGCTGAACAAGACCTACGGAACTCTAGCGGCGGCTGTTGCGCTGCTGCTCTGGCTCTACTGGACCGCCTTCTCCATCCTGGTGGGGGCGCAGTTCAACGCGGAAACGATGCGAAAGGAAGGGCCGGCGGAAGGTGAGCCCGGGGGCCCGGCGCAGGAGCAGCCAGCTTCGCGCCCGGCATCTGCGGCGTAGCGCGGTCAGCCGGACTCAATGTTTTCGAACCTGGAGTCCACGGTCGGGCCGCGCAGTTCCAGAATATCGTTGGGCGCCTTAAAACCCTGCCGCATATATAAGGTACGGCTGCGCGGCGAAGGCCAGAGGATCACTGCATCTACTTCTATCTGTTTGAGCCACTCCAGAACCTGCTGCAGCAGGCGGCCGCCAACGCCGCCCCGGCACTCGGGCCGCACATAGAAGTTTGTGATGTAGCCATGCTGTTCGGGCGCGCCGTTACAGTTAGGCATTTTTTCGATCAGATGCAGCCAGAGTTGGCCCACGATCTCTTCATCGCGGACAGCAACCCAGCATTTCCAGTCCGCGGTTAGCCTGCTGGCCATCCAGGCAGCACAACGCTGTTGGAAGGTGTTTTTGTTTTCTAACACGCCACCGATCTCATGGCGGAACTGGTAGCGCAAGGCGGCAAGGCTTTGGGCATCGGCGGCGGTGGCTTGGCGTATAACGATGGCCGTCATGGGTACAGAATACCCGAGGAATCCATGGCGGGTGACGGGCGCATCGCGTATGCTTTGGGGCCAGTTGTGGAGGAATGATGAGACTGAGTTTCTTGCTAGTTCTGATGATTGCTGCATTGACAATCTGTGCGACGGCACAGAGCAAGGCCGCCAAGCAAAAATCCAAAGCGGCTGCGGCCGGAGCGGATATCCCGACCACCGTTGCAGACAGCGTAGCCTTTTCGATGAAGTTTATTGAAGGCTCATTTCTGGGAGTTGCCGAAGCGATGCCAGCGGACAAGTACGGGTTCATCCCCAGCGGCGGCAATTTTGCCGGGGTGCGCAGCTTTGGGGAGCAGGTGGAGCACGTGGCCTGCGCACAGTTTGCCTTCTTCAACGAATTCGAGGGCAAGCAGCCTCCCGCAGACTGTGAGAAGGGCGGGCACAATCCGGCTAAGACCAAGGCGGAGCTGATCCAGTATTTGAAAGACTCGTTCGACTATGGCAACCGCGTTCTGAGTAGACTGACCACCAAAAATGCGCTGGAGCGGGTGGAGGGCCGCTATGCCGGGCCCAACACCAAGCTGGGCATATCAGTAATCGCTGTGTGGCATATCACCGACCACTACGGCCAGATGGTCGAGTACCTGCGCATGAACGGACTGGTTCCACCCATGACGCAGAAATACGGGCTGAAGGTGCGGTGAGGTGTTTGCCCAGAGCCGCTGATCTCCGCGAGCCGAAAGCATAACAATTGTTTCGGCCGGGCCGGCATCATCGGAGAAATCACTAGCGGGCCGGTTCCTCTTCTGTTACAGAAATGGCTGGTGAGAGGAGGACTGCCCCGTGTCTCTCCACAAGCTGGTTTTGCTTTCATTCCTGGGATTACTACTGCCGCTCCCCAGCCGTGCGCAGGTCAGCGTAATGTACCCTTCCCGTGGGACCACGATCACGGGTGAGTGCGAGGCCGACCTGAAGCCCAGCGTGGCCGTGATTTCCGGCGGCGTGGCCACATCCGCGCTCAAGCCTACCGCCGCGGCTGCCCAACTCGACAAGCAACTGGCGCTCCTGCAGGCTTATGTGCAGCAAAACCAGGGCACGTTGAAAGAGCTGGAGCGTGTACGCATGATTCATACCGAAGGCTCGAACAACGGCCAGCCACGCGATCCCGAGTTCCAAGTGGCGCAAAGATTCCACGCCGAGTTTCCCGTGGACGCTCTCATGGACCGGCTGCTTGAACACATGATGGAACTGGGGATGGACCGCTTCGGAGAGAGCATGGCATTCCCGGAATACCGGCAGTCCATTGTGGTGGTGCACTACGACATTCAGGGATTTGAGAAACAGCTCACGCAGATACGAGAACGCTGCATGACGGAAGCATGGAAAAGGTGGTGCGCTGCGACGACAGAAAAGAATGCGGATTGCGGCTCGCCGGCTCCGCCGGGTTCACTGCAAATTCAGAGCTTCAACCTGCGTTCCACCGAGAAGGTGATGCATGCCGATGGCCCGCCGGAATACATCAACATTAATTACTCAGCCTATCAGCCGCGGAGCGCGCCGCCGGAACTGCTGGGCAATGTGCCCATCCACTTTGTGGGGAACATTGTGTTGAATGGCCCGCCGCTGGAGGGAGATAACCGGTGAAGCGGCTGGCCGCGATCGCGGTTGTGTTGCTGGCCGGCTGCGCCGCGCTGGGAGCCGAGGAACCGGTGCAGCCTCGATTGCTGCGCACGGTACAGATTGGAACGCCCCAGGGCATCAGCGACGCGCAGATCAAGGCCATCGTTGAGGACCCGAAGACAGACTTCGCTACGTTCTTTCTCGCGCGTTCCGCCCTACTGGTGCTGCATGAGGAGGTGAAAGGCGAAAGCTTCGACAATTTGTTAACGCGAGTTTTGAACACACCCCTGGCCAGCGGCAACGAGTACCCGCAACCGCCTGGATTGCAGCCCGGCTTCGGCGGCAAAGAACTGGTATTCACCATGGTTTACGCCATAGTGATGAGCGGCCAGCAGGAGCGCGCCGTTGACCTTCTGGAAAAGCATCTGTTCAGCGGCAGCTTTTACAAGCAGGCGGTGGTGCTGCAGGCGCTGCGCAATATCGGGACGCAGCGCGGCAAGGGCCTGATTCAGAAGTACCAGGAAAAGGGCGACTACCACAACCTGGCGGAGAACACGCTGGTGGACGAGGATCTGCCGGTGCTTTCCGAAATACACGACCGATGGAACATGATTCCCCCGGTGGTGCGCACCCGTACCAATCTTCTGAGCATCGTGCAAGGAGGCTGCGGCGAGCGCCAGGCCATGGCGGCATACTGGCTGGGATACTTTCCGCCCAGCTCCAGTGCCGCACAGGAGCAGGCCGAGCTTTCCGCCCTGAAGACGCTCTACCAGAACAGCAGCCCGCACTGCGACTTCATGGCGCGGCTGATCGCCATCAAGTCGCTGGGCCTGCGCTCAGCGGAGAGCGTTAACTACTGGGCCACGCTGCTGCGGACGGAGCCGCAAATCTGGCTGCGGCACCAGATTCTGATCAACGCCTTTGGGCATTTCGGCCGCCAGTTCACTCCCGCAGCGCTGGACCTGCTGGCCAGCGAGCCTTCGCAGTACATTCAATGGCAGCTAATGCAGGGCAACATCGAGTGCCGCCTGGGGCAGCGTTTCCGCTCCTACTGGGACATCTGGATTCCGGTGGGCTTGCAGTTTCTGGTGGTCTTCCCAGACCCGGGACACCAGGAAACGATGAGCGCAGCCGACCAGGAGCAGCTGCTGCGCTGGCTGGAGAGCGGCCATCGCCCGCAGGACCGGGTGGTGCTGAACCACATGCTTTATGCGCTGATGTCGCAAACGCGCGGGCGCAATACGCGGCGGCTGCTGACGGTGTTCAACAATTTTCCCGACCGCAATAAGAATTGGTGGATGCTGACGCCGCTGGAGGATGCGTCTGCTTTGCCCTTGCTGAAGTATTACGCCAGCCTTCCTTCGCCTAACGACCAGCATCAGCAACTGGCTGCACTGATGGAAAACCTGCAACGCCGAATCAACGAGCCTGAAAGTAAGAAGACCACCTGTTGCGAGCCTACTGCCGCGTGTTTGCGAAGCATGCTGGGAGATGAGCGCGCGCAGCAGGCCGAAATCCGTTCGGAGCAAAGCGCCCGCGCCTGGCTGGCCGGCTCTTCCCGCTTGACCACCTTACCGCATCAGCTTCTCCGGGCCGCTGAACCGCACCGCGATTGTTCATCGCCCCGGCAAACGCGACCAGCATTGGCAGTACCTCTACGACTGCTGGCGGCGGACCGATTTGGCGGCATCGCGCCAGCCGAAGCCCGCGCCGGAGTAAGGCCTCCCTCGGAACCGACTCCCGCCTTAAAAGGCGGTGACCTTGGCGGGCACCTTCAGTTGAGTTCCGTTTCGTTGCAAAAGCAGGTTACGGACCTCACCGGGCTTGCCGTGCAGGGCAGCGTAGATAGCGCCCCAGTTGGCGTGGCTGGTTTCGAGCGCGTTAATACGGAGCAGTTTGTCGCCGCGCCGGACATTCTGGACTGTAGGCTTGCTGTTTTTTGTGGCCACCGCGGCCACGATGTAGTCGCCGTGCTTGGCCTGCAGCGTGAGGCCGACCTGGTCGAGATCGTGAGAATCGGGAGCAGACTGGGTGAACCAGTACATGGTGCGGTGAGGATAGTCAATCGTGAGCCGGAAGCGCTTCAGGACGTTGCCGCCCAGCCAGCCGATCACCGGAAGCGCGTTCTTGGTAGAGTACCAGTCAAACAATTCCAGCTTCCCTGAAACCGGCGGGCCGTGCCCTGCCGCGAGGGCGCCGACTTCTTTTAAGCTCACGGCACCGATCATCATCTCCGGGATTCGCATCAGGATGCCCGAGCTTTCCCAGCCATTGCCCGCCATCATCATGTTGCTGGGACCGACGGCGCCGATTGCGCGCTCCCAATCGGGGTGCGCAGCGAGCCAGCTTCTGGCCGTTGACTGACGAACCCAGGTGTAGGCAGAGCCGTTGTCAATGGTGATGGGATAGGTGTTGCCGTTGATGGAAGCCTCCACGGCGATGAGGCCGGTCTTTTGGTTTATATGGAAAGGAACGGCGACGCCCTCGGGCTTGAGCGTTCTGCGAGCGAAGATCAGGGTCCGCTTCTGATAGTCAAGCACGATCACATAGTGCTGCATAACACCCGCGGGCAAGACCGCTTCGACCTTCAGATCAGATCCGACAGAGTACGGAGGACTGGGGTCGCTGGCCACCTGGGCAGCGGGTACGCGCACGACCATCGCTCCGACATGAAACGTAAGCGGCTGGTTGCGGTCAAGCTGCAGCTCTTTGAAGAGGGATTCCGTGAGAATGGTGGAGGGACTGCCCATATCCACGAAGGCGAGGGCCTGGTGGAGGGAGCCATCGGGACGCACGAAAGCCAGCCTGGCGTAAACGCGGTTGCCGTCGAGAACAAAAGGAGTGGTGCCGGAGGAGGCGAAGGTAGTTGCGAGAACAACCGGAATGAAAAGCAATCTGGCCAGGATGCGCCGCATAACGGAGTTTGCCTCGCCCTAATGGATAGCTCAGGGAGGAAGTAAAGGCACAATTTTTTTAGAGTCACCCCAGAAAAGGCAGGTCCTTCGCTGCTGCCACCTGGTCACAAAGAGTTGTGTCCGTCGGCACATATGGCCACCAAGGTTAGAAGTACCCTAGCAGCGGCGGTGCTCCATGATATCTGAATTAAGATCGCCTCGCGTCAACGAAGCTGGTCGAGCTTACGCCGGAAGCCAGAGGCAGATTCAAAGCTGCGTGAACCTATTTTCGGAGCGCTTCACTTCGGCTATCGCGGATGTCTTGCACTTGCCCCAGCGGGGGCGGACAGTTGAATGGGTATCGCCGCTGGAAAGTGCCTCATTCATCGAGTACCGCGACAGCGAGTTCTTGGAGGTGCTTGGCCTGGGCCGCTTTGCTCCTGAATTGGCTCGGTTTTGGCCGAATGGGGGCCCTTCTTGGGACGCACTGGCGCGGCTTAAAGACGGATGCATCCTGGTCGAAGCCAAGAGCCACGTAAGTGAAATTTACGGTAGCGGGTGCCGCGCAGGAGAGAGTGCACTTATTAAAATGGCTCTTCCGGCATTTTAGTGGCTTAAGGAGCGAGGTCCAGACCCCCACAGTGGAACAGAATGGCGGCAGCGAAGTTCTTCTTGTTGCGGAAACCACGCGCCGTGTACTTGACCCATTGGATCTTGGCATTGATGGACTC
>DATEGI010000313.1:0-12914 GCA_035280205.1 Terriglobales bacterium | reverse complement strand
CTGTGTGTTCTCGCGAAACAGAGTAGCTGGTAGTTTGTAGTTGGTAGTTGGTGATCACAAATCAGCCGCTAACTACCAACTACTTGATCGTCAAAGCAATGATCTGCGCCCCCGAGACCTGGTAGTCGAGCGGGGTGGAGGCTTCATTTACCGAAGACTCGCCCAGCACCACCATGTCCTGGGTGCCGCGCATGCCGTCCATGACGTTCATCACCGAAAGCGGCAGGGTGGGCATGACTTTGTCCTGCACCATGGCTTCCGGATCAGCCTCGAGCAGGGAAACATAGAGGCGGTCATTGGAGTGCTCCTTATTGAGCACGGCAATGATGGAGCCCAGGTCGAGCTGGCGGCCCATGGGCAGGCCGCTGCTGCGGATGCGGTCCAGAGTGTCGCCATCGCTCACCAGGATGCGCAGTTGGCCCTTGGAAGAGGAAGTGGGAACGCGAATAGGAATCCTGCGCACAATGCGCTCGCCGCGATACGGGCGCAACACGGCCTCCACCATAACTTCGTCGCCCGGCCGCGCTTCGGTCTCATCAGTGCGAGCGCTCTCCAAACGGGCGGAGCGCCGGTCGTTGACCAGGTCAAAGCTCAGGTCAACCCCTTTGAGATTGGGCACCTCGTAGGAATTGTCAAAAATGCGGCTGAAGCGGTCGCCCAGGGAAAGAGCTACGAGCACGCCGGTGGGCTGGCCGCCATCACCGGGAGCAAACATGTCACGCAGGTCCACGTCGGGATAGCCGTTCACCTTGATGTGGCCTTCCATACGGTAAGTGGTGTCCTCGCCGTATTCGTTCACCCCCTGCAGGGCGCTGAAGACCGTGGCCATCATGGCCAGAGGCGTCAGTTTGCTGTTGTCCAGAACCTCGTAGTGGAACGTTTTGGGGCTGGTGACGCCGTGAATGCTGAGGGTCACCGGAATCATCTGCGGCTGCTTGTTGAATACGCCCAGGATGCCGTTGTGGCGGTCCTGCACAAAGGACCCGACCTGCTCGGTGGTGTTGACAATCTTGAAGGCATTAGCGGGGGAGGGAAGAGTAGCCAGCACCTCGGCCTTGTCCATGGGCAGATCAACATTGCCGAACTGCATCAGGGGATGGCCGCAGGCGAGCAGATGGCTGGCATCCAGGTAAGTCACGGTGCAGGTGGCGGCAATATTCATGTCGCCGCGGACCAGCACGGCGCTGATGGAAGAACCAGGCACCAGCGGCTCAGGCTGCTTCTCATCAGGGCTCACCGAGCCTGCGCCCATGACGGGCACGATACCCGCAGCGTGAAACTGCGGGGCGAAACGTTGGAACGCCTGACCGCTGAAGCCGGTAAACACCAGCGGCGTCTCGATCGGCGTTAAGTAATCCTTGTAGCCCGCAGGCGCCGAAGCCACACCCGGCGAAGCGGTCTTGGTGGTTACCTGTGGAGCCTTGGCGGAGGCGGGCTGGATGTCATTGGGCTTACTGCGGTCCAGTTCGCTGATCTCCAGCATTTCCTGAATGGGAGTGACGCCGGCAATCGGCTCTTTGGAGAATTCGCCGATCCGGAAAGCGAGGGCGCCAACTAACTTGCCGTCAATGTAAACCGGGCTGCCGCTCATGCCGGCAACCACGCCGGTGTATTCCACCTTGGGGCCGTGCAGGCGCACGAGGATGACGTCGCCCTTGGGGCCGTTTACATCCTTCAGAACGCCCAGAACCTCTACTTCCATGGGCTCGGGCTTAGTTCCCTGGAACACGGTGTACGCGACGCCGCGCATGCCGGCGTGGATCTGGCTCAAGGGCAGAATCTTGGTTTTCAGGGAAAGGTCGCTGGCAACACCGGTGACCGTTAACAGAAACAGGCTGAACACAACCAGGGGCGCAAAATTCTTATTTTTCATCCAGCAACTCTGCCTGGATAGACTCCGCAAACTGAAGTCTAGAGCCAGGTTTGTAAATGTCGGGGAGGTAGGCCGGCGCGATATCTATCCAAATCGCGTCAGGGTGCATCTATACTAGCACAGAGAGAGTCTAGTCCCGAGGGATTCATGTTGAGTCTGCCGTCGTCCTGTTCCCCAGGGCAAAGGGCTGCCCTGCGGGCAGTTAGCCTGCTTGCCGTTCTCTGCCTGCTGCTAAGTACCGTGCTGGCGCCAGCCTGGGCGCAATCGCAAGAAGGTTCCACCCAGCAACAACCGAAGCCCAGCGAGCAGGCTCCGCCGGAAGCTGGTGGTCCGCAAGGAGATATTGGCCCCATCGCGGTCCCCAAGAAGAAAGAAGAACCGCCTCCTCCACCCCCGCCGGCACCCAAGAAGGTTCCCGGGATGCCGGACTACTCCATTCAGGTCAACGTCCCATTGGTTACTTTGGACGTAATGGCCCTCACGAAGGAAGGACAGTTCATTCCCGGCCTGAAAAAGGACAACTTTAAGATTTACGAAGACGGGGTGCAGCAGAACATAACCAACTTTAACCAGTCGGAGGCCCCGATCACAGCCGTACTGCTGGTTGAGTTCGCGGCCACCAACTATTCATTCATGTACGACGCGCTGAACGCGTCCTACTACTTCGCCAATTCACTGAAGCCGAATGACTGGGTGGCGGTGGTTTCTTACGACATGAAGCCTTACATCCTGGTGGACTTCACCCAGGACAAGCGGGCCGTTTTCGGCGCGCTGAACCAGTTGCGCATTCCCGGCTTCAGCGAAACCAACCTGTTTGACGCGCTCTACGATACGTTGGACCGCCTGGACCGCATACCCGGGCGCAAAGCGATCGTGGTGGTTTCCACCGGGCGCGACACCTTCAGCAAGCTCACGCTGGACCAGATCCTGCAGAAGGTTAAGGCTACAAAGGATGTGACCATCTTCCCGGTCAGCATCGGCTTCATGTGGCGGGAATATGTCGAGTCGCACTACGGGATGAATCCCGACGTGTCCGCGGCCATGATGGATTACCTGCAGGCCGATAACCAGATGCGTACCTTTGCCAAGCTGACCGGAGGTAAGGCGTACTTCCCGCGCTTCGAGGGCGAAATGCCGGACATTTATCGCGATATCGGCGCTTCGCTGCGCAACCAGTACACCATTGCCTATCACCCCACCGACTCGAAGCTGGACGGAAGTTATCGCAAGCTCAAGGTCGAACTTGTGACGCCGGACGGACAAGCATTGAAAATCCACAACCAGAAAGGCAAAGAGGTGAAGTACCAGCTGGTGTATCGCGACGGTTACACGGCGAAACACCAGGTGGAGTAGAGTTGGGAGCCAGTACCTAGTACCTAGTTCCCAGTACCTAGTTCAGAGAGGCCTTCCACACGCCAGCCGAGTTGCTCCCAACTAGCAACTGGATACTAGGTACCAGGAACCAAGTACCGCCCTTCACATCTTCGGCAAAATCTCCCGCAAAGCCCACTGGATACGGTTGACGGCGCGGTCAATGTTGGCCACTTCCTTGGCATGCTCCTGGTTGGCGTGAACCGTAAAAGAGATGACCTGCAGGGCATTGCGGATGTGGTGGTTCATCTGGTCAATGGTTTCCAGCCGCCGCAGGATCAGTTTGCGGCGCCTCCGCCCGGCATCGAGGATTTTGTAAAACAAGACGCCGGCAAGGAGGGCGGCCAGCGCGTCGGAAACTTCCACTGTGGCTACCGGCGAGTCGCGGTGGACGAGCAGAATGTAATCCACGGCCAGACTGCTGCAGAACACAAATAACGCAAACAACAGTTAGATGACCACCAGGCGTTGCCAGGTGGGCAGCCAATCATGGGCCAGCGACTTGCCGGGGCTGGCGGCTTCCGAAATATGAATTTGGTTCTGTGGAGGCGGAGGAAAATCGGGCTGGCGCCCAGGTGAAACCGTGTGCATGGACAAACCCTGAGACTGCTTCGCCACAATTCTACTACTTTGGAATCACGGTTAGTGGACGTGAAAAATTCTGTCCAACACAAAAAGGAAGGCGACACCGACGAAGACCACCAACGCCATCTTGACGCCCGGTTCCTTATTGACTTCGGGGATGAGGTCGGAGGCGGCAACGTAGATGGTGACGCCGGCGGAGAGCGGCAGTCCGGCGCCCACCTGGTGCCGGAAAAGGGCCATGGTCAGCACGCCGGCGAGTGTAGCTGCGCCCAGCAAAGCCGAGGCGCCCCAGGCGATGCCGCGGCTGCGCCCGCTGGCCAGCATCACCGAGGCCACGGTGAAGCCCTCCGGAATTTTATGCAGGAAAACGGCGATGAAGATGATCCATCCCAGCCAACTGGAAACCAGGAAGCCGGAGGTGATGGCGATGCCGTCAAAAAAAGTATGGATGACCAGGCCGAGCAGGACGGAGATGCCTTTGTGCGCCTGCACGAATTCGGCGGTGTGCGTTTCCTCGCCGAAATGGAAGTGAGGTGTGACCGTGTGCTCAAAAAAATGGATGAGCAGGTAGCCGAGCAGCACCAGAAAACCGGCGCTGAAGCCGCGCAGATTGACGCTCTGCGGCACCATTTCCACCATTGCGGTGGCCAGCATGAAGCCGGCGCCGAGGGCCACAAAATACTTGAGATAGCGCTGCTCCCAGGGCCGGCGCGCCACCACTGCGCCACCCACTACGTTGGCGGTGGCGGCGGTCAGGCCGAGGAGGATACTGAGTGCGATGGGGTGCATTCAGTTCTCGGTTATCAGTTCTCAGTCATCAGCGTAGGTCTATTCTTGTCGTGTCAGCAGCGATGTCGCTCCCGTCATCGTACAACAGCGATATCGCCGGAACTGAGAACCGAGAACTGAGAACCGAGAACTGAGAACTGCCTCTACCCCGAATGCCTTATATGCATCACATCGCCATCCTGCACGATGTAGTCCTTGCCTTCCAGGCGCAGAGTGCCACGGGCCCGGGCGTTGGCTTCAGAGCCGGCGTCCAGCAGCGCGTCCCAGTGGATGGTCTCGGCGCGGATGAAGTGCTTTTCCAGATCGGAGTGAATGGCGCCGGCAGCTTCCACGGCGCGCGTGTTGCGGGCGATGGTCCAGGCGCGGCACTCGTCTTCGCCTACGGTGAAGAAGGAAATCAGGCCCAGCAACTCGTAGGTCTTGCGGACCAGGCGCACCAGGCCGCTTTCCTTCAGGCCATAGCTGGCGAGGAATTCGGCGGCATCTTCATCGCTCATTTCCGCCAGTTCAGCTTCCACCTTGCCGCAGATGGCGGTAGCGCCCGCGTTGGGCCGTGACGCGACTTCGCTGAGACCATATCTGGCGATCGAACCCTCCAATTCGTGGCCCAAGTCGGGAGTCTCGCTGATGTTGAGCACGTAGAGGATGGGCTTCTCGCTCAGGAACATGAAGCCGCGCACCCGCTTTTTATCTTCGGCTGTCATGGTCATCTCGCGCAGCGGGCTCTCACTTTCCAGATGGGCCTTGGCGCGGATCAGCAAGTCGTGCTCGCGCTCGAGTTCGGGGGAGCGCATCTTCTTCAAATCCTTTTCCAGGCGTTCGAGGCGCTTTTCCACCTGGCCTAGATCGCTGAGGATGAGATCAAAATCCACGTTCTTAATGTCGCGCAGCGGGTTGATTTCGCCCACGTGGGGAATGGAGGGATCGTCAAACGCGCGCACGACGTGGGCAATGGCATCCACGCCCCGAATATTGGTCACAATGGATTCGCTGAGGCCCTCCTTCGGTCCTGCCGCCATTTTGCTGGTGGCCACCGGCATGGCCGCTACATCCACATATTCCACGGAGGCGTGGATCAGTTTGCGCGGATTGCACATAGCCGCAAGCCGGTCGAGACGGTCGTCCGGCACCTTGGCCACACCGACGTGAGCTTCGCGCGGGTTGGCAAAAGCGCGCTCGGAGGCGTGCGCCTTGGTCAGCATGCGGAACAGCGATGATTTGCCTACCTGCGGCAGGCCGATGATTCCGGTTTTCATAAGAAAACGTAATTGGTGGCGGGTAGTTGTTAATTTCTAGCTACCAGCTATCCCATAATAAATGGAACGACCGGCGCAAGCAGTGATGCTATGCTTCGGCTGGGCTATGCGTTTCCGATCAGCGGTCCTCATCGCCGCCGCTCTGACTGTAATTCCGGCTGCACTGTTTGCCGCCGGCCTGAGCTTCCAGGCGGTCAAGAAGGAAGTAGTGGAGCAGCGGCTCCGATCATTTTCTCGCGATAATTCTGAGCGCGAGGCCATCCTCAAAAAGATGTTCACGGACCTGGGCTGCGCAAACCATCTCACAGAGCAACCCGTCGAGCACCTTAAACAGCCCGATCTCATCTGTGTGCTGCCTGGGCAGACGAACCAGACTATTGTCGTGGGAGCCCACTTCGACCGCGTGTCGGTGGGAGACGGCGTAGTGGACAACTGGAGCGGGGCGTCGCTGTTGCCCAGCCTGTACCAGGGCCTGCGCACCCAGCCGCGCCAGCACAGCTTCATCTTCATAGCTTTCACTGGCGAAGAGAAGGGCGAACTAGGCTCGCAGGCATACGTACGCCGCATGAGCAAGGATGATGTTGCGCGTACCAACGCCATGGTCAACATGGACACGTTGGGGTTAGGACCGACTGAAATGTGGCTCAGCCACGCAGACCCTTATCTGGCCGCGGCGCTGAGAGCCGTCGCCAAATCCCTGGATTTGCCGCTCGGAAGCGTCAATGTGGACGGTCTGGGCAGCAGCGACTCGGAAGAATTTGCACGGCGCAAGATTCCCCGCATCACCATTCATTCAGTGACGCAACAAACCTGGCCCATTCTGCACAGCCCCCAGGACACCTTGAAAGCCGTTCATCTGGATGATTATTACGAAAGCTATCGGCTGATTGAGGGATATCTGGTGTACCTCGATGGGGCGCTGAATAAAGCAGGAGGCAGGAGTCAGTAGTCAGCTCAAACCTGACTCCTGACTCCTGACAACTGACCCCTGGTTCTAGCTGCCGTGCATCACTGAGGCGGGCATGGTTATCGTGGTGGCCGGGCGCGGCTGCACCGCCACGCGGGCGGTCAGATAGATAAGCGCCAGGCCCAGCAGCAGAACAGCGCCCTCCAGGCGCGTGGACCAGACGTGCAGGGCATCGAACTGCATACGCACGGGATTGTCGGGAGCGACAGCATCAAATTGTCCCACTGACAGCCGCAGGGCATCCATGCGCGGAATAATGGAAAACTGCAGCACGGCGGTGAGCGCCAGCATGATGTACACCAGCACGTTACGCGCGGCCAGGGGTTGAACCGAAGCTGTGGTCAGGCGAGCATAGGCAAAAGAAGTCAGCACGTAGACTAGCCCCGCAACCAGCCCAATCCAATGCAGAGTTTTGAGGGAACGTGCGACCACCAGCCCCGCCAGATGTGTGTTGGGCAGCAAAGTAAAAAGCGCTGGCGCCACCACGAAGGCGAAGAAAACAATCCCGCCGATCCACACCACCAGCGAGAGCAGCATGAAAAAACGCAGCACGGTCATAGCGGAGCGGTCCTTCAGCTCGTAGTAGCCATTTTAACCGACTCGTGACCGAGAACGTCTTTGTAGGCCACAGCCAGGTCACGCGAGGTCAGGCACGATATGGGGGCGGGCGTAGGCCTCCAAACCCAGGTTTCAAAGTAGCTAGCAACAGAAGGGTAGCGGGCTACACCGGCACCGGCACGGTATCCACGATTTCCTTCAGCACCTGTTCGGCCTGCTCAGTTTTTTTCAGCGTGGATGAATAAAGCGCATTCACCACCACGCGGTGAGCAAACACCGGAATAACCAGCGGCTTGAAATCCTCGGGAGTGCAGAAGTTGCGCCCTTCAACATAGGCGAGCGCCTGGGCGGCGCGATAGAGCATGAGGCCGCCGCGCGGGGAAACGCCCAGGGAGAGGTATTCCGATTCGCGCGTGCGCTTCACGATTTCCAGCGTGTAGTTGACCAGCGACTCGTCCACCTTTACGCGCGTAACTTCCTGCTGAATTGCTGCCACATCGGCGCCGCTAAGAATGGGCCGCATCTCGTCCAGTCGGGCGGCGCCGGCTTGCGACCTCAGAATCGCACGCTCGCTATCGCCTTCGGGATAGCTCATACGCACCCGCATCAGAAAGCGGTCCATCTGCGATTCCGGCAGCGGGTAAGTGCCATGGTGCTCCACCGGATTCTGTGTGGCAACCACGAGGAACGGCTGGGGCAGGGGATAGGCGTGGCCGTCCACCGTCACCTGGCCTTCGTTCATGGCTTCCAGCAGGGCGGACTGGGTCTTGGGAGTGGTGCGGTTGATTTCGTCAGCCAGAAGCACGTTCGTAAACACGGGCCCATGGCGGAACTCGAACTTCTGCTCCATGGCGGAATAAATGGAGATGCCGAGCACGTCGCTGGGCAACATGTCGCTGGTGAACTGGATGCGCTGGAAAGTGCAGTCCAGGCCGCGGGCCAGGGCCTGGGCGAGCGTGGTTTTGCCCACTCCAGGCACGCCCTCAATGAGTAAGTGGCCACGAGCAAAAATGGTCACCAGGGCGAGGCGCACCACTTCATCCTTACCGCGGATGATGTTGCGCAAAGCATTCTCGAGTTGCGCCGCGCGCGAAATGGTGGCCGCCGGAGTGGACATGGAAATTCGATTTTACTATGCAGGCAGCGGGTTGCTGAGGTTACTTCCGGGTAGCGACAGCAACTAGTCAGGAGTCGGTTGGCAGTCGTCGGCACTGCCAACCGCACCACCTAGCCATTTGGGTGATGTGCGGCAATGCTGTCTGCCGCCATGATGGAGACCGTCGTAGGGACCATAAGTTCGAATCAGGAGATTTGCATGGCAGCAGCAGGCAAAGCAGGGTGGGGGGAATTTTCCGAGGATCTGGCACGAGTTGCGGAGACAGTTGGGCAATCGGTGGTGGCGCTGCAACCGAAGGATGCGCATGCCGCCAGCGGGGTGATATGGCAGAAGGGAGTGGTGGTTGCGGCCAACCACGCCGCCCGCGGCGATGAGCTGGCGGTTATCCTGCCCGGGGGAAAATCTGCCGTCGCCCGCACAAAAGGACGCGACCAAAGCACCGATTTGACCATCTTTAGCCTGGAAGGGCATGAGGGTACTGGCGTAGCTGCTCTGGGCGATGCCAAACAGCTTCGCATTGGACATCTGGTGCTGGCCCTGGCACGCACCCGGCGTGGCAATTTGACCGCCAGCGCAGGCATCGTCTCGGGCCTGATGGAAGAGTGGCAGACCTGGCAGGGCGGGCAGATTGACCGCTTCATCAGGCCTGACCTGACGCTCTATCGTGGCTATTCTGGTGGCCCGCTGGTGAACCCGCAGGGAGAGGTGGTGGGAATCAACACCAGCGGCCTGAGGCGGGGCACGCCGGTCACCATCCCCAGCAGCACGGTCACGCGGGTTGTTGACGAATTGCTGGCCAAAGGACACGTCGAGCGTCCTTACCTGGGCGTGGCCCTGCAACCGGTAGCGCTGCCGGAAGAGATGAGGAGCAAGCTCAACCTGGGCAGCCGTCACGGCCTGCTCGCGGTCCATGTGGAAAGCGATGGGCCTGCCGCGGCCGCAGGGCTGATGCTGGGAGACGTGGTGATCGAAATTGGCGGCAAGCCGCTTGCGCACACTCACAATCTGCGAGCGCTCCTGGGGAAGGAGCGGGTTGGTGAGCAAGTTTCCGTCAGCATCGTGCGCAGCGGTGAAAGAAAAGAAATTCCGGTGACGCTGGGAGACCGCTTCGGACGATGACACTGAAGGCAGCGGCGGCACAGGCCACGCGGGTGCTGGTTCTAGCTGAATCAGCCGAGCGCGGTCGTGTGCTTCGCGCGAAATTGTCTGAAGAGGATGCTCTGGAGAGTGCAGATATTTTACCTGCCGACTTAAGCACAACTTTGCGCCAGGCGCGAACCGGCATGGTGGTCGTCATTGACCTGGATGATGACCACCGGGAAACCGCAAGCAGAATTGCGGAGCTTGGCGCCGCAGTGGTTCTGCTCACCGACAATGCAGTGGGAAGCTGGGTGAGTCAATTGCTGGCCGCGGGGGCCCTATGTGTTTTGCGCCGAGACTGCAGCGGTCAGCAACTCGCGGCAGCGGTGCAGGCCGCCGCTGCGGGTTTGACGGCACTTGAGCCGGAGACGGCGCAGGCATTGTCGCACCCACCACTGGAGACAATAGAGCTGGAGCCGGGCGAGGAAGAACTGACGCCCCGCGAAACCGAGGTCCTGCACATGATGACCTCTGGCCTTAGCAACCGCGAGATTGCTTCCGCGCTCGGTATTTCCGAGCACACGGTGAAATTCCACATTACTTCGATTTTTGGCAAGCTCGGCACCTCGAGCCGCACGGAAGCGGTTACCGAAGGCATCCGGCGAGGTCTGGTCCTGCTTTAGCATCACTGGAAATAAACGGAGGAACTATGAAGATTGCGGTACTGGGAGCGGGCAATGTGGGTGGCACGTTAGGAAAACTGTGGGCGGGGCGCGGGCATGAAGTTCGCTTTGGAGTTCCCGACCCGGGTTCCGGGAAGATAAAAGCTCTGCTGGCGAGCACAGGAGGGAAGGCGACGGCCGGCAGCAATCTGGAAGCAGCCAGCGCCAGCGATGTAGTGGTGCTGTCGGTGCCGTGGCCGGCTGCCGAGCAGGCCCTTCGCGATTGCGGAGATCTCAAATCCAAGGTGGTGATTGACTGCACCAACCCGCTGCGTTCCGATCTGAAAGGACTGGTACTGGGCACCACCACCTCGGCGGCGGAGCAGGTGGCCGCCTGGTCGGGGGCAAAGGTGGTAAAAGCCTTCAATACAATTGGAGCCGGCGACTATGGCAACGCTGAATTTGCCGGTACGCGCGCTGATGGTTTTTACTGTGGCGATAATGAAGCGGCGAAAGCCAAGGTGAAGCCGCTGATTGCCGATATTGGTTTGAATCCCATGGACGTAGGCCCGTTGCTTAACGCGCGCCTTCTGGAACCTCTGGCCATGTTGTGGATTGACCTGGCTGTTAACCAGAAGTGGGGGTCGAACCACGCGTTCAAGCTGCTGCGCCGGTGAGAAAACCGGGAGTCAGGAGTCAGGAGTCGGGAGTCGGTGGGCGGAAGATTTGTAGCCGGCATGGTCAATTCCCAGGCGCAGGAGCGGTATCGTGTCGCTGGCAACCCAGGAAGCTGGTCGCAAGGAAACCGGAAGAGTGGAGGCTTTCTCCGATGGCGTCTTCGCCATCGCCATGACCCTGCTCGTGCTGAACGTCAAGGTTCCCACCTCAAACCAGCCGGGTCAGCTGCGAAGCCTTCTGTGGCAGCAGTGGCCTTCCTACCTTGCCTTTGTCATCAGCTTCGCATTTATCGGCATCATGTGGGTGAATCACCACCGGTTGTTTGTGCACATCCGGCGAATTGATCACACCCTGCTGGTTCTTAATGGCGCTCTGCTGCTGGGCGTGACGGCGGTTCCATTTCCCACCGCGGTTCTGGCGCAGTACCTGGGCAAGCCCGACGAAAAGGCGGCCACCATGCTCTACAACGGCACCTACGTCGTGGTAGCCATATTTTTCAACGTGCTGTGGCGCTACGCCGCTTCTGGGCATCGCTTGCTGGGAGACGAAGTGGATGCAGCCGAGGTAAACAGAATCACGCGGCAATACGCCTACGGACCGCTGCTCTATCTGGTGTGCTTTGCGCTGGCCTATATCAACGTGGCGGCCAGCCTGGCGCTGAATGTAGCCCTGGCGATCTTCTTTGTCTTACCGCCGAATAAGGTGACTCGGGTGAGAGCGCATCGAGCCTAGCTTCACCGGGGCTAAAGCCCAGGTGTAGGGCTAAAGCCCAGGTGTAGGACTATTCCTCTTCGCCCGGCTGAAGCCGGGCGCTTCCACGGAGACGGGGAGTTGTAGTCGGGGAGTCAGCTACGGATTTCCGGCGAGTAGCTCCGCGCCAATAAAAGAAAAAAGCTGACGGCTGCTCCCGCTAGCTGACAACCTTCAATTCCGAACCCGTGTGGTGGCCAATTGTTAACACGAGCTACCAGCCACCAACTACCAGCTACCAACTACCGCTTCACTGCAGAAACTCAGCCGGCTGGCCGGTCAGGCGCTCAATCCGCTTGGCAATCGGCGGATGGGTGGAGAACAGGCTCCCGAAACTCATCCCCAGCAAAGGTTGCACAATAAACAGATGAGCGGTTGAGGGTGTCGCTGTCATGGGCAGGCGACGGGAGTAGGTATCCAGCTTGCGCAGTGCGTTGGCCAAGGCGTATGGATTGCCAGTGAAGTGCGCGCCGGTAGCATCAGCCTGGTACTCGCGCGAACGCGAGACCGCCAACTGGATCAGCATGGCGGCGAACGGCGCCAGGATAAGCATGAACAGGGCGCCCAGGCCCCCACCTTCGCGATCGTTGTCACGACCTCCGAAGCCGCCAAACAGTCCTGCCCAGTAACCCATGCGCGCCAGCACCGTGATGGCGCCGGCCAGGGTGGCGGCAATGGAGCTGATCAGAATGTCGCGGTTGCGCACATGGCCCAGCTCGTGGGCCAGCACGCCTTCCAGTTCCTCGTCATTCAGCAGGTCCAGAATGCCCTGGGTAACGGCAACTGAAGCATGCGACGGATTGCGCCCGGTGGCGAAGGCGTTGGGCGAGTCGGTCGGAATCACGTAAATCTTGGGCATGGGCAAGCCCACGCGCTGAGTCAACCGCTCGACCACTCCATACACCCTTGGCAGTTGCTCTCGCGTAACCGGTTGGGCCCGGTACACGGCCAGCGCGATCTTGTCGGAGTAGAAGTAGGAAACGAAGTTCATGACCACAGCGATGCCAAGGGCTACGATCATGCCGTTTTGTCCGCCAAAGCGTTCCCCAAGGAAGATCAGGACAAGGGTCAAGGCGGTTAGAAGTAATGCGGTTTTAAAGGTATTTGCCATAAGGCACGCTTTCCAATAACTACCCATGTAGATGCTACGCCCGGCTCCAGGATTCGGGGAAGCGGTGGCCGGAAGTGGCGGGAAATGAGCCGGTTAGGGATACGGGACTGGTCCAGA